>JAHZBJ010000027.1:0-13902 GCA_019423445.1 Oscillospiraceae bacterium
CACAGCCCTTGGAGAGGGGCTCTAATAACTACTACTCTATAATACAAGGAGCCGCTATGAATTATTTGAAACGGTGGGCAGCCTTGGGGCTGGCCCTGGCGATGACCTTGGCCCTGACGTCTTGCCAGGGGATCGGGGAGGAGCCCCAAACCGTCTCCCAGCAGTTTGACGCCTATCTGGCAGAGCTTCCATCCCGGCTGTTGGACGCCGACAGCATGGATCTCAACTTCCTGTTCCAGACCCCTCAGAATTACGGTATCCAGCCGGAGCCGGCAGTGCTGCCCTTCGACACCCAGGAGGAGTGGGAGGAGGATTGCCGGGAGATGGAGGAGATGATCCAGGAGCTGGATTCCTTTCCACGGGAGGAGCTGGAGGAGAGCCAGCTGGAAACCCTGGATATCTTCCGGGACTATCTGGAGCGCCGCTTGAGCCTCAGGGACTACTTCTACCTGGACGACAGCTACTTGGGAACCTACCTGGGGTTCCAGGCCCAGCTGCCCCTTCTTCTTAACGAGTGGGAGCTGTACCAGGAGAGCGATCTGGAGAGCTATTTCCACATTCTTGAGACGGCGGAAGAAACCTTCCTTCTCTACGCCCAGCGGGAGCAGGAGCGCCAGGATCAGGGAGTGGGGATGAGCCAGGTGTTTTTGGACGGGGTGGCCCAGCAGTGCGACAACTTTGTGGAAGAGGGCTGCCAGTTCCTGGTGGATTCCCTGGCCCAGAAAATTGACCAGGCGGAGTTTCTGACCCAGGAGGAAAAGGACGCCGCCAAGGAGAGAAGCGAAACCCTCCACAATGAGAACCTGATTTCGGCTTACCGTGCCCTTGGGGAAGCGGTGAGGAAGATCCAGGGACCGGAGGAGGTGCTGGGCCTGGCTGCCCTCCCTCAGGGGAAGGAGTACTACACAGCTCTGGTCCAGTGCAAAACTGGCACCGACATGACCACGGAAGAGCTGCTGGAATATCTCCAGGGGTGCTATGACGCCGCTCTGACAGACCTGCTGGAGTATGTCCGCCAGGATCCTGAGGCCTATCTGACTTACCTGAGCCAGGATCCTGTTTTTACCCAGTGCGGCAGCGTTGAGGAGCTGCTGGAGGATTTGGCGGAGAAGATGACCGCGGATTATCCGCCGCTGCCGGCGCTGAATTTTCAGGTAAACCAGGTTCCTGCCGCCATGGCGGAGAATTTCTCCCCGGCGGCTTATCTCCAGAGCCGCGTGGATACCCCTCTGGACCAAAAAGAGGCCATTTATATCAACGGCGAATATGATCAGAGTCTTTTCTCCACAGTGGCCCACGAAGGCTATCCCGGCCACATGTATCAAAACGTCTATTTTAAGTCCCTGGGGCTGCCGGCGGTGCGTTATATCGTGGGCTACACCGGCTGGACCGAAGGCTGGGCCAACTATGTGGAGATGAACAGCTACCGCTACGCCGATGGGGACCCGGCGGTGATGGGGGTTATCCCCCGGCTGGAGCGGTTGACCCAGGATGCCATGGCTCTGGTGGATGTGGGGATTCACTGGGAGGGCTGGGACTTCCAGCAGGCCTGGGATGCCATGAACCAGCTGCTGATGGCGGATATCCCGGAGGAGACGGCCTACGAGCAGTATAAGCTCTTTGTGGAGAACCCCGGCAACTATCTCAACTACTACTTTACCGGAAATCTGTTCCAGGATCTGTATAACAGCGCAGAGGAGGAATTGGGGGACGCCTTTGACCCGGTGGCTTTCCATAAAGCCATCCTGGACCTGGGTCCCGCTCCATTCTCTATGGTTGAGACGGCGGTGGAGGAGTATGTGCAGGAGAACAGCCCCTCTGAGACTTCCCAAGAGGCGGCATAATCCATAAACCAAGGCCCGCGCCGAACGGCGCGGGCCTTGGTTTATGTTGAGAAGATTCCGGGTGGGGTTACCGGCGGCATTTCAGCCCCACTGCGCTGAACACCAGGGCGCAGATGCCGCAGACAGCGGCCACGATCCCCAAAACGAAGCCAGATATGGAAAAGCCCTTCACGAGAATTCACCTCCAAAAAGAAGCGGTAAGGTCCTTATGCGCCAAGGACCTGGAGGATGCTGTCCGCCACGGCATTGGCGGTATTAAAGATGCCGGCCTTGCTGCACATATCGTCGTAGTCTCTGGGATTGGTCATGAACCCCATCTCCACCATGGCGGAGGGACAGTAGGTGTTGAGAGTGACTTTATAGTAGCTCCAGAGGACGTTCCGGGCCTTCCGCCCCGTTTCAGCCACCATATTGTCCCGGAGGGCGGTGGCCAGGTTCTTGGAGATGGCGGTGTAGTAGTACACCTCCACCCCGTTGGGGGTCAGGCCGTTGCCGCTGATGCTGTTGCAATGGAGGGAAATGTAGAAATCAGCTTTTCCCGCCTCCGAGGGACCGAGACGGTCGGTAGTGGTGGTCTTTTCTTCCTTGGCGTCAGCAAGGATCACTGTGGCCCCAAGGGATTCCAGCCGCTTTTTCACCGCGATGGCGGTGGCCCGGTTGATGTCGCTTTCGGTGGCCCCCAGGAGCTTTGCGGTGCCCAGAGCGCCGGTGTCAGGCCCGCCGTGACCGGCGTCCAGCCCCACAATAATGTCGGTGAGGGGCTTCTCCTCACTGGGGTAGCTTTGGGCGGGATATTTGCAGTAGACGGTGGTGATGCCGTTTTCATCGTCGTATTCCACCACATACCCCCAGAGGCTCTTTCCTTCCTCCAGGTACCATTCCACCAGGGTGCTGTCTTCTTTTTGGGTGACGGTGGCGCCGCTGAACAGCTGGCTGTCCCCGGTGGGGATGGACCCGATGCCAGTGGTGTGATGGAACTCCACCGAGAGTTTTTCGCTGTTCATATAGGTGGTGCAGACCACGTTGGCGCTGGAAGCAAATTTATACCGCTCTCCCCACTGGGTCCGGGAGAAGGTGACGCCGCTCACCTGGTTTTGCCAGGGCTTGGAAGTGGTAAGGGGAGTGACCCCTTCCTTGCTGATCCAGCCCCCCATCCCCAGTTGGTAGCGGGTGTCGGTTTGGTCGGTGACGTAGTCCACGGCGCCCCCTTTGGCGATGGTGGTGAAGTTCTGGGTAGTGGTGGCAGTGTCAAAGACGGCCACGGAGGTTTCTTTCACCTCCACCAAAAGGGTATCGTTTTCCCCCACGGCATAGAAGCTGCCGGAGGAGGTGTAGGTTTTCTGGTCGTTCAGGACATAGCGGATGGGGCCCAGATTCTGGGTGCCGCTTACCGAGGGGACCACAAAGCTCCCTTTAAAGGTGGCGGGGACTCCCTGAACAGCAGTGGCGGCTGACTGCTCCATCCGCACAGTGTAGTCTCCCACCAGGGCGTACACCGAAGCGCCGGAGGGAGCCACACAGGTGAGGGTGACAGTCTCGCCGCTCCGGGAGGCTTTGTCATAGGTGGGGGTCATCTGGGTGATGGAGGTGGTGGTCACCACCACCGATGAGGGGTCAGTCCGGGTGATCGTGACGCTCTGGGAGGAGCCGTCCGGCTGACGGAAGGTGAAGACGTTGTCTCCGTAGTCCAAAGCGGCATACCAGCCCCAGCTGCCGAAGACGCCCCGTCCCTCCACCGTGGTGCCGTTACAGGTGAGCTCCAGGTCCGGGTCAGAGGTGCCGGAAAGATAGTATGCCGAAGAGGAGGTGGTGTAGTCCTCCGAGGGGCTGGCAATGGCCAGCTCCTGAGGGGGAGCCAGGTTCACGTGGCTGGTGATGGTGTCGAAATCGTCATAGGTTCGGTTGGCGGCCAGGGCGGGAACCGTGCCGGCAGCGGTGATGACTGCCGCCGCAGCCAGGGCGGCCAGTGCTTTTGGTCTCATGGGGTACCTCCTCTTTTTTGCAGGTGCGGTAGATGGTCCGGGCTCCGGGGAGCACAACATTTTACCGTCATCATATCATATTTGCTTCCAGGAAAAAACCTTCTTTTTGTAAATTTCGCAGGGAATGACTGGAAAAATGGCGTTTTCAAAGAGAACGAAGGAAGAAATGAAAAATTTTCGGATACCAAGAAGTTTTTATGAAAAATACATAGTTTTTTTCTGAAAAATATGGTACACTAAATTCTTGAAAAGACGTAAACTTTATGATAGGGATCCCCCTTCGGGGGTCCGGGAAGGAACCACAGCTCATGGTGGAACAGATCATCAATATTGAACGAATGGAACATGCCCTGACCTTGTTCGGCAACCAGGACGAGAACATACGCCAGGTGGAAGCTACCTACGGCGTCACGGTGGTGTTCCGGGGCACCGACATCAAGGTGGCAGGGGAAGCGGAAGCGGTGATGAACGCCGTGCGCTGTATCGAGGGCCTCCTGAGCATGGTGGAGCAGGGGGAGGCCCTCAACGGCCAGAACATCCGGTATGTGGCCTCCCTGGTGGAGGAAGGCAAGGAAAAAGAGGTGGAGAGCCTCAACAAGGACGTTATCTGCATCACCGCCAAGGGGAAGCCTCTAAAGGCCAAGACCCTGGGGCAGCAGAGCTATGTGGACGCCATCCGCCAGAACACTATCTGCTTCGGCATCGGCCCCGCCGGCACCGGCAAGACCTACCTGGCAGTGGCCATGGCGGTGAAGGCTTTCCGGGCCCATGAGGTGAACCGCATCATCCTTACCCGGCCGGCGGTGGAAGCGGGGGAGAAGCTGGGCTTTCTGCCGGGGGACCTCCAGAACAAGGTGGACCCCTATCTGAGGCCTCTCTACGACGCCCTTTTTGATATGCTGGGAGCGGAAAATTTCCAGAAGTACCAGGAGCGTGGAAACATCGAGGTGGCTCCCCTGGCTTATATGCGCGGGCGCACCCTGGACGACAGCTTCATCATCCTGGACGAGGCCCAGAATACCACCCCCGAGCAGATGAAAATGTTCCTCACCCGTCTGGGATTCAATTCCAAGGCGGTGATCACCGGGGACGTTACCCAGATCGACCTGCCTGACGCCAGGCGCAGCGGCCTGGTGGAGGCGGCCAAGATCCTCAAGGGAGTAGATGATATTGCCATCATCCGTTTTACCGAGAAGGATGTGGTCCGGCACAAGCTGGTTCAGGATATCATCAAGGCCTATGACAAGTACTACAGCGACAGCCGCAGGGGCGCCAGAAGGTGAGCTCCAGGCTGAGAATAATAAGCCGAAAGGCATAAGACGGGAGTTCGAATACTGTGGATAAGGTAAAGGTACAGATCACCAATCGCCAAAAGGATGTGAAGATCCCTTCGGGGATTCGTCTTCTGATCCGCCGCTGCTGCAATGCGGTGCTGCGGATGGAGGATTTCAAAGGCAGCGCCGAGGTGAGCGTCAGCTTCCTCAACAACGCCCAGATCCGGGAACTGAACCGGGAGCACCGGGGAAAGGATATCGAGACCGATGTCCTCTCCTTCCCTCTGGGGGAGAATGGGGTCTATGATGTCAATATGGAAACCGGGGCCCAGGTACTGGGGGATATCGTCATCTCGGTGGAGAAGGCTGTGAGCCAGGCGGAACTTTACGGGCATACCCTCCAGCGGGAGATCGGCTTTTTGACCGTTCACTCCATGCTCCACCTTCTGGGCTACGACCATGAGGCCGGGGGCCTGGCCGCCGCCCTGATGCGGGAAAAGGAAGAAGAGGTCCTGGACAATCTGGGCCTGACCCGGGACAGCACCTATGTCGTTTCCCAGTGACCGCCGGGCGGGCTGGCTGAAACGCTTGGGGTGCAGCTTCGTCTGGGCTGCCCGGGGTTTTTGGAACTGCCTGCGGCGGGAGCGGAATTTCCGCATCCACCTTTGCGCCGCTGCCGCTGTTTTGGCCTTGGGAGCCGCTCTGGAAGTTTCCCGGGCGGAGTGGGCAGTCCTTTTCCTCAGCTGCGGCGGGGTGCTGGCTGCCGAATTGCAGAATTCCGCCCTGGAAGCGGCTGCGGACCTGATTGCCCCGGGGTACCACCCCCTGGCGGGGCTGGCCAAGGATATGGCCGCCGCCGGGGTCCTCTGTGCGGCCGTTTTTGCCGCGGCGGCAGGTTTGGCCATCCTCTGGAGGCCGGAGGAGCTTCGGGGACTGGCGGCGGAGCTGGCAGGCTCCCCGGAAAGGCTGCTCCTGGTGTTGGGGCTGCTTCTGGCGGCGCTGGCTTTCATATTCTTCCCGGGGGATAAGGGAGAACCCTGTTCCCGGCCCGGACAACATCATGACAAAGGAAAGGAACCATAAGCTTTGGATCAGACAAACAACGGAAAGACCCAGGCGGCAGCTCCCCGCTCCGCTTTTGTGGCCCTGGTGGGGAAACCCAATGCCGGAAAAAGCAGTCTCCTCAACCGTTTGGTGGGGGAGAAAGTGGCCATCGTCACCAGCAAGCCTCAGACCACCCGGACCCGGATCACCGGGGTCCTTACCAAGGAGGAAGTGCAGCTGGTGTTTATCGACACCCCGGGACTCCTGAAAGCCAAGGACGCCCTGGGGCGGTATATGGTGAAACAAGTTCGGGATTCGGTGGCGGACGTGGATCTGGCGGTGCTGGTGACTGAGCCGGACCCCGAGCTCTCCAAGGCCGATGCGGACCTTATCGACAACTTCCGGAAACTCCGCCTTCCTGCCATCGCGGTGGTGAACAAGGTGGACACTCTGGAGAAGAAAGAGGAGATGCTCCCCAAATTGGCGGCCCTGGCAGCCGCCTACGACTTCCGGGAGATCATCCCCATCAGCGCTCTTACCGGGGAGGGGGTGGACACTCTCCTGTCCATCCTGCTGGACAGCGCCGGAGAAGGGGTCCATTTCTTCCCGGATGACGCCCTTACCGATCAGCCGGAGCGGGTCCTCTGTGCGGAGATGATCCGGGAGAAGATCCTGATCCATATGCGGGAAGAGGTGCCCCACGGCGTGGCCGTGGTGGTCCAGGAAATGAAGGATCGGGAGAGCGCCGGCGGGGAGCCTCTGGTGGATGTGGAGGCCATGATCTACTGTGAGCGGGACGGCCACAAGGGAATGATTATCGGCAAAGGCGGCCAGATGCTGAAAACCATTGCCTCTGAGGCCCGACAGGATATGGAAGACTTTCTTGGAGTGCGGGTGAATCTCCAGTGCAGGGTGAAGACCAAGGAAGCTTGGAAAAACAACGAATTTCAGCTGCGGAATTTCGGTTTCCGCTGAGGAAGCTTCCGGAGATTGAGATAAACGGCTGAAAAGGAGCGTGTCGACAATGCTGCGGATCTGGATTACGGTAAACACGGTGACCAATACCGCCCTTGCAGTGGTGGGGCTTGGAATCGCGGGGTACGCGGTTTCCGCCAAGCCCACTGGGGCGCTGCTTTATTATGGCGTGGCGCTTATCTGTGTCATTTGCGCCATTGTGGGCTTCTGCAACCTGCCCATTCTTCACGCCGCTGCCCGGCAGCAGGAGGAAAAGCACCTTAGGGCAAAGGAAGAGCGGGACCGGACGAAGGCCCAGAAGGATAGCTCCCGGGCAGAACAGGAAGCGGCCGGAGAGCCGGCGCCGGGCAGCTCTTTGTCCGGTGAGCCCGGGAATTTTGGAGAGGAAGCCTCTGGCCGTTGATGGCGTTAGGGGTTGTCAAGGGCAAATTGCTGGAAAGGGCGCCGGTCTTTCCCTGACATATCCAGGGTACCCGGGGCGAACACTGTAGGCAAGAAGATTTGCCGGAGGTGTGCCAAAGATGGGATCCCGGGAACAGGAATGTTGGGACAGATTTTGCAAAAGCGGGCTGGTGTCTGATTATCTGGAGTACCGCAGTGCGGTGGATTTTGAAAGGCGCGCGCCGGAGGAGGGGACCTCTCCGGAGGGGGAGGAAGGAAGCCATGCAGGTTGGAACCAGGGGAGTGGTGCTCAAAGCCAGAAGCCTGGAGGAATTTGACCGGCTGGTGGTGCTTCTCACTGCCGACCAGGGGGTGGTCACCGCCTACGCCAAAGGGGCCCGCCGCCAGAAGGGGACTATGGCCTCCGCTACGGAACAGCTGGCCTACTCCTCTTTTCAGCTGTTTCGAAACAGAGACCGGACCTTTGTGGACAAGGCGGAAGCTGAAACCCTCTTTTTTCACATCCGCCAGGATATGGAACGCCTGTCTCTGGCCTCCTATTTCTGCCAGCTCTGTCAGGAATTGATCCCCGAGGGGGATACCCAGGAAGGCTATCTCCACCTGATGGTGAATACCCTGACCCTGCTGGACCGGGGACGCCTGCCCCTGGACCAGCTGAAGGCGGTTTTTGAGCTGCGGCTCCTTACCATGTCTGGGTACATGCCTGACCTGGTGGCCTGTGCCGCCTGCGGGGAACCTCCGTCAGGGGAGATCCATTTTGCCCCGGTTTCCGGGGTGATTTTCTGCGGGGACTGTCTTTCCCAGTGCGGGGAGCAGACGATTCTCCTTTCCCCAGGGGTCTTTGACGCCATGAGGCATATTATTTACAGCGATTTTAACCGGCTGTTTGCCTTCCGTCTGCCTTTGGAGGGGCTCTCCCGTCTGGCTCAGGTCAGCGAAGCCTATCTTTTGGCCCAGGTGGAGCGGGTGCTGCCGGCTTTGAATTTCTATAAAACAGTCTGCCCCGGGGTGGGGGCGGGGTAGCCCCCCAGGCGGGCGATTTGCGCTTTTGAATCCCGGGTCAGGAAGCAGTGTGCTTTTCCCAGTTCAAGTGACCTGCTCAGGGAGCGGGGCACAGCGCTGCGATTTGCAGAAACTTCTCTTACGGACCCAAAACGAGGTATTGACATGACAAACAAGCATTTTCTCGCCCTGGAGCTGGATAAGGTCCTGGAACTGCTGGCGGCAAAAACCACCAGCGAGGCCAGTGCCGCCAGGGCCAGGGAGATCATCCCCTATGACGATTGGCGGGATGTTACACGGGCGGTGGGGCGCACCGCCGATATCAACACCCTTTCGGTGCGGTTCGGTACCCCCGGCCTGGGTGGAATCCGGGACTGTTCCCCTGAGGTGAAGCGGGCCCAGATCGGCGGCCGGCTTTCCATTCCCGAGCTGCTGGCGGTGGGCCGGGTTCTTCGGACCATCCGGGCGGTGCGGGACTGGCGCCGCCAGGGGGAGGAGCCTACCTCTGCTGATTACCTCTTTGACGCCCTCACCCCCAACCGGGCCCTGGAGGAGGAGCTGGACCGGTGTATCCTTTCCGAGGATGAGCTCCAGGACGACGCCTCCCCGGACCTTTCCGCCATTCGGAGGAAGATTCGGAAGGCCCAGCTCTCCATCCGGGAGCGGCTGGACTCCATCATCAAAAGCCCCCAATACGCCCAGGTTCTCCAAGAGCCCATTGTCACGATCCGGGATGGGCGGTTTGTGGTTCCGGTGAAGGCGGAACGAAAGAACGAGCTTCGGGGACTGGTCCACGACACCTCCGGTTCCGGGGCCACTGTTTTTGTGGAGCCTATAGCGGTGGTGGAGGCCAACAATGAGATCGGCATCCTCCAGAGCCAGGAGCAGCAGGGGGTGGACCGCATCCTTCTGGAACTCTCCGGCCGGGTGGGGGAGATGGGAGACGCCATCCTGGAGAGCTTTGACGCGCTGGTGGAACTGGACCTCCTTTTTGCGAAATCCCGTTTGGCTGACGCTATGCGGGCCACGGTGCCGGAGATTCGGAAGGACCGGGTGCTGCGTCTCAACAAGGCCCGGCATCCCCTGATCCCCAAGGAGAAGGTGGTGCCGGTGGATATCTCCCTGGGGGATACCTTTGACACCCTGGTAATCACCGGTCCCAACACCGGCGGTAAAACGGTGGCCTTGAAGACCTTGGGATTGCTGACCCTTATGGCTGCCTGCGGAATGATGCTCCCCTGTGGAGAGGGAAGCTGCGTGCCGGTGTTCAGCCGGGTTTTGGCGGACATCGGGGATGAGCAGAGCATTGAGCAGAGCCTGTCCACCTTCTCGGCCCACATCACCAATATTATCTCGATTTTGGAGGCGGCGGGCCCCCGGAGCCTGGTTCTCACCGACGAGCTGGGAGCCGGTACCGATCCTGTGGAGGGCGCCGCTCTGGCAGTATCCATTTTGGAGGCCCTGCGGAAAAAGGGCTCCCTGGTGGCTGCCACCACCCACTATGCTGAGATCAAGATGTACGCCCTCACCACCCCGGGGGTGGAAAACGGCAGCTGCGAATTCGATGTGGAGACCCTTTCCCCCACCTATCGGCTTCTCATCGGGGTGCCGGGACGGTCCAACGCCTTTGCCATCAGCCGCCGTTTGGGACTGCCTGAGGAGATCATCGGCAGGGCCAGGGAATTGGTCAGCAGCGAAAATACCCGGTTCGAGGACGTGGTAAGCGATCTGGAACGCACCCGCCAGGAGCTGGAAAAGGAGAAATCCGCCGCTACAAGCCGCCGTCAGCAAGCGGAGGCCCTGAAACAGGAAATGGAAGAGGAACGCCGCCGCCTTTACGCCCAGCTGGACAAGGAAGCGGCCCAGGCTCGGAGCGAAGCCCAGACCCTGGTAGAGCGGGTGAAGAGCCAGACCGACCTGCTGATGAACCAGCTGGAAGAGCTGAAAAAACAGCAGGACAAAGAGGAGTTCCAAAAGAAATTCGGGGAGCTGAAGGCCGGTTACCGCAGCCGCATCGAACATCTCCGGGATATGGCGGATCCGGTGGCGTCCCGGCGTGGGGAGGCATATGTCCTTCCCCGGAAGCTCCGCAGCGGGGATACAGTTATCCTCACCGGTTTGAACCTGGAGGGAACCGTCCTTTCCGGGCCGGACAGCGCCGGTTGCTATATGGTCCAGGCGGGGATCATCAAGAGCAAGGTGAAGGAGGAGGAACTGCGGCTGGTTGAGGACAAAGGCCGGAAGGTTACCCTCAACGGCCGGCGGCGCACCACCGCCCCGGCGGACAAGATCAGCCGGGACGTCAAGACCCAGGTGGACATCCGGGGGATGGACACCATAGACGGTATTATGGAGGTGGACCGGTTCCTGGACCAGGCGGTCCTGATGGGGCTGGGCACCGTTACCATTATCCACGGCAAGGGCACAGGGGCCCTTCGGGCGGCGGTCCAGGACCATCTGCGGAAGCTTAAGACTGTGAAATCCTTCCGCCCCGGCATGTACGGGGAAGGGGAGGCCGGCGTCACAGTGGTGGAACTAAAATAGGACCTTGTTTGGTTTGACAGCGAAGGAGGCAGGACATGGCGGACAAAGGAACGCCCCGCCTGGAGGCGGTTTTTCTGGATTTGGATGGGAGCCTTCTCAACAGCCAGCGGCAGATCGGTGAGGAGGACCGCCGGACGGTGGCCCGGCTCCGGGAAGCAGGGGTCCGGGTATACATCGCCACCGGGAGGCACTATGAGCTTTCGGCCCGGTACCATCGGGAACTGGGGCTTTCGGGACCCTTCCTGGCCTCCGACGGGGCGGTGCTTTACGATCCCCGGGAGGATCGGGTGCTTTACCATCACCCAATTCCTCCAGAGCTGATCCGGGAGGTACTGGGGGAGGCGGTTCGCAGCGGCGAGGAATTCTACATCCATGACCGGGATGCCGCCTACTTCAGCCCAAATTTCGGGCGGATCTACGTCTGGCAGAACTACGCCGCCGGCTGCGGCCCGGAGGACCGGATGCCGGCGCTGGGAGGGCTCCCGGAGGGATATCTGGACTCTCCGGACGTGATGACCTTTATGACCCATCACCCTTCCCCTGCTTTTCTGGAAAAGCTCCAAAGCCTCTGCGGAGGGATGCCTTCCTTTTATGTCCATCCTGAGGGGCGGCTGGCGATCCTCAGCTCCCCCGGCTGGGACAAAGGACGTGGCGCCCGGTTCCTGGCGGAACGGGACGGCTTTTCTTTGGAGAACGCCTTGGCCATGGGGGATAACGGCAATGATCTTCCCATGCTCCAGGCGGTGGGTTGGCCGGTGGTGCCGGAGAGCGGCGAAGCCGATGCCTTGGCCCTGGCCCGGTATGTCACAGCCGACAACGACCACAATCCTTTGACCCAGGCGGTCCGAGAGCTGTTCCCGGAGCTGTAGCAGAGACGTACAAAAAGATGATAGAGGATTCGGCGCCGGGAGGAAAAACCCTCCCGGTGCCCTTTTTAAGGTGCAGCCTCTCTGCTGGAGATGGGTCGCAACCCTGAGTATAGATCCTGATCTGGATGCTGGGAGTAATCTCCGGGCTGTATCTACGCCAGTTCCTCCTGGGCCTGGGGGGCCAGGGAATGCTGCCGGAACTTTGTTATCTGGGCGTTTGCGCCGGGCAACAGCGGAGATGGCATGGAAGGGGCATTCCCGGAAAGACTCCTGAACAAGAAAAAAGCCGCGCCACAGAGGCGCGGCTTTTTCAGAGGGATAAGGAGGAATCAGCCCAGAGGCAGGACTTCCAGAATCCGCACAAAGGTGGCTGCGGCGGGGATGGTGGGGTCCTCCGCCAGGAGCTGGTCGATGACGGCCTGGTCGGTTTCCAGTTCCACCCGGAACCGGGCACCCTGGTTCCGTTCCTCTTTGGTTTCGGCGTCCTTGTCATAGATGTAATAGGACACCATTCCTTCGCCTCCCCGGGCCAGGTTGGCCTTGGTGACATTGTCGGAGAAGGTGAATGCCAGGTGCTCCTCCCCGGCAGGGTAGGGGACGAAGTTTGCCAGGTTGGGGGTGCCGTCGCTGTTGACGGTAGCCACTGAGCAGCATCCCAGAGCGTCCCGGATGGCCTGGCGGAGGTCCTCCCCGGTGAGAGAACTGCTCTCGTAGAAGAACAGGGAGGCGGAGGAAACTGCGTCAGGTTCACCTGTGCCTTCCTCTCCGGCGGCAGAAGAACCTTGGGAGCTGGTGGTGGCGGAGGAGACGGCGTCCTCGCCGGAAACGGATTGAGGGACGGAGGAAGAAGAGACGGCTTGGGTGCTGCATCCCGGGAGAAGGATGGCCAGGATCAGAAGGGCGGCAAGGATCTGCTTTTTCATCATGCTTTTACCTCCGAATTATTGTTGGACTGGCGGTTCCACTGGACGCAGCTTACAGGCTGGCCGGTCATGATGGAAGCCACACATTTTGTGTTGCAGTAGGTGCAGTAGTGAATTTCTTCTTCCCGCTTCTGGGAGACCTTCACGGGCCATTCAGGGTCAGCGATGAGCTGCCGGGACATTCCTACGCAGGCGAATCCCTCCTGGAGCAACGCCTCCATAGCCTGGGAATGCTGGAGTTTTCCCACAATGCACACCGGTTTGGTGGCACAGGACAGTACTGCCCGCCCCAGATGGGCAAAGCACCCCTCCCCCTTCAGCTGGGGATGATTGGCGGCGGGGATGGTGTCCCGGATGTTGGAGTGGTTGGCGATAGCCACATGGAAGCTGTCCACCCCGGCATCTTCCAGGACCCGGACAAACTCCGGGACTTCCTCCAGCAGCACACCTCCCCGTCCCAAAAAGGGATCCTCAGTGCGAATGGTGAGCTTGTAGTCCAGGGGCATTTCCGGAACGGCAGCCCGTACCGCCTGCACCATTGCCTGGGCAAAAGCAGTGTGAGGAGCGTAGCGGTCAGTGCGGTGGTTGAAGAGGGCGGAGGAGAAGCTTCCTGCCAGCCGGTCGCCGTGAAGCTGGATCATGTCCATCCCCAGCTCCTGGGCGTTTTTGGCGGCGGCTACAAACTTTTGGATGATCTCATCGGTCTGCTGGGCGGTGAGGCTGTCGGCGTAACCCATCATGTTTTCTTCCAGAAGCCGGTGAACTTCTTGACTGGAGACTTTGTCCCTCTGCCGGTAGAGGCCGCCGATGTATTCCACGTCGTATTCCGGATGGAACAGCTGGACCGAGACCTTGCACCCCCAGCGGTGGCATATCTCCAGCACCTGACGGAAATATCCGGCGTATTTCATGGTGTCCAGGGAGGGAGCCCCCAGCATGGAGGGAACCACCGAGATATCCGGAAGCACCACCAGGGCGGCGCCGCCTCTGGCCACCTTTTCGTAGAAGTCCAGGCCCTCCCGGCCCACAGAAGTGGGGGCGAA
>JAHZBJ010000027.1:13912-21605 GCA_019423445.1 Oscillospiraceae bacterium
TTCAGGGTCACTCCACCCAGGGAAACAGGTTCAAACAATTTGTTCATTTTGGGCATCTCCTTTCAGGCGGCATCCGCCTCAATCATTTAGCTGACTTTATCAGATAAATGGATTCTACCATCGACCTATGAAGAAACAAAAGATAGAATATGAACAAATTTTAAATATTTGACAAGGTCAGATAAATAGGGCTTGCCGGGGAAGGGAAACCCTCCTGGTACCGGAGCGGCAAAAAGAAACGCCCTGATAGTGCCGGGGTAAAGAAAAAGCCCTCCCAGTGTGGGGGAGGGCTTGAGGGTTCAGTAGACGTTCCAGGGGGAGAGACCAGTGGGATTTTCCTCCACATTGGCGGTGCGCAGGAGCGGTGCGCCCTTATCCACCAGCTTTGCCATGATGACAAAGCGGTAGCCGTTGGGGTACGTGGGGACGATGCGCCGGTCACAGGTGGAGAGGGTGAGGATCTTGTCATCCTCAGTGACCTCCACGTCGGGGAAGTTGAAGAGGGACTTATACCGGGCCTCTTCCACAATATCCAGGAACTGGCTGCTGGTAGGGTTGGGCTGGATGTAGTAGAAGTCGGTACGGGTGTGGAATACCGCGAAGATCTCCCAGACCATGGGGTCCCCGTCGGCGGCGAACATGACATAGGGATTTTCCCGGCAGAAGTCGATGTTCTGATATCGTTTCAGCTCGGTGAAATGTTCATATTCCCGGCTGGCCTCCACCCCGCCGTCGGGGTTCTCGTCTTTGCTATGGCCGTACAGAACAATGTTTTGGGATTGATTTTCCCGGCCGCCGAAGTGGTTGCGGTAGTCTGAGACAAGAGCGCCGTTGACGTCGGCGGCTTTGTATTCGTTATGCTTCAGGTAATAGGTGTTGTCAGTGGTCTGGAGCACAGGGCTGTCCAGGGTGGTATGGGGGACAAAGAGCCAGCCCACAGTGTCGCTGTTGATGGCTTTCCATTCCTGGATTCCCTCCAGCATATCTTCTTTGATGTCCGCCCGGTTTCTTCCGTCCTCGTAGACCACGTAGGGAGTGCTGGAACCAGAAGAACTTTCCGGGGAAGTGGTTCCCGAAATGGGGGAGGCTTCCGTATCCTCCCGGATTACCTTTTCGTCGTCAAAGGGGTCTTCTTCCAGAGGGGCTTCTTCAGAGGCAGCTTGGGTGGGCGCCACCTCCTGGGAGGCGGATGGGGCAGAAGACTGAGGCTGGGGCTGGGATGCTTCTGCAATCTCCGCCGGGGCGGGAGCGGAAGGGAAGGAAGTTTCCGCTTCGGGGGGGTGGGATGCGCTTTGTACAGGACTTTGGGAAGCAGAGAGGTCCCCATGGGAAGAATCATTTTGGGAGCATCCCCCTGTAAAAAGCAGCGCCGCTGCGAAAATCCCAGCGGCAGAGCGTTTGATAGCATCTATCATGAGAATTCCTCCTTTTCACACACAACCTAAACAGCCCCCACAGGATAAAGCACCTGGCCCTTGCTCAGGCAAACAGGCGGCAGAGAGGGACCCATTGATAAAGTGTGGAAAAAAAGATGATTTGATGCAGAAAATATGGAAAATTCTCACAGGATTTAAAGGGGATTATCCCATTTCCCAAGGAAATGCTCTTACAACCCTTCCAGGAGACCCGGGAAGAAGTAGTCCACCGCCCGGGAAAGGGGGTTTTCCCCACAGGGGGAGGAAACGAACTTTACGGCGGAGAGGATCTCCGGGACAGCGGTGGCCGGGGCGGCGCTGAGACCCACCACAGAAAGCATTTCCTGGTCGTTATAGTTATCTCCCAGAGCCAGAACGTTTTCCAGATCCCAGCCCATGGTTCGGGCCATAGCCTGAAGGCCCCGGCCTTTGTTGACGCCGGGGGGATTGAAGTCCACCAGGAAGGAATCGGAGGAACAGATGGACAGTTCCTCAGGGGAAAAGACTTTCTTGGCCTTGGCACAGACCGCCGGACCGTCGCAGCCTATGATCAGGATTTTCAGGATGTCCAGCTCCTCCAGGGGAGTCGCTGGGGAAATCAGTCCGTCCTCCTCCGGCCCCCGGAGCTCGTACCGGGAAATGTGACTGGCGCCGGGGCTGCGGCAGATTTTGTTGGGGGCGTGGATGAGAAAGTCGTACCCCTCCTGGAACAGCCAGTCCATGAGACGGCTGGCGGTGCCATGGTCCATCAGGGTTGCTGAAAGGACTTTATCTTGGTCGAGGTCAAAGGAACAGCCGCCGTTGGCGCAGAGGACCAGGTGAACCCCCAGCTCCTCCGCCAGGGGGCGGCATCCGATGGGGGGCCTGCCAGTGCCGGGGACCACTGGTACTCCCAGTTCCAAGAGCCGCCGGATAGCGGCTCGATCCCTGGGACCCACCTTATGGTCGGGCCCCATGAGGCTGCCATCCAGGTCGGTGACCACCGCGTCAGGCATTGTTTTTTTCATGGGTTCATTCCTCCCGATGTCAGTAATTTTCCTTCCGCCGCTGAGCCCGGAGCTGACGCCGGCGCTCTCCGGCTTCCCATTCCCTGCGTTCCTCATCGGTTTCCAGGATCAGGCCGGGGACGGGAGCGGGGTGTTCCTGGCTGTCCAGAGCCACCATCACCAGATAGGCTCGGTTGATGAGAGTGCGGTTGCCGGAGAGATCCTCCACAAAGCTGTCTACCCGAACCTCCATAGAGGTCTTTCCCACATGGGTCAGCTGGCCCACCAGGCACAGGGTGGAATCCACCCGGGCGGGGGAGCGGAACTGGAGATTGTCTATTGCGGCGGTGGTGACGTTGTGTTCACAGTGACGCCGGGCTACCACTCCCGCCACCACATCGATCCATTCCAAAAGGCGGCCGCCAAAAAGCCGCCCATAACCGTTGATGTCCCGGGCCATGACGATCTGTACCTGCTGTGTCCGGGAATCGGAAACACGTTTTGCGTCCGGCATAAGATTTCTCCTTTTTGTTTATTTGGTGTGATGACGGAAAACCGGGGGTCACCATTCCTCTTGGGGAAGCAGGGGGTGGGGCGCTTCAGCGCGGGCGGTGTCCTGGGCTTTCCAGAGGAGCTTATAGAAGGGCTCCAGGAGCCTCAGATCCTCCGCCACCTGCCGCCCCAGGTCAGGGGCGTAAAGAAAGGAGGGGTCGTTTCCCGTCCGGGTGAAATACAGATCCTTGCGGTTGACCCATTGGGAAAGGTCTGCCGGAGCCTCAGGGTGCTTGGGCCTCCGGTACAGATCCCCTTCCATGATGAAGAGCTTCTGCCGGGCCATGGCGCGAACCGCACGGGAGGCTGTTTCATCCCTTTCCAGTACCAGGCGGCGGAAGGTTTCCATCAGTTCCGGACCGGGGCAGTACCATCCACAGCCGTAAGAGTATCCCTCGGGGGAGAGGTCCAGGAACAGTTCCGGCACCGGCTGGAATCGCTCCCGCTTCTCCCGGTGGAAAGAGATCCACATGTGCTCCCGGAAGGCGGACTTGTCCCGGGAAAACCGGGTATCCCGGAAGATCCGGGAAATGGTTTTGCCCACCCGGGGCTGGGTCACCAGCAGGGGATCCATAGGGAGCAGGATAGGGGACATTTCCTCCACCAGCCCCCGGAGAGGCTCCAGAACCAGGCGGTTATAATCCTCCCGGTGATCTTCAAACCACCCCTTACTGTCGTGAAGGCGGGTCTCCACCAGAAAACTGAAAAATTCAGGGGTAACAGGCATTGCAGCTCACTCCTTGGAAAGACGCCCTCCCCCATGGACGGGAGAGGGGTTCCGGATTATTGTATCACAAACCCGCCAGCTTTGCCACCCGCCCTGGGGAAGGGGAGATGACAAACCTGCCGGAGAGGGTTATAATAGGAAAACATCCCAGTACTGAGCTGGAACCAATCTGACAACAGGAGAAGAAAAACCGATGGAAAAGCTGAGCGGATTTTGTACCTGCGCCGACCCGGCGTGCCCCATGCATCCTGTCAATCACCAAAAAGGGTGCTCTCCCTGTGTGGCCAAATGTCTCAGAGAACGGGAGATCCCCAGCTGCTTTTTCAATCTTCTGGGGCTGGAGGAAAAACCCCAGGGATACACCTTTGAGGACTTTGCTGAAATGGTGTTGGGGAAGGCAAACCGTTGACACCGCCAAAACCGCCTGCATCCTGCGCGGGATGGCTTTTGGGACATCTATGGGATGTTTTTCATGGCTCCTGGCATTTTTCTCGATAAAAGAAGGAAAAGATTTGCATTCCCGGGTGGTTTGATGTATCATAAAAGTTCTGAATTAAGTATTTTTGGAAGGCTTTTGTGGTAAGGAGGCAGGGAATCGTGACAGAATTCCTTATCAGGCGTTTTGCCGCCGGGGATGATATGGAGCAGATGCGGCAGCGGTGCGGAAAACTGGGTGGGGTAGTAGGCATCCTGGTAAATCTCCTCCTATCGGGAGGGAAGCTGGCAGCGGGGCTTTTGGCCGGAAGTGTGGCCATCACTGCTGACGCCGTCAACAATCTTTCTGATGCGGGTTCCTCTGTGATCTCCCTGGTGAGTTTCCGTCTGGCGGCGCGCCCCGCTGACAAAGAGCATCCTTTCGGCCACGCCCGGATTGAATATGTAGCTTCCATGATTGTGGCGGGGCTGATCCTCCTCTTGGGGGTGGAACTGCTGCGTTCCTCGGTGGAGAGGATTATCACCCCGGAAGAGACGGCCTTTTCCTGGCTTACCGTAGGGGTCCTTGTCTTTTCCATCCTGATGAAGCTTTGGCTGTATCATTTCAATATCACCATGGGCCGGCGTATTGGTTCCCAGCTGATGGAAGCCACTGCCGCCGACAGCCTTTCCGATGTCCTGGCTACCGGGGGCGTCCTCCTTTCCACCATTCTTAGTCCCCTGCTGGGGGTCCCTCTGGATGGGTGGATGGGCCTTGTGGTGGCGGCCTTTATCCTCCGCTCGGGGATAGGGATTATCCGGGAGGCTTTGGACAAGATCCTGGGAGAGGCCCCTACTGGGGAGCTGGTCCGGGAGATTGAAGATTATGTGCGTTCCTATGACGGGGTTGTGGACTGCCACGACCTGGTGGTCCACAACTACGGCCCGGGGCGGTGCTTCGCATCGGTCCACGCGGAGGTGCCTGCCAGCTCAGATATTATGGCCAGCCACGACGTTATCGATAATATTGAACGGGATATCTTCCGGGATAAGAATATCCACCTGGTGATCCATATGGATCCTGTGGTGGTGGACGATGCCGATGTAGACCGGCGCCGGGAACAGGTGCGTCAGGTACTGGCGGGAATCGGGGGAGAGCTTTCCTTCCACGATTTCCGTATGGTGAGCGGGCCCACCCATACCAACATGATCTTCGACGTGGTGGCGCCCTTTGGTTTCCCCCTCAGCGATGAACAGCTCTGTCAACGAATCCAGGAGGGAGCCCGGGCTCTGGACCCGACCCTTTACACAGTAGTCACAGTGGACCGTCAGGGCTGATGCGGAGAAAAGCGCCTGGGAAAACCCAAAGGGGTTTTCCCAGGCGCTTTTGGTTTGAACGGAAGGACGGGGTTATTCATATTCCCGCATCAGGGCGATTACCCGGCCCAGAATGGAGACAGAGTTCACGATAATGGGATCCATGGTGTCATTTTCCGGCTGGAGGCGGTAATGTCCGTTCTCCTTATAAAATCGTTTGACAGTGGCTTCATCCTCCACCAGGGCCACCACAATCTGGCCGTTTTCGGCTGTGGGGGTCTTCTGGATGATGACGATGTCCCCGTCCAGAATGCCGGCCTTGATCATGCTTTCCCCCCGGACCCGCAATGCAAAGAGATCGCTGGAGCGCAGGCCCTTGCTTCGGAAGGGAATGTACCCCTCCACCTCCTCCACTGCCAGAATGGGCTGGCCGGCGGTGACGGTGCCCACAAGGGGGACACGGAGGTTCCTGTCATCCGGGAGGGTGATGGCGCGATTCATATGGTTTCCCTTCTCGATAAGGCCGTGTTCCTGCAGCTCACCCAGATATTTGTGGGCGGTGGAAGTGGATTTGATGCCCAGAGCGGCGCAGATCTCCCGCACCGATGGGGGAAATCCTTCGTCAATGCGTTCCCGGATATACTCCAGGATCTGAAGGGCTTTGGGATTCAGGTCGGCCATGGGTGGTACCTCCTTCGGAGTTTACAGGCAGGAGCCGGAAAACCGGCTGGATACGGGCTCATTATAGCATAGTGCTGCAGAAAAATCAAACGTTTGTTTTTCACAAAAGCTTTGATGTTTATTCACAGCCATTTAACAACTGGGGAGGGAAAGGTGGTATAATAAAATCGTACCAAGGAGGAGCGATCAGCTCCCACCGGTACGATACTACCCTCCTCAAAAACACACACCTCAAACACACCACACGCGCCGCGGCAATGCCGCGGCGCTTTTGGTTACAGGGAAATCCCCGGGTAAAAAATGAACAATTTATGAGCGGCAGGGCACCGGAAAGCTATAGTGCCCGGCGGGAATTCCGGGCTGCGGCTTCAGGAAGCTTTTTGGCCAGTGCGAAACGTCCGGCCGCCACGGTGAGAATATATCCCGGCTCGCCCTCCAGACTGGCTTCCCACCGGCTGGATCCTGCCTCCCCATCCCGGCGGGAAAAAAGGGTCCCCATACGCGGCGGCTGGTCCTCCTGTTCCTCCCAAAGGGCCCCAGGGGGGAGGGGGGCGGAGGAGCTGGTGATCACCTGGCCTCTGCCCAGAACGCGGCCCTCCAAAATAAAGGACAGATGGGTAACGGTCAAATAGACTTCCTTCATAAAGGCTTCCTCCTTTTCGGCTGGGCGGGTGGGGAGATGTACTCTCATCTTTCGTCCCATGCCGTTTATCATGGCTGCATTATAACCTAAGAGTTGTCCCGTTATCAGGACAGTGAGGGGGAGCGAGGATTTTTTGGCGTTTGGCCCCAGGGGGGTGCGCTTTTCCACAAGCTGTGCTATACTACCCTGGGTGGACAGGGGACGGTTTTGTGCCGGCGGCCGGGAGGCTGCCGGTTGATTTGCCGGCTCCGGCGAGCGCCGGGGCGGGTGGCTCTCCCTGTTGGGGGAAGACGCGGGGGCAGGGAGTGGACACATGCCTGTCCCCGGTCCATAGCTCAATATATGGACGGGCTTTCCGGATTATTCCGAAAGATTTTTAGGCCGCTGCGGCCGGGAGGGATATCGTGCGCTTTAAAAAGGTATATTTGGAGATCACAAATGTTTGCAACCTCCATTGCCCCTTCTGCCCGCCTAGCGGCCGGGAGCCGGGTTTTATGAGCCGGGAGAGGTTTCTTCGGGCGTTGGAGCAGTTGGCGCCGTATACCCGGTATCTCTATTTTCACATCAAGGGAGAGCCCCTTCTTCATCCCCTGCTGCCGGAATTTCTGGAGCTGGCGGGGGAATGGGGATTTCAGGTGAATCTTACCACCAACGGCGTTTTGCTGCCTTCCAGGGCCCGGGAACTGCTGGAAGCCCCAGCTTTGCGCCAGACCAATATTTCTCTTCACAGCTTTTGCGAAGCCCATGGGGAGGGAGAGGAATATATCCGCCAGGCGGCTGCTTTTGCACGGGCAGGGGCGGAACGGGGGAAACACACGGTGTTCCGGGTATGGACCCTGGACAATGGCCGGAGGGCGGCGCCGGAACTTCTCCGGCTGCTGGAATTTTTGGGAAAGGAATTCCCCGGGCAGGGGGATCTGGCTCAGGCTGCGGGGCGCCGTTCGGTGACTCTGGGGGA
>JAHZBJ010000028.1 GCA_019423445.1 Oscillospiraceae bacterium
AGAATGTGTATCGGTTTACATATGAATAGTGACGGTTTTTCCTGTGCGCTTCCCGAAAGAACAATCTTAGGTAGGAAAGAAGGCGTATAAGATGGAAAAAGGAACTCTGCTTGTCGGTGAACCGATGGGCTTGTTCATTGCGCAGAATACAGGCCCTTTTGAAGACGTAGACGGCTATTACTCGGCTATTGCGGGTGCGGAATTTAATGTAGCCATCGGGATTCAGCGCCTGGGGCACCCGGTGGGGTATTATACCAAGCTGGGCAACGATCCCTTCGGGCGGCGCATTGTGAAGATGATGGATTCGGAGAATATCTCCACCAAGCTGATTCAATTTTATGACGACCGCTTCACTGGTTTTATGCTGAAATCCAAGGTGGAAAAGGGCGATCCTCAGATCTTCTATTTCCGCAGGAATTCTGCGGCTTCCACCCTCAGCGCCGCGGATATTGAAAAGTTGGATCTTGCCAGCTATAAAGCCATCCATATGACCGGGATCACCCCCGCTCTGTCCCAGTCCGCCATGGAGGCCACCGAGGCCTTATTGCGCCGGGCCAGGGAGGAGGGACTGCTCTACAGCTTCGACCCCAATCTCCGTCCCCAGCTTTGGAAGGACCAGGAGACCATGCGGGACTATATGAACGGTATGGCAGGAAGATGCGATATCTTTATGCCGGGGATCAACGAGGCTAGGATCCTAACGGGCTCGGATGTCCCTGAGAAGATCGCCGAGTTCTATCTGACGAAGGGCTGCAAAGTGGTGGTCGTTAAGCTGGGGGATGCGGGTGCCTACTACGCCACCGGAACGGAGTCTGGATATGTAAAGGGGTTCAAGGCGGAAAAAGTGGTGGACACCGTGGGCGCCGGAGATGGCTTTGCGGCAGGCCTGCTTACTGCTTACCACGAAGGGCTTTCCTGGGAGGAGTGCGTGCGGCGGGGCAACGCCGTGGGCGCCATCCAGGTCATGAGCCTGGGGGACAACGACGGATTGCCCACCCGGAAGGAACTGTTTGACTTCATGGACGGGAAGCCGGACTGGAGGGTGAATGAAAATGAGCTCTGAGGCTGCAAAGATTTTTGAGGGAATCTATCAAAACGGTATCGTGCCGGTGGTGGTGATGGACGACCCCAAAGACGCAGTGCCTCTGGCAGAGGCGGTTTGCCGGGGTGGTCTGAACGCCATGGAGATCACCTTCCGTACTGCTGCTGCCCCGGAAGCTATCGCCGCCATAACCGAGGCGTTTCCCGATATGGTGGTGGGGGCAGGCACTGTCCTTTCAGAGGAGGATATGAAGCGCGCCAGAGATGCCGGAGCCAAGTTCATTGTCAGCCCGGGGTATGACCCGGCGGTGGTGGACCGGTGTCTGGAGGAGGGGATCCCGGTGATCCCGGGGATCGCCACAGCCAGCGAGGCCCAGGCGGCCCTGAGCCAGGGCCTTTCCATGGTCAAGCTCTATCCCGCTGCCCAATTGGGCGGGCCTGCCTATCTGAAATCCTTGGCTTCGGTTTACCCCAACCTCCGTTTTATGCCCACGGGCGGAATCAGGCCGGAGACGGTGTGCGACTATTTGGATATTCCCAGCGTGGCCGCTGTAGGAGGCACCTGGCTCTGTCCCAAGGGGATGATTGCGGAAGGAAAGTTCGGAGAGGTGGAAACCATCGTCCGGGATTCTGTAAACCGCATGTTTGAATTCAAACTTTTGCACATCGGACTGAACAGCAGGGACGAGAGGGAGGCTCGGGAGAACGGCGGCAGCTTCGCGGAGATGTTCAACCTTCCCCTCATCGAGCTGCCTACCGCCTTCTTTGCAGGTACCATGATGGAGATCGTCAAGTCGCCGTTCCTTGGAGAACATGGGCATATTGCCGTCAGTACCAACTATATTGACCGCGCCATGGCCTATTTTGAAAGGCGGGGTTATGACTTCCGCCCCACAGAGGGGGATAGGAAGGATCTGGTGGCGGCGTATTTCCAAAAGGAGATCGGCGGTTTTGCGGTGCATCTGAGACGAAGCCTGGACAGATAGGCCTGGGCGGATAGCGCCGCACGGCCGGGACCTTAAAACCAATACAGTCAAATTCTTCTGCGCCGTAGAGACGACCGGAAAACAGGAAGATCCCCCGGGGCGTTTAAGCCCTCCGGGGGATCTTTTTCTGTTCTGTGCTATGCATGGGTGATACATGGGCAATATAAGAAGGATTTGGTCTCTTTTGATTTAAAACAAAACTGAGGTGCCATACGAGGAAGATGCCGGTGGGACGATCCAGATATTTCCAGTTCCCATCACAAAAAAACTCCAGGATACTTTCCCGCTTCCGCCGGAATAATTGACCTGCCCCGACAAATACTAGAAGCAACACCGCCGGGCAGGCGGCAATGATACAGGCAACTTCAATTGATATAGGAGGAAGCAAACCATGAAGGCCACAGGAATTGTGAGAAGAATCGATGACTTGGGCCGGGTGGTGATCCCCAAGGAGATCCGCCGGACCATGCGCATCCGTGAGGGGGATCCGCTGGAGATTTTCACCGACAACGACGGCGAGGTGATCTTCAAGAAGTATTCTCCCATTGGGGAACTGGGAAGCTTTGCCGGCCAGTACGGTGACGTTCTCTACAAGACCGGCGGTTATCCTGTTCTGATCTGCGACCGTGACCATGTTATCAGTGTGGCGGGGATTTCCAAAAAGGAGCTCATCGAGCGGCGTGTCTCCGCCAGCCTGGAGGATATGATTGAGAACCGCAAAAGCTACGCCTACACTGGAACCGAGAAAAAACTCCAACCGGTGGAAGGAGTGGAGCACTACAGCCTTGTGCAATACCCCATCATCGCTTCTGGGGATGTGTGCGGCAGTGTCATGTACCTGATGAACAAGCCCGGAGATGTGGCTGGAGATACCGAGATCAAGCTGATCGCCGCGGCCGCGTCTTTCCTGGGCAAGCAGATGGAGGAGTGATCCCCCCGTCACAGTGAGCTTTTTCGGGGATAACAGCGCCTTTTTTCCGAAAAAGCCTTGCATCCTAAGGGCGGATGTGGTATCATACAACAGGATAAGGAGATTTAAGTAAAAGAGTGGGGCTACCCGCTCTTTCCTTTATGTATGGGGGTTTGCGCTCCCAAAGGCGAAAAAGGAGGCGAAGGACTGTTGGCGTCCGGCAAGAAAGGAAACACCACCGCCGTGGCGGCCCGGCTGGCCCAGCCCATTCTGGAGGAGATGGGGCTGGAACTGTGGGACCTGCGGTTTGAGAAAGAGGGAAGCCTCTGGTACCTGCGGTACTTCATCGATAAGGAGGGCGGCGTCACCATTGACGACTGTGAGCGGTTCAGCCGCGCCATCGATAAGAAGCTGGACGACGAGGACCCCATCGACCAGAGCTACACCCTGGAGGTGTCCTCTCCGGGGATCGAGCGGGAGCTCACCCGGGACTGGCACTTTGCCCGCTGTATGGGGCAGCCTATCGCTGTGCGCCTGATCCGTCCCGTGGAGGGCGTGCGGGATTTTGTGGGAATTCTTACCGGCTATCAGGACGGCAGCGTCACCATGCTGCTGCCGGAGGATGTGGAAATGACCTTTGAGAAGGGGGAGGCCTCCTTCGTCCGTATTTATAATGATTACACCCAGGAAGACTTCGGCACCGATGAAGATGGAGGAGAGTAAGGAAAATGGCTAAGGCGAAAAAGGCTGCTGTGAACACCAAGGAAAAGGACAATCAGGAATTTTTCGAGGCGCTGACTCTGATGGGCCAGGAGAAGGGCATCCCCGTGGAGTATCTGGTGGAGAAGATCAAGACCGCCATCAGCCTTGCGGGGAAAAAAGACCCTGCCGGCAGCGAAGACAACATTGTGGAGATCGACCCCGAGACCAAGAAATTCTATGTAGCCATGCGCAAGACGGTGGTTGAGGAGATTGAGGACCCCTCCACCGAAATCACCATTGAGGACGCGGTGAAATACGACGCCAAAGCCCACCTGGGAGAGATCGTAGAGATTCCCCTGGAGCCCAAAAAATTCGGGCGCATCGCGGCCCAGTCCGCCAAGCATGTGATCCGCCAGGGTATCCGGGAGGCGGAGAAAGGCCTTCTTTTGGAGGAGTACCAGTCCCGGCAGCATGATATCGTCACTGCCACTGTCCTCCGGAGCGACCCCAAGCGGGGCAGCGTCACCCTGGAGATCGGTAATTCCGAGGCTATCCTTCCCAAGAGTGAGCAGGTGCCCGGCGAGGAATTGGCGGATGGCCAGAAGATCCGGGTTTATGTGGTGGATGTCCAGAACGGGGAGAAGGGTCCCCGGCTGATGATCTCCCGGACCCACCCCGGTCTTGTGAAGCGCCTCTTTGAGATGCAGGTGCCGGAGATCTACGACGGTGTGGTGGAGATCAAAGCCATCAGCCGGGAGGCTGGCAGCCGCAGCAAGCTGGCGGTGATGAGCCGGGATGAGAACGTGGATCCCGTGGGCGCCTGCATCGGTCCCAAGGGAGCTCGTGTATCCAGCATCGTAGATGAGCTGGGGGGCGAGAAGATCGACGTGGTGCCCTACAGCGAGGATCCGGTGGAGTTTATCTCGGCGGCACTTTCTCCCGCCACCGTTCTTTCGGTGGAAGTGGTGGACGAGGAGCTGCGCAGCTGCCGGGTCACCGTTCCCGATCATCAGTTGAGCCTTGCCATCGGCAATAAGGGACAGAACGCCCGTCTGGCCGCCAAGCTCACCGGCTGGAAGATCGACATCCGCCCGGAGAGCGGCTTCTACGGTGAGGACGAAGACGAGGGCGAGGAAAAACCCGAAGCTGAGGCCCACGAGGAATAACTTTTGTATTTCGAAGATGTCAAATACCCCGGCAGGGGATGATCCCATATTTCGGAGGACAGGCAATGCAGACAAAGAAGGTACCTGTGCGGATGTGCTCCGGCTGCGGCCAGCACTTCCCCAAGAAAGAGCTGGTGCGGGTAGTCCGCTCTCCCCAAGGGGAGATTTCAGTGGACCTTACCGGCAAAAAGTCGGGCCGGGGCGCCTACATCTGCCAGAATGTGGAATGCCTGCGCAAGGCCCGGAAGGCGAAGCGCCTGGAGCGGGCCCTGGAGTGCCAGATACCCGACGAGGTATACGGCCGCCTGGAGGAGGAATTGAGCCGGAGTGAATAAGATAACAGCAATGCTGTCCCTGTGCCGTAAGGCGGGGAAGCTGCGGATCGGCTTTGAGCCGGTCCGGGATTCGGTAGCCGCAGGGGAAGCCAAATTGGTGCTGTACGCGGCGGATTTTTCCCCCCGGAGCCGCAAACGGATGGAGGCCTTTCTGGAGGAAAGCGGCGTTCCCCCGGAAAGACGGGATCTGGAGGCCACGATGGATGATCTTTCCCGGATCTGTGGGAAGTCAGCCGGTGTTGTGGCGGTGGCCGATGAGAGTTTTGCGGCCGGTCTTAGAAAGCTGATGTGTGGACCAGACGAAGGAGGAGCAGAATAGATGATCGAAAAGTACAGAGTGCACGAGGTAGCCAAGGATTTGAACATTCCCAGCAAGGACCTGATCACCCTGCTGGAAGAGAATTTCCCCGGCGAACCGAAAAAGCATATGACCGCCCTCACCGATGCGGAGCTGAACCTGGTGTTCGATAAGTTTACTCGGGACCACAGCGCCGCCAGTCTGGACAGCTACTTTGCTTTAAAGAGCGAGAAGCCCAAGGAGAAATCTGCCCCTGCGGCTCAGGAAAAGCCCGCCCCTGCCCAGCCGCCTAAAGCTGCTGCCGAGGCTCCGGCTGCTTCTGCAGCTCCGGCGGCGCCCGCTCCTCAGAAGCCCCAGGAGACCCAGGCTGCCGCTCCAGCTCCTG
Organism: Oscillospiraceae bacterium; assembly: GCA_019423445.1. GTDB lineage: Bacteria > Bacillota > Clostridia > Oscillospirales > Ruminococcaceae > Angelakisella. The sequence continues at coordinate 5,824 of JAHZBJ010000028.1, forward strand.
CGCCTGAGAAGCCCGCTGCTCCCCAAGCCCAGGAGAAGCCAGTGGCCCAGGCCCCCCAGGCTGCTCCTGCTCCGGCTCAGCGGCCTGCCTCTCCTGCCCCTCAGGCCGCCTCCACGGCTCCTGCCCCGGCACAGCGGCCGTCTGCCCCCGGAACCCAGAAGCCTGCTGCCGCTCAGCCGCCCCGTCCTTCCCGTCCCGTGGACCCGGCGGTGGCCAACTTCCGCCCGGGCCAGCGGACCTACAACAACCGTACTACCTATGGCGGCCAGTCTGCCCAGGGCGGAGAGCGCCGTCCTTTCGGACAGGGCCAGGGCCAGGGTCAGGGTCGTCCGGCTCCCCAGGGGGATCGCCGCCCCTTCGGTCAGGGCCAGAATCAGGGCCGCCCCGGCGCCCAGGGGGACCGCCGTCCCTTTGGTCAGCAGCCCCGGCCCCAGCAGCAGCAGACCCCGCCTGCGCCGCCTAAGCCTGTGCTTCCGCCTCAGGGAACTCCCATCGAGATCAAGATGCCCCAGAAGCAGAAGGGACCCAAGGGAGAGCGTCAGGCTCCTGTCACCGTCACCAACGTGGTGGTGGATATGCGTACCTCCGAGGTGAACCTGGACAAATACAACGAGCGGTATGAGCAGATCGCTCCCAGCTCCTCGGTGAAGGATAATATCGTTAAGAAGCAGAAGCTGAACCAGCGCTCCCAGCGCAAGGGCAAGCCCTTTATGAGCCGCAAGGAGCGTGAGGATCAGAAGATGCGTCATCTGGAGATGGAGCGCCAGCGCCGCCAGAAACTGGAGGTCACCCTCCCTGAGGAGATGACGGTGGGCGAACTGGCCGCCATTCTGAAGGTCCAGGCCAGCGAGATCATTAAGCGGCTGATGCCCCTGGGAGTGATGGCCGCCGTCAATGATACCATCGATTACGATACCGCCGCCCTGGTGGCTATGGAGATCGGCGCAAAAGTGTCCAAGGAAGTGGTGGTCACCATCGAGGACCGTCTCTTTGACGAGACCGAGGACACCGATGAAAACCTCCAGCCCAGAAGCCCCATTGTGGTGGTTATGGGCCACGTGGACCACGGCAAGACCTCCCTTCTGGACGCCATCCGAAACACCAATGTGGTCTCCGGCGAGGCTGGCGGTATCACCCAGCACATTGGCGCCTACCAGGTGGAAGTGAATGGCCGTCCCATCACCTTCCTGGATACCCCTGGCCATGCCGCTTTTACTGCCATGCGGGCCAGAGGCGCCCAGGTCACCGATATCGCGGTGCTGGTGGTGGCCGCTGACGACGGCATTATGCCTCAGACGGTGGAGGCCATCAACCATGCCAAGGACGCCGGGGTCTCTATCATCGTGGCCATTAACAAGATGGATAAACCCCACGCCAACCCCGACAAGGTAAAGCAGCAGCTCACCGAGTACGGTCTGGTGCCGGAGGAGTGGGGCGGCGACGTCATCTGTGTGCCTGTCTCCGCCAAGACCCGCCAGGGTATTGATACCCTTCTGGAGAACCTTCTCCTGGTGGCGGATATCAAGGAGCTCAAGGCCAATCCTGACCGGATGGCCAGGGGCACCGTCATCGAAGCCAGACTGGATAAAGGCCGGGGCCCTGTGGCCACCGTCCTGGTTCAGACCGGTACCCTCCACGCTGGGGATATCATTATTGCCGGAACCGCTGTGGGCCGTGTCCGTGTGATGATCAGCGACAAAGGAGAACGGGTGGAGACCGCCGGTCCCTCTGTCCCGGTGGAGATCACCGGCCTTGCGGATGTTCCTGCCGCAGGCGACCAGTTTAACGCCGTGGAAGACGAGAAGCTGGCCCGTGAGCTGGTGGAGCAGCGCCGTGAGGAGGCCAAGCAGCAGCAGTTCAACTCTTATCAGAAGGTCACTTTGGATAACCTCTTTGAGCACATCTCCCAGGAGGAGGTTATCGAGCTGCCCATTATCGTCAAGGCTGACGTCCAGGGCTCGGTGGAGGCTGTGAAGCAGTCTCTGGAGAAGCTCTCCAACGACGAGGTCCGGGTTCGGGTGATCCACGGCGCAGTTGGCGCTGTCAGCGAGTCCGATGTGATGCTGGCTGCTGCTTCCGGGGCTATCATCGTGGGCTTCAACGTCCGTCCCGATTCCATCGCCAAGGAGAACGCCGAGCGGGATGGGGTGGAGATCCACCTGTACCGCATCATCTACGACGCCATCGAGGATGTGGAGGCCGCCATGAAGGGCATGCTGGCTCCCAAGACCAAGGAAGTGGATCTGGGCCGGGCCGAAGTGCGCCAGGTGTACAACATCACCGGCGTTGGCAAGGTGGCTGGCTGCTATGTCCTGGAGGGCAAGATCGCCCGGGGCGCCAATATCCGCCTGGTCCGGGATGGCATTATCATCACCGATGTGAAGCTGGCCAGCCTCAAGCGGTTCAAGGATGATGTCAAAGAAGTGGCCGCTGGCTACGAGTGCGGTATCACCCTGGAAAAGACCGCCGACCTCAAGGAAGGCGACATCTTTGAAGCCTACGAGATCCAGGAGATCAAGGATTGAGGATATAAGGAGAAACCATGGCATCGTTTAAAACCGCGCGTCTTAACGAAGACATTCTGCGGGAGCTTACCAGCATCTTCCGGGAGCTGAAGGACCCCCGCATCGACCCTATGCTTTCCATCGTCAAGGTGGACCTTTCCAACGACCAGTCCAGCTGTAAGGTCTATGTCAGTTCCATGTCCGGGATGGAAGCGGCCAAAGAGAGCGTCAAGGGCCTCACCAGCGCCGCCGGCTTTGTTCGGCGGGAGTTGGGCCGCCGGGTTCAGATGCGCCGCAGCCCGGAGCTCAAGTTTATCCCGGACGATTCCATTGAACACGGCGTCCAGATCGCCAAAAAGCTGGGGGAGATCCTGTAACCTGCCCCAAGCACCCAAAAGGAGGGGCAGTATGCCGGAAGGGATTCTCTGCATCGACAAGCCGGAGGGGTGGACCTCCTTCGACGTGGTGGCCAAGTGCCGGGGTATCACCAAATGCCGGAAGATCGGCCACGGGGGTACTCTGGACCCCATGGCAACAGGGGTGCTTCCCATCTTCCTGGGCAGGGCAGTAAAGGCCACCGAGCTGATGCCGGTTCAGGAGAAGCGGTATGTGGCGGGGATCCGGTTCGGGATCACCACGGATACCCAGGATGTCACCGGCCGGGTTTTGGAAGAGAGCAGCCAGCCGGTAACCAGGGAGGCTCTGGAGGCCGCCCTGGAGACCCAGCGTGGGGAGATCCGGCAGCTGCCTCCCATGTTCTCCGCCGTCTGGGTGGACGGGCGGAGACTCTACGATCTGGCCCGGAAGGGCCATGAGGTGGAGCGCCCTCTCAGGGAGGTCACCGTCCACCGTCTGGAGCTTCTGGATTTTGACCCGGAAGCCAGGACTTGCACCATCGACGTTACTTGCTCCAAGGGGACTTATGTCCGCACCATCTGCCACGACCTGGGGATTGCCCTGGGCTGCGGCGGAGCTCTTGCCAGCCTGCGCCGCACAGAGAGCCTGGGATTTACCCAGGAGCAGTGCGTCACTCTGGAAGAGCTGGGAGAGATCTGCGCCCAGGGACGATTGGAAGAAATCCTTCTCCCGGTGGATTCGGCCTTCCGGTGCTATGGGAGGGTTTATCTTTCCCCAAAGCAGGCGGCGATGTTCCGCAGCGGCGCGGTGCTGGATACCCGCAGGGTCCGCCATCCCGACACCACAGATCCCCTCCGGGTCTACGAGGGCGGGGGCAGCGGCCGCTTTCTGGGCCTTGCCCGGGTGGAGCCTGTCACTGAGGAACTGATCATCATCAAGCTTTTTGCCCCGGCGTAAGCCGCTTGGTATAAAGACACCCCGGACAGTCCCGGGGCGTTCTTTCATCTGAATTTTTCGGGATACCGGCAGAGCCGGCAGTGTGTAGAATCGCGCAAAAGGAGTTGTATGCCTTTGGTTGTCACCCAGGATCTGACCATTCCCCGGGGATTTGCTTCGTCGGTGGCCCTTGGCTTTTTCGACGGAGTCCACATGGGACACCGGGCGGTGGTGGGCACAGCTGTGGAAGCTGCAAGAACCCAGGGGTTGGTGCCCTGTGTTTTTACTTTCCGTCCAGATGGGGGTATCCCTGCTGGCAAGGGCCGTCTCACCCTTCTCCAGACCGAAGAGCAGAAGGAACGGGTTCTGGACTCCATGGGAGTGCAGGAAGTGGTGTGCCCGGCATTCCGGGATTTTGGGGCCATGAGTCCGGAGGGATTTGTAAGGGATTTCCTTCACGGCGTTATGGGAGCCAGAACTTTGGTTTGTGGTTTCAACTACCATTTTGGCAAGGGAGGCGCCGCCGGTGTGGAGGAGCTGCGGAATCTCTGTCAGCCTTTCGGCATCCAGGTGGAGGCGGTGCCGCCGGTTCTGTGGCAGGGAGAGGTGGTGAGCTCCACCCGGATACGGGAGGCCATTCGGGAAGGCCGGATGGAGGAAGCCAATGGGATGCTGGGAAGCCCCTTTACCTTGGAGCTTCCGGTGGTCCACGGAAAGCGCCTGGCCCGGACCCAGTCTTGGCCCACCATCAACCAAATTTTTCCGCCGGACTTCACAATTCCCCGCCATGGGGTTTATTATACCCGGGCATTTCTGGATGGCCGGGAATGGGCCGCCATTACCAATGTGGGGATCAAACCCACCTTGAATGAAAAGAACCTTACCATGGAAACATACATATTGGACTACACAGGTGATTTGTACGGTAGGACCGTCCCTGTTTCCCTCCTCAGTTTCCTGCGCCCGGAAATGAAATTCGGTTCTTTGCAGGAACTTTCGGAGCGGATCCAGGAGGATATAAAGGCGGTAAGGGAACTCGCCGGCGCCTAAGGCGCCGCCCTCCGCCGGAAGTCAACAAAGGAGAAAAACGCCATGCCCCATAAGAAAGCCAATTCCCAGCCGGCCAAGAAGCCAATGGACAAAAAGAAGATCCTCACCATTGCCGCCGTGACAGTTGCGGTGGTGTTGGTGGCCATTCTGGTGGACAGCATGATCCGGAACCCCCGGTGCAAGGACGAGACAGACGCCATGAACGTCATCATCCAAAAAGTGCTGCCGTCTCTGGATGAGATCGCAGACGACGAGGGCTTCGGTCTTGAGGTAAAGGAGATTGAGACCATCGGCTCCGACGATTATTACCCCGTATATATCACACGTTTTCCCAAGTGTGAGGACGGGGAGGCAGCCAAACAGGTTGTGGAGAACCGGGTGCTGCCCTCCATGGAATCCGGCGGGGATGCGGATCTTACCCTTCTGGAAGATCAGGAGATAGAAGGTCTGAAATACTTCGTGGTGGAAGTAAGCCGCACCGGAGAGGACGGCAAGAAGGAAGTCCTTTCTACGGTGTACGTCAAAGCCAAGAACTCTCAACCCTTTGTGAAAGGGGAGGACGGGGCCTTGGAACCTGCTGCCGAGCAGGAGGAGATTCCCATCACAACTATCTATGTGAAGATCAAGAACTCCCAGCCTTTTGTCAAGGATGACACCACCGGACAGCTGGTGCCCTACGGCGGCTGACAGCCTCTGGTTGGCGGTATCCTTTCAGAAACGGACCTTGTTCCGGCCCGGGCGGATGCGGTAAAATCAAGCGTAATGGCTGTTTTATCCCGCCTGGGCCTTTTTTCAACGGGACAGCTCCAGAATGGGGAGGTGCTTAGGGGTGCGGGATTACGAGGATTTCGGAGAAGTTTATGAGGACGGCCAGGACGATGGTTATGAGGAGGCCATGGCTGCCGGAAGGCGGCGCACCCGGCGCGGCTCCTGGGCCGGGTACCGGAGGAACCCTGGAAAGGATCGGAAGGGGAAGAGGACTGGCCCCCGGAGCGCCCAAAAATCCCGGAATACCCAAAAGGACTCCGGCTGTTACGTGGCTACAGCGGTGTATGGCTCCTACGACTGCCCCCAGGTCTGGACACTGCGCCGGTTTCGGGACCGCTTCCTCAAACGGTATGCCCTGGGCCGGGGCTTCATTCGTTTTTATTATCGTTTTTCTCCGGGTCTGGTGGCCCGGTGGGGAGCGAACCGGACCGTTTCCGGCGGGATGCGGTGCTTTCTGGACAGGTTGACAGCCTTTTTGAGAAAGCGCGGTTATTCCGATGCCCCTTACCACGACAGATAAGGGGAAAAAGGCGGAAAGAGGCGCGGCCAATCAAATTCTTCTTTACACAGGAAAATATTTGTGGTATAATACCTTCGCTGTCCGTCCGGGGAAGAGCCCTGGAAGGGCAAAATTCCCTCTCCTCGGCCTGGGGAATCAGGGCCTGTTCAGCAGGCGCCGCCTTACGCCCCACGCTGGGAAGCCGGAAAAATTAATACATGAGGTGAAAGACAATGCTGCTCAAGGAAGAGAAAACCGCAATCATGAAGGAGTACGCCACCCACGAGGGTGACACCGGCTCCCCCGAGGTCCAGATCGCTGTGCTGAGCCGCCGTATCAACGAGCTCACCGAACACCTGAAAGTCCACAAGAAGGACCATCATTCCCGCCGTGGCCTTCTGAAGATGGTGGGTCACAGACGGAACCTGCTCAACTACCTCCAGAAGAAGGATATTGAGCGGTACCGCGCCATCGTTGCCAAGCTGGGCCTGCGCAAATAAAACATCCGGGAAGGCAGGCAGCCTTTGGGCTGCCTGCCTTCCATCCGCATTTACCAGTTCATTGGGCAAGAATTCCGGCAGAAAGTGGAGGTTTAGCATTTAATCGATGGGACGAGGCCCCCTTCGTCCCACGGATTTATTGCTAAAATCAAGCGGACTGCCGGAGTGGAAATAGTCGCTTTGGAGGTCTGTCTATGTTTGAAAATTACCGCGTGTTCAAAACCCAGTTCGCCGGTCGGGACATCAGCTTCGAGACCGGTAAAATGTGCTGCCTGTCCAACGGCTCTGTGCTGGTGCGCTATGGCGAGACCACTGTTCTCGTAAACGTCACCGCTTCCAAGAAGCCCCGGGACGGCATCGATTTCCTGCCCCTGTCGGTGGACTTTGAAGAGAAACTTTACTCGGTGGGGAAGATCCCCGGCTCCTTCCTCAAGCGGGAGGGCCGTCCTTCGGATAAGGCCATCCTGTCTTCCCGGGTGGTGGACCGGCCCATCCGTCCCCTGTTCCCCAAGGATATGCGCAACGACGTCACGGTGGTGATGACGGTGCTGTCGGTGGACCCCGACTGCCAGCCTGAGATCGCCGGGATGATTGGCGCCTCCTTTGCTCTCTCCATTTCCGACATCCCTTGGAACGGACCCATCGCCGGCATCAACGTGGGCCTGGTGGACGGGGAGATCATCCTCACCCCCACTGCCGAGCAGCGCAAGGTCAGCGACCTGAACCTGGTGGTTGCCGGTACTGACAAGAAGGTCTGCATGATCGAGGCGGGCGCCAAGGAAGTGGACGACGACACCATGCTGGAAGCCATCATGAAGGGCTACGATGAAGTCCAGAAGATGGTTGAGTTTATCAAGGGCGTTCAGGCAGAGATCGGCAAGCCCAAGTTCACCTTCGAGTCCCAGGAAGTGGACCACGATCTCTTTGAGGCCATCCGGGCCTATGCCGAGGAGCGGGTGATGGTGGCCCTGGACACCGATGACAAAAATGTCCGGGATCAGAACCTGGCCCCCATTGTGGAGGACGTCCACGCCAAGTTCGAGGAGACCCATCCCGACCAGGGCGCTATGATCGACGAGTGCCTGTATAAGCTTCAGAAGATGATCGTGCGGCGCTGGCTCCTGGAGGAGGGCAAGCGGGTGGACGGCCGGAAGATGGATGAAATCCGTCCCCTGTCCGCTGAAGTTGGCCTGATCCCCAGAGTCCACGGTTCCGGCATGTTCACCCGCGGCCAGACCCAGGTTCTCACCATTGCCACCCTGGGCACCATCAAGGAGTCCCAGCTTCTGGACGGCATCGACGGTGAGACCACCAAGCGGTATATGCACCAGTACAATATGCCCTCTTATTCTGTGGGCGAGACCCGTCCCAGCCGTGGCCCCGGCCGCCGGGAGATCGGCCACGGCGCTCTGGCGGAGCGGGCTTTGGAGCCTGTGCTCCCCTCTGTGGAGGAGTTCCCCTACTCCATGCGTCTGGTGAGCGAGGTGCTCTCCTCTAATGGTTCCACCTCCCAGGCTTCCATCTGCGGCTCCACCCTGGCCCTGATGGATGCCGGTGTCCCCATCAAAGCCCCTGTGGCTGGTATCTCCTGCGGCCTGATTACCGCTGAGGATGGCTCCTGGAAGACCATGGTGGATATCCAGGGCCTGGAGGACTTCTTCGGGGATATGGACTTCAAGGTTGGCGGTACCCATAAGGGTATTACCGCCATCCAGATGGACCTGAAGATCGATGGCCTCACCCCCGAGATCATTCGGGACGCTTTCCGCAAGACCCATATCGCCCGGGACTACATCCTGGACGAGATTATGCTCAAGGCTATCCCCGAGGTGCGCCCCGAGCTTTCCAAGTACGCCCCCAAGATGCTCACCCTGAAGATCGATCCCGACAAGATCCGTGAGGTTATTGGTTCCGGCGGCAAGGTGATCCAGAAGATCTGCGCCGAGTGCAACGTCAAGATCGACATCGAGGACGACGGACATGTCTTTGTCTCTTCTGTGGATATTGACGACGCCCGGAGAGCGGTGATGGTCATTGAGACTATCGTCAACGATCCTGAGATCGGAGCCATTTACAAGGGTGTTGTCACCCGCCTGATGAACTTCGGCGCCTTTGTGGAGATCGCCCCCGGTAAGGAGGGTCTGGTCCACATCTCCAAGCTGGCTGAGCACCGGGTGGAGAAGGTGGAGGATGTGGTTGCTCCTGGAGACGAGATCCTGGTAATGGTCACCGAGATCGATCAGCAGGGCCGAATCAACCTGTCCCGGAAGGACGCTCTGGCTGCTATGGCTGCCAGAAAAAACCAGAAATGATTTCATTGTGGTTTGCCAAAGGGCGGGGGAACTGATTCCCCCGCCCTTTTGTGTGACAGGATGGTGCAGTCCCCCGAGGAAAAGGGGGACTGAGGGAGGAAAAGTTCTGGAAAGGCTTTCCCGAAAGATGAACAGTTCGCAAACAAAGCGAAAAATCCCTTGAGGACGGTTTCGCTTTTTGGTACAATACAAGGTAATGGATTTTCTGATCTTTTGGTCGGGAAGCCAGAAAAAGACAAAATTTACAAAGAAACAGGAGTTGGTATTTTTTTGGACAGTACGGGCTTATATGTGTCAATGGTTGTGCTGCTGGCGCTTTCCGCCTTTTTTTCTGCAAGCGAGACTTCCTATACCTCGGTAAACATGATCCGTATCCGCAATATGGCGGAAGAGGGAAATCAAAAGGCGGCGGTGGCCGTGCGCCTGGTGGAAAACTACGACCGGATGCTTTCCACCCTTCTCATCGGCAACAACATCGTCAACATTGCCCTATCCTCCCTCACCACTGTGGCCGCTACCAAGGCCTTTGGTGACGCGGGGGTGGCCGTGGCCACCGGCGCCGCGACGCTTCTGGTCCTCACCTTCGGGGAGATTCTCCCCAAGAGCTGGGCCAAGGAGAACAGCGAGCGGCTGGTTTTGGCTGTGGCGATGCCTCTTCGGGTTTTCGTGATTGTTTTCTACCCTCTCAGCACGTTTTTCATTTGGCTGAAGGGAATATTCCGCAAGAAGGGTGAGAACGGGGAGAAGGCTCCCAGTATCACCGAGCAGGAACTGATGTATATGCTGGGCACCATCCAGGAGGAGGGTGTCTTGGAAGAGCAGGAGAAGGACCTGGTAAAGTCCGCCCTGGAGTTTGACGAAACAACTGTCCAGGAAGTGCTGACTCCCCGAGTGAACCTGGTGGCTTTGGATAAGGAGGAGGACCGGGAGGAGATCATCCGGGTGGCTACCGGCAAGAAGTTCTCCCGGCTCCCGGTGTATGAGGACACCATTGACAACATCGTTGGGGTGGTCCAGTCCAGAGAAATCCTGAAGATGGCGGTGGCCGGAGAGCCCATCGACCTGGAGAAGATGATGACCCCTGCCATGTACGTCCACCGGACTATGAAAATATCCCGGCTGCTGGGGGACTTCCAGCGGAAAAAGAGCCATCTTGCTGTAGTTATCGACGACTACGGCGGTACTCTGGGTATTGTCACCATGGAGGACCTGCTGGAGGAATTGGTGGGCGAGATCTGGGACGAGGATGACGAAGTGGTCCACGAAATGTCCCAGGTGGGGGAAAACACCTACGAAGTCAGCGGCGACATGAATATCCAGGAGTTCTTTGACGAGATCGACTACGCCCCCAGGGGTTTTGAAAGCGACTTTAACACCATGAACGGCTGGGCCCTGGAGATGTTGGAGCATATCCCCTCGGTAGGGGAGAGCTTCACCTATGACCGCCTGACCGTCACGGTGAAGGAGATGGACGACCAGAAGGTCACAAAGCTCCTGGTAAAGGAGAACCTGCCTCCCCAGCCCCAGGAGGAGGGGGAGCAGGGCAAAGACGGAGCCCGGGACGAAAAGCGGAAGGACGGCTGATATGAGCAGCATAAAAGAAGCTAGGCGTGTGGTGGTGAAGGTGGGGACCTCCACCCTCACCCACAAAAGCGGGCGGATCAATATCCGGCTGATGGAGTGCCTGGTCAAGGTCCTGGCGGACATCCAGAACTCCGGTAAGGAGCTGGTGTTGGTCTCCTCCGGCGCCATCGGCGTGGGGGTGGGGAAGCTGGGGCTCCGGGAGCGCCCAGCCAGCATCCCTGGCAAACAGGCCGCGGCGGCGGTAGGTCAGTGTGAGCTGATGTACCTCTATGACCGCTACTTTTCGGAGTATAACCACACCGTTGGGCAGGTGCTTCTGACCCGCTACAGCCTGGACGATCCGGAGAGCTGCCGGAATGTACACAATACCTTCGACACACTTCTGGAGCTGGGGGCTATCCCCATCGTCAATGAAAACGATACAGTGGCCACCGATGAGATTCGGGTGGGGGACAACGACACCCTTTCCGCTATTGTAGCCAAGATTATCGGGGCGGATGCCCTGGTGATCCTTACCGATATCGACGGCCTCTACACAGCAGACCCTTCCCGGCATCCCGACGCTGTGCTGGTGCCGGAGGTGCGGGAGATTGACGACGCGCTGCTGGAGACTGCCTCGGGGGCGGGTTCCAGCAGGGGCACCGGCGGGATGATCACCAAATTGATGGCGGGGCGGATTGCCCTGGACGCCGGGGCGGATATGTACATTGTCAGTGGAAAGGACCCCAACATCCTTTACGATCTGATGGAGGGGAAGCCTGTAGGCACGCATTTTATTGCGAAAGGATGATGGCGGATGGAGACGGTGCGGCAGATGGCTCTTCGCGCCAAAGAAGCCGCCGCTGTGCTGGCGGCAGCAGGTACCGGTGAAAAGAACCAGGGGCTGGCCGCTGTGGCGGCGGCCCTCCGGGAGAGCCGGGACGCCATTTTAAAGGCCAACAGAGAGGACCTGGAGGCGGCCTCTGCCGCTGGGATGCGCCAGTCCATGCTGGACCGTCTTTCCCTGACTCCAGAACGGATTGAGTCCATCGCTTCGGCGGTGGAGGAGGTTATCGCTCTGCCGGACCCGGTAGGAACGGTGGACCAGGGAGGCGTGCGCCCCAACGGCCTCTCCATTACCCGGGTGCGGGTGCCCCTGGGGGTTGTAGGGATTATCTATGAAGCCCGTCCCAATGTCACTGCCGACGCTGCGGCCCTCTGCCTCAAATCCGGCAACGCCTGTATCCTTCGGGGAGGTAAGGAAGCCATCCGCACCAATATCGCCCTGGCCCAAGCCATGCGGGGAGCTCTGGAAAAAGCTGGTTTACCCGCCGACGCGATCCAGCTGGTGGAGGACACCAGCCGGGAATCCTCCACTCAGATGATGAAAGCCAACGGCCTTATTGATGTCCTTATTCCCCGGGGAGGCGCAGGCCTCATCCAGGCGGTGGTGGAGAACTCCACCGTGCCGGTGATCCAGACCGGGGTGGGAAACTGCCATGTTTATGTGGACAGTCCCTGCGATCTGGAAATGGCGGTTAGGATTATCCAAAACGCCAAGTGCAGCCGTCCTTCGGTCTGTAACGCCGCCGAGACCCTTCTGGTGCACCGGGATGTGGCGGAAGAATTTCTCCCCAGGGCCAAAGCGGCTATGGATCCCTGGAGGGTTCAATTCCGTTGCTGCCCCGAGACACAGCGGATCCTGGGGGAGGAAGTGGTTCCTGCCACCCAGGAGGACTACTCCATCGAGTTTAACGATTATATCCTGGCGGTTCGGGTGGTGGACAGCTTCCAGGAAGCCTTGGACCATATCCGCCGCTATTCTACCGGCCATAGTGAGGCCATCGTCACCAGTGACTACAGCCACAGCAGAGAGTTTACCCAGCGTGTGGACGCTGCTGCGGTGTATGTCAACGCTTCTACCCGTTTCACCGACGGGGGCCAGTTCGGCTTAGGGGCCGAAATCGGCATCTCCACCCAGAAGCTTCATGCACGGGGCCCTATGGGCCTTGCCGAGCTTACCACCACGAAATATGTGGTGCTGGGGAACGGACAGGTCCGCTGAAGGACCTGGCCATTCCATCTTCCGGGGCTGCGGCCCCTGGCTATTCTTTACAGGAGGAACACCCATGAACAACACCATCCTTCGCCCCGGCCGGCGCAACCGCTATGCGGCGCCAATCGGAGGGGTATTCATCATTCTCTGCCTGGTGGGCTTTTTCACAGTGGCCAGCGTCTGCCTTAATGCCACAAAGAGCCTTTTGGACAACTCCAAGGCAAAGCAGGAATACGAGAAGATGCTGCTGCCGGTGGTGATCTTCGACCCGGTCCCCTTTGAGAACCCGGTGAACATCGATAACGCCAGCTTGCTCCAGTATTCCATCTGGGCCACCGCCATGGGGGACAAGAGGGATCAGTATGAGTATGACGACAACAACATGATGGTCATTCCCGCCAGCGACGTGGATGTGGCGGCTCTGGAGCTTTTCGGGCCGGACGTAAAGCTGGAGCATCAGTCTTTCGGCGACCTGGAGAACAGCTATCTCTATGACGAGGACATCAAATCCTACCACGTCCCCATTATTACCGTCACCGGCTTTGCCACCCCCAAGGTGGAGGAAATCAACAAGGTGGGGGATACCATTGAGTTGAAAATGGGATATGTTCCCCCCAGCACCATTCTGGATATCGATACCAATGGCAAGGTGGGAACCCCTGAGCCCCAAAAATACATGATCTATGAACTTCATCGGGCGAAAAGCGGCTGGTACCTTTATGCCATTAAAGATCTTCCTGGGGCAACCTTGCTTACTGGCAGCGACGCGGTGCTTCCCACCGAGCTCCCGGTGAACAGCCAGCCCCAGTCCGATGTGGTGCCAGAGGCTGCTGGCAACGCTCAGGGGGCTGTTTCCGGCAGTTCCTCCAGCGGAGGTTCTTCTTCTGAAGAGGAGGCGTCTGAAGAGGAGGCATCTTCCTCCAGTGGGGAAGAAGATTCCGCTGAGGAAGGAGAAGAAACTGAAGATGGGGAAGGTGAAGAAAACACTTCCTCCAGTGAAGAATCCGCACCGGAGCTCCAGGGATAACTTTTAGAATCTGCAAGGGAAACAAAAGGTTTCCGGAAGTTTATTCTTCCGGAAACCTTTTTGCTTTTTTCGCATAGACTGGACAGAGGCGTCCGGATCAACGGCTCCGGCGGCTCTGTCAAAAACAGCGCGGAGGGGGGAGATGGCATGGCTTTTTCCGATGTGGAGCTGCTGGCCAGGCTGATCCAGTGTGAAGCGGGGGGCGAGGGGCTAAACGGCATGGCGGCTGTGGCCAGTGTGGTGATGAACCGCGTCCGGACCGGCAGCGGGGAATATGCCCGGGTAGGCCAAGGAAATATCCGAAACATTATTTTCCAACCCGGTCAGTTTACCTGTGTCCAGGAGACGGTGAGGGGTCAGCCAAATCAGCAGAACATATACAACATGCGCCCGGAAGATATTCATTACCAAATCGCGGAGTGGGCCATCGCCGGTAACCGCCTGTTTGGAGTGGGGGAAGCGCTCTGGTTTTTCAATCCCTATGATCCCAACTGCCGGCCCAATTTTCCCAGTGGCGTGGGGGAGTTTACAGTGAGGATCGGGGACCACTGCTTTTACAATCCCACCCCGGCCTATAACGATACTTAAAGGAGGAACTACCATGGAAGAAAACAACAGCGGAGCAGTTTCCCTAGAAGGAATGGCTACCCCTCAGGGGGGGACTCCAACGCATTACGGTAATGTGGACCCAGAAACCATCCAGGAGATTATTTCCCTCTCGGTGGGCAGCTATGCGGTGGTGGAGTTTTTGGTGGGCACCCAGAACATCGTCCGCAAGGAGGGAGTCCTCACCGCGGTGGGCGTGTCCTGGCTGGTCCTTTATGACGAAGGTACCGGAACTTCGGTGGTGTGCGATATGTATTCGGTAAAATTTGTCACCTACTTCGATCCGGGGGTTCGTCCCACCCGCACCGATAATCTCCAGAGTGCCCAGCGCCAGATGAATGGGAATGGTTCCCGGGGGCGTTCCGGCCGGGGCGGCTGTCTGTAAGGCTGTGGTACGCCGGGAAAGAGACCAGTGAAAAAGAAGACCTCCCGCCTAGATACTCCGGCGGGGGGTCTTACTTTGCGTTGCCCCGGGTGGGTACTGCCGGAGCATCAGAAAGAGACGGGTTTTATGGTTCTTCCTCCCAGGGAAATTCTCCGGCGAAAACGGTGACGGCGGGTCCGGTCATGATGATGGTTCCGTCAGGGCGGCAGAGGATGGACAACTCCCCGCCGGGGGACCGCACCGAGATTTCTTCCTCTGTGGTGCAAAGCCCAAGACGCACCGCGGCGGCGGCTGCGGCGCAGGCGCCGGTGCCGCAGGCCCAGGTCTCTCCGCTGCCCCGCTCCCACACCCGCAGGGAGATGGTCCGGGGACCCTCTACCCGTGCAAACTCCAGATTAATCCCCTCGGGGAAAAGAGGGAGGCTCTGGATCTCGGGCCCCAAAATGGACAGATCCAGCCTTTCCGGTTCTCTGCAGAAGATTACCCCGTGAGGATTCCCCATGGAAAGGGCCGTCAGAAGCCATTGTTGGTTTCCGGCAGAAAGAGGATATTCCGCCAGTTCCGGTAAGGAGGTACGGGCAGGGACGTCCTTCGGCCGAAAGGAGGGGCGGCCCATCTCCACCTGGACCGCCGCCTCCCGTAAGCTGGCGGCAGAGAGAATCCGGACAGCCCGGATACCGGAAAGAGTCTCCAAAGTGATGGAGGCCTTTTTTGTCATTCCCTGGTCCCGGGCGAATTTTGCGGCGCAGCGACAGGCGTTGCCGCACATGGCGGCTTCGCTGCCGTCAGCGTTAAAGATCCGCATCCGAAAATCTGCCTGGGAGGAAGGGAGAATCAGCACCAGCCCGTCACTTCCCACGCCGAAGCGGCGGTGGCTGACCGCCCGGCTCAGGGCTTCGGGACAGCGGATGGGACAGGCGGCGGCGTTTACATAGATGTAGTCGTTACCGGCGCCCTGCATTTTGACAAAGGGAACGAGCATGAAGCCAAACCTCCTGATTGCAAGATTGAGTTCTCCTCAGACAGTCTATTCCACCCAGAGGGGGAAGGGCACCGATCTTTGGGAGATTTCCCCAACAGATTCTTGAACAAATTGTAAAATTTGTATTTTTTCA
>JAHZBJ010000029.1:0-10994 GCA_019423445.1 Oscillospiraceae bacterium
TGCAGGAAGTCTTGCAGGCAGACTGGCAGGAAGCCTGGCATTCGCCGCAGCCGCCCTTGGCAGCGGTCTCTTTGAGATTAGCCTTGTTGAGAGTCTTAACGTGTTTCATTTTAATTCCTCCTGTATCATATAGAAAATGTGTCGTAACTGCTTGAAGCTATTATAACATGATACACCGCAAATTTCCAGTCCTTTTTCAGCGGATCTTCCGGCGCTTATTGACTCCCAGCACCCCGCCGATCATGCCGCTGGAAGCATAGATGATGAACTTATACAGTCCAAGTACCCCAACTGGCTGCCCCAGAAGCATCAGCTCGCAAAAAAGGGCAATCAGAAATATAACGCTTCCACATACCAGTCCCCACAGGAGCCCATGTTCCCGAATGAGACATGCGGCACAATACCCTGCGGCGATTGTGCCCACAGCTACAGAAAAGACGGACATGGGGACCACCGCGCTGTGAGGCATATCTCGAAGGGACATAAGGGCTGCAAAGGCACAGAGCAGCAAAAAGGACAGCAGGACCCCAACCGCCACCGACAGGGCCACCGCTTTGGAACGATTGGCCATATTGCTTTTGGGACCCGGCCCGGCGGACGGTTTTTTCATAAGCGACACTCCTCTTTGATGATACTTTCTATAGGACTATATTCAAAAAGGAGCGCGGTTATTCAGAGACATTACTTTTTAGCAGAAGAGGAAGCAGCGGCCTCCTTGGGGGTGGTGTTCTGCTGGACAGCCCAGCGGGTGATCCGCAGCTTGCTGCGGTCGCTGCCGGTCTCGATGACCAGGGTGTCCTCTTTCATGCTGACGATGGTGCCAACAATACCGCCGATGGTGATGATGTCATCCCCTACCTCCAGGCTGGAACGCATCTTGTTGGACTCCTTTTCGCGCTTCTGCTGGGGACGCAGAATAAAGAAATAAAACACCGCCACAATAAGGACCAAAGAAACGATACTGGGGAGCATGCTGCCAGTGGCCGCAGCGTCGGTGGTGAGAAATGCAAAGTTCATGATTCATACCTCCAAAAAATTTTTCGGTCATTGTTGCTTATTATAGCATGATTGGACCAGGTCTTTCAAGGGGCCTGGCAAAACCTGTACTTAGAAAAGAAGCAGAATCAAATTCTCCGTCCAAGAACAGGGACCATTTCCCGGTGAAACTCTTCGAACCGTCCTTCATCCAGAGCCTGGCGGATCCGCTCCATCAAAGTGTTGTAGAAATAAAGATTGTGCATTACAGCCAGGCGCATTCCCAGCATTTCTTTGGCCCGAAGCAGGTGGCGGGTATAAGCCCTGGAATGATGGCGGCAGGCAGGGCATCCGCAGCCCTCCTCAATGGGGTTAGGATCCCGTTCATATTTGTTGTTCTGGATGTTGATGATTCCGTTCCAGGTGAAAAGATGACCGTGACGGGCGTTGCGGCTGGGCATGACGCAATCAAACAGGTCAACCCCTCGGAACACCCCTTCCAGGATGTTCACCGGTGTCCCCACTCCCATGAGGTACCGCGGCTTGTCTGCGGGCATATGGGGCTCTACCGCCTGGATGATCTGGTACATCACCGGGGCAGGTTCCCCCACCGCCAAACCGCCAATGGCGTAACCGTCCAGGTCCATGGCGGCGATCTCCTTCATGTGATTTACCCGGATATCCTCATAGGTGCCTCCCTGATTGATGCCAAAGAGAAGCTGATGGGGATTGATGGTATCCGGGAGACTGTTGAGACGGGCCATTTCTGTCTTGCAGCGCTGGAGCCAACGGGTGGTCCGGGCCACCGATGCCTCTACATACTCCCGGGGAGAGGGATTTTCAATGCACTCGTCAAAGGCCATGGCGATGGTGGAGGCCAGATTGGACTGGATCCGCATGCTCTCCTCGGGTCCCATAAAAATGCGCTTGCCGTCTACATGGGACTGGAAAGTAACCCCCTCCTCCCGGATCTGCCGCAGCTCCGACAGAGAAAAAACCTGAAAGCCGCCGCTGTCGGTAAGGATGGGGCGCTTCCAACCGGTGAACTGGTGGAGTCCTCCCAGCTGACGGATCACGTCGTCGCCAGGACGGATGTGAAGATGGTAGGTATTGCACAGTTCCACCTGGCAGTGAAGCTCCTCCAAATCGTAGGAAGAGATCCCGCCTTTAATGGCGGCGCTGGTGGCGACATTCATAAACGCTGGGGTCTGGACTGTGCCGTGGACGGTAACAAATTCTCCCCGGCGTGCGGATCCTTCTTTTTTGATCAGTCGGTACATGGTTCCTCCTTGGGTGGATTGGCAATGAACATGGCGTCTCCGAAGCTGAAGAATCGGTAACGCTCCTCTACGGCGACGCGGTAGGCCCGCATAATGTTTTCATATCCGGCAAAGGCGCTGACCAGCATGATGAGGGTGCTTTCCGGCAGGTGGAAGTTGGTGATCAGCCCGTCCAGCACCTTGAAATGATAGCCCGGATAGATAAAGATACTGGTACTGGCGGAGCAGCTTTCCAGGTGGTCGGTATAAGCGGATTCCAAAGTCCGGCAGGAGGTAGTCCCTACCGCGATGACCCGGCGGCCTTCCCTCTTGGCGGCGTTTACCATATCGGCTGTGGCCTGGGGTACAAAATAGTGCTCAGAGTGCATATGATGATCTGTAATGTTGTCCACCTTTACAGGTCTAAAGGTCCCCAATCCCACATGGAGGGTAACATAGCCGATCTGGACTCCCTTTTCCCGAAGCTCCTGAAGAAGTTCCGGAGTAAAATGAAGCCCTGCTGTCGGGGCGGCGGCGCTTCCTAACTCCCGGGAATAGACGGTCTGGTACCGCTCCTTGTCCTCCAGTTTTTCCGTAATGTAAGGAGGCAGGGGCATCTGTCCGATCCTTTCCAGGACTTCAAAGATGTTTTCCCCTTCATAGGTGAAGCGAACCAAGCGATTGCCCTCATTGACGGTTTCCAGAATATCGCCTACAAGGAGCCCGTCTCCAAATACCACCCGAGCGCCGGGCTTTACCCGTTTTCCGGGCTTTACCAGGGTTTCCCAGACATCCTTTTCCTTTTGCTCCAGGAGCAGAAGTTCCACGGCGCCGCCGGTGCCTTCTTTGTGTCCCAAAAGCCGGGAGGGCAGTACCCGGCTGTCATTGACAATCAGAACATCCCCTGGCACCAAAAGATCCTTGATATCATAAAAATGAAGATGACGGATGGAACCGTCCGTCCGCCCCAGACACATGAGGCGGGACTGATCCCGCCGGTCCAGAGGGTGCTGAGCGATCAGTTCCTTGGGAAGCTGGAAGCGAAAGTCCGATGTCCGCATATGCTCTTGGTCCATGGCCATTTTCCTCCGATCTGTCCACGGTGGCACAGTCCCCGTGAAAACGTGTTTTTTGTCGTCAAAATCCGAATTGACAGGAGGCCTCCCAGGATGTTAATATTAAAAAGGAAACCCCGCAAAAGCAAAAAAGAAAGCTGGCTTACAGAAAGTCAACAGTTCTATTATAGTGTATTTTTAGCCGGTTTTCAACCGGCTCTTTGTCTTTCCCCACAAAATACAGCGGCAAAAGGAGAAGAATGTCATGAGAAGCTTTCGTGTAGGGATCATTGGCGCCACCGGGATGGTGGGACAGCGTTTTATCTCCCTTCTGGAGGGACATCCCTGGTTCACTGTAACCGCTCTGGCGGCTTCCTCCCGTTCCGCCGGGAAAAGCTATGCCCAGGCGGTGGAGGGCAGATGGGCCATGGCTGCCCCCATCCCCGCAGGGGTGCGGGAGATGAAGGTCCTGGATGCGTCCGCGGATATGGATCACATTGTTTCCCTGGTGGACTTTGTCTTTTGCGCTGTGGATATGAAGAAGGAGGAGATTCGGGCCCTGGAGGAGGCTTACGCCAAACGGGAGTGCCCAGTAATCTCCAACAACTCTGCCCATCGTTTTACCCCGGATGTTCCCATGATCATTCCCGAGGTGAATCCTGGCCATGCCGATATCATTGAGGCCCAGCGCAGGCGTCTGGGCACCCGCCGTGGTTTCGTGGCGGTGAAGTCCAACTGCTCCCTGCAAAGTTATGTCCCGGCGCTCCATCCCCTCCAGGACCTGGGGATCCAGAAGGTGCTGGCCTGCACCTATCAGGCCATTTCCGGGGCAGGAAAAACCTTTGAGACTTGGCCTGAGATGCAGGACAATGTCATCCCCTATATCGGGGGTGAGGAAGAGAAAAGCGAAAAAGAACCCCTGAAGATCTGGGGTTCTCTGGAGGGAGACGCCATCGTTCCGGCTTCCTCACCTGCTATCACCACCCAGTGCATCAGGGTGCCGGTTTCCGACGGGCATTTGGCAGCAGTGTTTTTCTCCCTGGAGAAGAAGGTTTCCTGTGAGGAGATTATCCGCAGATGGGAGAATTACCAGGGCGAACCTCAGAAGCTTGCCCTCCCTTCCGCCCCGAAGCAGTTTCTCCACTATTTCCGGGAGGATAACCGCCCTCAGACCCGTCTGGACCGGGATTTGGAGCATGGAATGGCGGTTTCCGCCGGTCGTCTCCGGGAAGATACTCAATATGATTATAAGTTTGTCAGTCTTTCCCACAACACCATCCGCGGAGCTGCAGGCGGCGCCATTCTGATGGCGGAACTTCTGGCCGCCAAGGGCTGGCTGGACTGAGGAAAAGAACTGGGAAAAGGAGCGGTCCCATTGGGAAAGGTAAAGGCCGCAGGGGCCATTCTTTTGGCGATTCTCTGTGCCGCAGGGCTCTGGTTTCTTTTTGATACCTACCTGGGCAGCGGCAACTGGATCCTTCGGTTTGATTCCCGTTTGGACCGTTTTTTCGGCCAGGGAAATTGGGAGTACCTTTCCTCAGAATCCAAGGACAGCATCATTTATACCGAGTACCACTCTTCCCGAAACGGCCCACCCTATGCTGATGAAGTTCCAGGGAAGTTTAAAAACTGGACCGTCGCCTTTGCAAACCGCTACGGTGAATCTGAGATATGGACCATCACCAACCACACATTGAAAATCAACCATGACCGGTATTGGTTTTTCAGTCCCAATCGGTATTCCAACAGCCAGGCCCTGGTCCAGGAGCTGATGGAAATCGCATGTTCCTGCGCTGGAGATCAGGTCTACCGGGATGTGATTCTGCAAGTGCTTACCCCGGAGGAGGCTTCCTGCCTGTCGGTGGATATCTCATATCGGGGAGGAAACCCGGAACCGAAGTTTTACGACGCCTTGTGGGAGGAACCTTGGTTTACTGCCAATGGGGCCACCGCCAAGGATTTCCTTGCCTCTCCCCTGTACGATTTCTACCTTGATATCAGGGCTTACGATTACCGCTTAGAAGAACTGACAACGGAGGAACAGCAGAATGTTCTAAACAGCCTGGGATCTATCCGGGATACTCTTCTGGATCTGTATGGTGAGTACGCTTCCTTCCAGATCTATCTGGACAGTGATCACCAAGTGGAATATTTTCGAGGCGTGGAGCAATAGGCTGCAATCAACAATGGTGCGGAAACAATGCCCGTCCTCTTTTATGGAACGGGGACGGTATCAAAAAATAATGGAGGAACGACATCATGGCCGAGCAACTTCTGGATCATTCACCGGAAAAGCTGAAGTACCTGCGCCTTCTGGCCCAGGATTACCCCAGCATCCAGGCCGCCTCTACAGAGATCATCAACCTGCGGGCGATCCTGAACCTTCCCAAGGGGACGGAGCATTTTATCAGTGATATCCATGGGGAGTATGAATGTTTTACCCACATTCTTCGAAACGCTTCGGGTTCCATCCACCGGAAGATTGATGAGAGCTTTGGGGACAGCCTTACCGATGACCAGAAGAACCTCCTGGCTACCCTGATCTATTACCCGGAAAAAAAGCTGGCAGAACTCCAGCGGGAACGCCAGATCACTCCGGCCTGGTACCGGGACACCCTGTATCAGCTGGTGACCGTCTGCCGGGCGGCTACCTCCAAATACACCCGTTCTAAGGTGCGGAAGGCCCTTCCTCCGGATTTTCAGTACATCATCGACGAGCTGGTAAACACCAACGACAACAACTCCAACCGCCAGGAGTACTTTGAGCGGATTCTGGACACCATCATTGAGATCGACCGTGCAGAAGCCTTTGTAGTGGCTCTTTGCAATCTGATCCAGCGGATGATCGTAGATAAGCTCCACATCATCGGGGACATCTTTGACAGAGGTTCCGGCGCGCCTATGATCCTGGACGATCTCTGCCGCCACCATAACGTGGATATCCAGTGGGGTAATCACGATGTACTGTGGATGGGGGCCGCCTCAGGACAACTTTGCTGCATTGCCAATGTCATCCGGAACTGTGTCCGCTACAGCAACCTGGATACTCTGGAGGAGGCATACGGCATCAACGTCCGTCCCCTGGCGGTATTCGCCATGGAGCAGTATGGCACTGATCCCTGTACCTCCTTCCTGCCCCGTCATGTGGAGCAGGAGAACTATGTCCCCAGCAGCCACGACGATCTCCAGGCCGCCAAGCTCCACAAAGCCATTACCGTGATCCAGCTGAAGCTGGAGGGACAGATGATCCTGGCCCATCCGGAATACGAGATGGAAAGCCGGCTTCTTTTGGATAAGATCGATTTCCGACGCAGAATGGTGACAGTTGACGGGAAGCAGTATCCCATGAATGACTGTTACTTCCCCACGGTTACCCCGGAAACCCCCTATTCCCTCACCTCCGCCGAACAGGAACTGATGGAGCGGCTGCGCATCTCCTTCCTCCACAGCGAGAAACTCCAAGCCCATGTAAAATTCCTATTCAAACAGGGCGGTATGTACAAGGTCTGCAACGACAACCTTTTGTATCACGGCTGCATCCCCATGGAGCCGGACGGCAGCTTTGCCTCTTTGGAAGTGGATGGAGTTCAGTACCGTGGAAAAGAGCTGTTGGACTACAGCGAAAAACTCTGCCGCCAGGGGGCATACGGCGTGGCTGGCAGCAAGGAGCGCCAGAACGGCATGGATTTCATGTGGTTTCTGTGGTGCGGCCCAAAGTCTCCCCTCAACGGCAAAAACAAAATGGCCACTTTTGAGCGTTACTTTATTGATGATAAGGAAACCTGGGTGGAGACCAAAGATATTTACTACCAATGCAGCGACAACCCAGAGGTGGCGCGGAAGATCCTGGCGGAATTCGGCATCCATGACGAACATGCCCATATTGTCAACGGCCATGTGCCGGTGAAGATCCGCAAGGGAGAATCCCCGGTAAAAGCTGGCGGTAAGCTCCTGATCATCGATGGAGGTATCTCCAAGGCATACCAGTCGGTGACAGGCATTGCCGGGTATACGCTGGTTTCCAACTCCCATCAGCTTTATCTCTCGGAGCACCATCCTTTTTCCAGCATCGACCATATCGTCCATCACAACAGTGATATGCAGTCTCGAATCGTGCCGGTGGATACCTATCCGGAACGGATCAAGATCTGCCACACCGACGATGGTAAGAAGATTCAGGAAAAGATAGACGATCTGCTGCTGCTGCTCCAGGCATACCGCCTTGGGTTGATTACACAGAACAGTTGACAGAGGCACTTTTATCATGTTCTTTTCCAAAATCCAGGCAAAGCCTTTGGCCAGCCGTTCTGTTCCCTCCCCCTGGTTCCCCTCTGAGCACCTTCTGTTTTCCCTGGAGGGGGGATCCGGCCGTCTACGGGGCCAATGGTATCCCCGGGAAAAGATGGATTCTGAGATTCCTTTTGCTGTGGTGCTGGGGGATATCCCCCTGGTTCTGCCTCAGTCCAGCGGCTGCCCAACCTGCGAGAGCCTTCTGGCGGCAGGATACGGCCTTCCGCCTTCCCGGGAGCTGCGGGAAACGGCAGCCCGGCTTTCCGCCCCCTGTACCGGGCTGGAAGATTCCCTGGAGCGCCTGAAGCCTGTTCTGGGGCTGCTTCCCTCCGGCATTTATATTCTCTCCCACTGTTTATGCTGTCCTACTGACGGTGCCGGTCACTTTTTCTGGGATATCCCCAGCGGTTTTACTTCCATGACCGCCACGGCTCAGATCTATGACAGCGACAATTTCCGGGTCCTCCCCTCCTTCCCCTGTTTCCTATATCCCTCTCAACCAGGGATAAAGCACGACACGGAGCGGGTGGAATATTACCGGGAATTGATCCGCCGGGGTGAGCCCGTTCCCCCGGCCTTGGCTTATTTCGCGGAGGGATACCTGTGCCTTCTTCTAGACGGTCACCACAGGGCTTGTGCCTGTGCCTTGGAGGGAAGGCAGCTTCCCTGTCTGGTTCTTTCCGTCCCCGGCGGGTTTTGGAAAGAGGGAATGTTCCATCTCTGTTGGCCAGGCTGTCAGAAAATTTCAGAAGTGCTGCCCTTTTCCCAACAGGAGTGGAAGGCCCTGGAGAAAACAGCTTACAGTATTCGGAAGGACGGTCCGCCCCCTGCGCCTATCCCTTTTCCCGCCAAGGAATGGCCCCAGGAATACCAGGCGGGGGCAGATGTCTTTCCCACCTGCCGGGAAGCAGCGGCCCTGGCCCTCTATCCTCAGCGGGAGCTGACAGCCCAGGGGGTGGAAGAACTGCTCCACAATGAAGAGGAGTGGGACGAAAGCGAAACACTGGCAGACCTTCTGCGGTATTTCGCAAGGCAGCCAGGTAGCAACATTAAAAAATTGTCCCTCTCCCTTGCTGGGAGCTGCTACCCCCCTCCACTGCGTCTGGCGGCGTTTCAAATTTTGAGCAGAATCAAAGAGGATACGGAGATAGAGGATTTCTTTGTGGATTTTTTGATAAACTGTGACGACCGAACAAATCCTCTCTGTCGTATCGCTGACCATTTTTGGGATGAAAAACCCCCGGGATAGACTGAAAAGCCTGTCCCGGGGGTGTTGCAATGGGTTGATCACTCTTTTTTGTTCAAAGCGGCCAAAATGAAACCGCCCAAAACCAGCATTGGCAGAATGATCCGAAGCATCAGATAGCCGTTGGGATTAAAATGGATATTGGCATCGGCATAGAGACCTACTATCCAGGCCAATACAGTAAAACCAAGGGCTGGGAACATTCTTTTCACCTCGCTGATTTTTGGTTTCGCTAAGAAGAAGGACCTGCTGTCAGCAGCACCCTTAGAGGGTCACTTTATGGAACACCTTTTTGCCCTTTTTCAGGATAGCCCCGGTACGAAGCTGCTCTGCAGAAAGAGTCAGGTTTACGTCAGAGACTTTCTGGTCGTTTACCGAAACACCGCCACCTTGGATCAGGCGCCGGGCTTCGCTTTTAGAGGGGGCCAGGCTCGTTTTTACCATCAGGTCCATAACACCGATGGCGCCGTCGGTGAGGTCGGCTTCGGTGAGGGTGGTGGTAGGCATATTCTCATCCTGGCTTCCGGCTCCAAAGATGGCCCGAGCAGCCGCCAGAGCCTTATCCGCTTCCTCCTGGCCATGAACGAACCGGGTCACCTCGTAGGCCAGGATCTCCTTAGCCTTGTTCAGCTGGCTGCCCTCCCAGCTTTCCATAGCCTCAATCTCCTCAATGGGGAGGAAGGTGAGGAACTTGAGGCACTTGATTACATCGGAGTCCTCTACATTGCGCCAGTACTGGAAGAAGTCATAGGGGGAGAACTTATCGGCATCCAGCCAGACGGCGCCGCCCATGGTTTTGCCCATCTTTTTCCCTTCCTTGGTGGTAAGGAGCTGGAAGGTCATACCGCAGACCTCTTCCCCTTCCACACGGCGCACCAGGTCCACACCGCCCAGAATGTTGCTCCACTGGTCATCGCCGCCCATCTCCATGGTGCAGCCGTAGTCCTGATAGAGCCGCAGGAAATCGTAACTCTGCATAATCATGTAGTTGAACTCAATAAAGGAAAGACCCCGCTCCAGCCGGGATTTAAAGCACTCGGCGGTGAGCATCCGGTTCACCGAGAAGTGGACACCGATATCCCGAAGAAGTTCGATGTAGTTAAGCTTCATAAGCCAGTCGCCGTTGCGGGCCACGATGCACTTGTCCAGATCCACCAGGCGTCCCATCTGGCGGAGGAAGCAATCAGCATTGGCGTTGATCTCCTCAGGGGTGAGCATTTTACGCATATCGGTCCGGCCGGTGGGGTCCCCTACCATGGTGGTGCCGGTACCCAGAAGGAGGATGGGGGTGTGCCCTGCCCGGATCATATGGTTAATGACCATCAGTTGAAGAAAATGCCCTACATGGAGACTGTCGGCGGTGGCGTCAAAACCGATATAAAAGGTGACTTTCCCATTGTCCAGCATTTCCCGGATCTTCTCAGGGTGAGTCATCTGGGCGATAAGGCCCCGACGTTCCAGTTCTTCAAACAGCATACTCATGTTCCGATACTCCTTTTCCTTGCTTTCCTGTTTTTGAGGATTCCCGGCGGCAAAGAAAAAATCCTCTGCGGCCGGATAAAACCGCAGAGGACGAATATAAGATTCGTGGTACCACCTCAGTTCAGCGCCCTGTCGCCAGGTGCGCCCTTTGGAGGTTCCCGCAGGAACCCCAGCGATGTAACGGTCGCCCCCGGCTCGCCCTACTGTAAAGTTCAGGTGGCGGCTCCAGGATGTATTCCCAATCCTTTCTGGACCTGCTTTTTCACACCAGCCAAAAGCTCTCTGGGTGTCCAGGAAAAGGCGGTACTTGTTCCCTTCTCAGCCATTCTACAGATGGATTATAGACGAAACTCCAACGGATGTCAACACCCGGCAAAGGCTGATCATCAGTTTCCCGCCAGGGTCAGCATTTCCCGGGCATTCTCCAGGGCAATGCTGGTGATGTTCTCTCCGGCGGTGATCCGGGCCAGTTCCCGGACCCGCTGTTCCCGGTCCAGCTCTTCCACATGGGTGTAGGTGCGGTCCTGCTCCACCGTTTTATAGATGCGGTTGTGGTGAGTGCCGTAAGCAGCTACCTGGGCCAGATGGGTGACACAGATCACCTGGCGGCTCTGTGCGGCTTGGGAGAGCTTAAGTCCGATCTTTTGGGCCGCCCGGCCACTGACACCGGTGTCGATCTCGTCAAAA
>JAHZBJ010000029.1:11004-21020 GCA_019423445.1 Oscillospiraceae bacterium
GACGGTATCCACTCCTTCTTTATCTGCCAGAACATTTTTGATAGAAAGCATCACCCTGCTCAGCTCGCCTCCGCTGGCAATTTTGGACAAAGGTCTGGGTTCCTCTCCGGGGTTCGTGGAAATGAAGAACTCCACACTGTCCTGGCCGTTTGGCCCCAGTTCCCGCCGGGTCATATGGAGGGTGAGCCGTACTGCCGGCATATCCAGGAAGGTGAGTTCCTCTCCGATCTCATGGACAAAGCGATCTCCTGCCTCCCGGCGTTTTTGGCTCAAAGTGTCCGCCAGGGCACAAGCTTTCTTCTCCAAAGCGCTTACTTCTTCTCGAAGCTGTTCTGCCAGCTGACCGGAAAAGGTCAGCTCCTCCAGTTCCCGAGCGGCATTTTCCCCATATTCCAGAATTTCCTCCACCGAAGAACCGTATTTCTTTTTCAGCCTGTGCAGCAGGTCCAGACGTTCCTCAATGCGGTCCAACTGCCGCGGATCAAAGTCGGAGTCATCCAGATATCCCCGGACCGTGGAGGCCAATTCCTCTAAATCGTACCGCAGGTCCTCAACCTTGCTCCGGTACTCCTCCAAGTCCTCTAAATAGCGGGAGGCGGTGTCCAGCTCTTCCCCCAGGCTCTCCAGGGCGGAAACCACGCCGGTTCCCTCATCTCCGCCGGTGAGAAGCTGGTAGCTGCTTCCCAGGGCATCGGTAATCTTCTCGGCGTTTCGGATCCGGTCCCGCTGGGAAAGGAGCTCCTCCTCTTCCCCCGGTTCCAGGGCGGCATCCTCGATCTCTTTAATCTGATATTGGAGAATATCCTGACGCTGAAGCTTATAGCTTTCGTCCGTTTGGAGGTTTTCCAAGCGTTCCCTGGCTTGGCAAAGGTCACGATAGACCTTTTGATATGCTTCCAGCTCGGGTTCCAGTCCGCCAAAACCATCCACAAAGTTCATATGACGTTCTGGAGAGAGGAGCTCTTGGCTGTCTCTCTGGCGATTGATATCAATGAGCAGGGAGGAAACCTTCCGCAGAATGGCTGTGGTGGCGGGGCGCCCGTTGATCCGGCAGCTGCCGCTCCCTCCTGCGTCCAGCTCCCGGGTCACCATCAGCTGGCCGTCTTCGGCAGGGTATCCCAACTCCTCCAGCTGCTCCTGGAGCTTTTGGGAAAAATCACAGAAAACAGCGGAGACCATGGCTTTATGTTCTCCGCTGCGGATGATATCCCGGCTGGTGCGGGCTCCAAGGACCGCATTTATGGCGCTGATCAGAATGGTTTTTCCTGCGCCAGTCTCTCCGGTAAAAACATTAAGGCCGTGCTCCAGACGGATGGTTGCCTTTTGGATCACAGCGATATTTTCAATATAGAGCTGAGACAGCATTCTGGGATCACCCGCCTTTGTGTATCACTGGCGCCGGGCCGCTTTGGCCTTGGCCACAATATCCTTGAGATACTCAGAGAATTCCTCTGCCTGACGCTGAGTGCGCAGAAGAAGGAAAATGGTGTCATCCCCTGCGATGGTGCCCACAAGGCCATCCCATGTTCCGGTATCCACCGCAACGCAGACGGCGTTGGCCATCCCTGGGAAGCATTTCACTACCACGAAGTTCCCGGCAAAGTCCACCGATTTAATAGACTCCAAGAAAACAAAATCGATATTCAGGGAAAGGACATCAGGCTGCTTCTCCACAGGGAGGGTGTAGTAATAGTTCCCGGTAGGAGAAAGAGCCTTGATCAGCCGCAGCTCTTTGATGTCTCTGGAGATGGTTGCCTGTGTAGCGTCAAAGCCTGCCTGAGCCAGGTAGGCCTGTAGTTCTTCCTGTGTTGTGATGGTATTGTTCTGAATGATGCTGAGAATTTTCTCCTGGCGCTGTGCCTTCATAAGGAATCACCCTCTTTGCTTGATTTTGGTGGTCAGGATCTCAAAGAATTCGTTTTCTCCAAAGCTGATAAACTCTGGAGCCAGAGGAGAACGGCTAACCGCCGCCGCGGTACCAGGCGGAACTTCTGCTTTACCTGCCCCGTCGGCAACTGCTAGAAGCGTTCCGCCTGAGCGGATGGTAATCGTCTTATCGCCGCTGAAAACGATAGGGCGGATGGAAATGGAGTGGGGACAGATAGGCACCATGGTAATGGTATCCAAAGAAGGGTCCATCACCGGTCCCCCTGCAGAAAGAGCGTAGGCCGTGGAACCGGTAGAGGTGGAAAAAATCACCCCGTCGGCGTAGTAATGGTCAATCAGCTTGCCGTTGCAGAAGATCTCAAAGTCCACCAAATTCTGATCCGGAGTCTTTGAGAGAACAATGTCATTGATAGCGAAGGGCAGAAAGTCTTTCTCCTCCCCCAAAAGCCGCGCTTCGATGGCACAGCGGCGTTCCCGGATGCAGCGGCCTTCTTTGAGACAGAGAAGATAGTGTTCCAGGCTTTCCGGTTCGATTTGTGCCAAAAAGCCGAGGCGGCCCAGGTTTACGCCAACCACCGGCCGTTGACTTCGGGCCGCATGGTAGGCACTGTGGATCATGGTTCCGTCACCACCGATGGAAAGCAGGATATCGCATCCCTCGGCGGCCTTTTCAATATCTGCTCCGCCGTTTTCCACCGGCCCGATTCCCGCTGAGACCATATTGGAAAAACTCTCTCCCCAGGCCACAGCCTGCATTCCTATATGGTCCATTAGAACACAGAGTTCCCGAAGGACCTCCCAGGTGCGGGGTTTTGTAAAATTGGGCATCAAAAGAATCCGCATAAATCGCTCCTTATCCCCTCAGGCGGGGCGTTTATGTTTGGTCCAGCTTTTTGTGGGACTCCTCCACCACCCTGGCGGCATCCTCCGCTCCCACAAGAGGTTCTCCTTCCCCTTTTTTCAGCAGAAGGAGATATTCAATATTTCCCTCCGGCCCTTTTACCGGGGAGAAGGTGATGCCCAAAGGCTGAAAACCGATTTCCTGTGCAGTGGTCAGGACTTTTTCGATCACCATACGATGGGTTGCAGGATCCCGGACAACTCCTTTCTTCCCCACCAATTCCCGTCCAGCCTCGAATTGCGGCTTGACAAGGCAAGTGACTTTACACTGGTCCTTCAGAAGCTGAAAGACCACAGGAAGCACCAATCCAAGAGAAATAAAGGAAACATCAATGGATGCGAAATCCAGCGGGTCCGGCACCTGTTGACGAGTCACATAACGAACATTAGTACGCTCTAGATTTACCACCCGTGGATCGTTCCGCAGTTTCCAGGCCAACTGTCCATAGCCCACATCAATGGCATAAACCTTGGATGCACCGTTTTGCAGCATGCAGTCGGTGAATCCACCAGTAGAAGCGCCAATGTCAGCGCAGATCATTCCTTCCAGAGAAAGATCAAAGGCAGTCATGGCTTTTTCCAGCTTCAAACCGCCCCGGCTGACATATGCCAGAGTATCTCCCCGGACTTCGATGCGGCTGTTTTCATCCACCTGCTGCCCCGGCTTATCAGCTTTCTGGCCGTCAACATAGACTTGTCCAGCCATAATGAGGCCTTTGGCCCGATCCCGGCCGCTTACCAGCCCACGAGCTACTACAGCGGCATCCAGTCGTTCCTTCAAAATCATCCTCCTCCCGGATCAGGGCTCCATCACCGAAGCAATCAGAATCCCCAGCAGCATTCCGCCAAGGACCTCCAAAGGGGTATGCCCCAGATACTCCTTCAGTTCCTTCTGATCGGTGGGGGCTTCTCCACCCCGTTCTTCGTAATTCTCTTCCAGCTCTTCGTTGATGGTATCAAACATTTTACTGAAAATGATCTTGTTTAGAACTTTCGCCTGTTCTCCAGCAGCTCTGCGGACCCCCATGGCGTCATACATTACCACCATGGCAAAGACAAAAGTGAGGCCAAAAAGAGGTGATTCAAAGCCCACCAGTTTTGCCATCGCAAGGGTCATAGAGCAGACCAAGGCGGAATGGGAGCTGGGCATGCCCCCCGCTCCGAAAAGACGTTCCAGCCGCAGTTCCCGAAAATGGATAAAAGCAAGGACCGTTTTAATGATCTGCGCGCAAAACCAGGAAACCACCCCAACATTGATGATATAATTCCCGGTGATAACGCTCCAATAATTTCCCATCTTTTCTTTTCTCCCGACTTGTAATTTTGCGCTGGAGCCTGAAGCACAGCACTGTTCAGAACTTCAGCAATCCCGCTGGGCCAGCTGGTCCGCCAGCTGGTAAAGGAAAGGGTCGTCCAGGACAGAACCTTTGATGGCAAGGTCCGCTTCCAAGACCAGGTCTTTGACAATCTGACGGGACTTTTCCACGCCGTAAAGGGTGGCATAGGTGGTCTTCCCCATCTCCTGGTCACTGGCCACCGGTTTCCCCAGTTTTTCCTCGGTAGAGGTGACGTTGAGGACATCGTCGGTGATTTGAAAGGCAATGCCGATATTCTTCGCATATTTATCCGCCCGAGCGATAATATCGTCCGAAGCGCCCGCCACGATACAGCCCAGCTTGGCGCTGGCCCGGATCAGGGCGCCAGTTTTCAAGGAGTGGAGGATGTTAAGGTCACCCGCGGAAATCGGTTTCCCTTCGTGCTGGATATCGATGACCTGGCCGCCGATCATCCCATTTGTACCGATGGCTGCCGCCAGTTCAGCGCCCGCCCGGGCGATCCGTTCCGGGGGATATTTGCCGGTGTAATATTGATTGAGGATGGTTTCAAATCCCAAGGTCAGTAAGCCATCCCCTGCCAGAAGGGCCATAGCCTCACCGTACTGCACATGACAGGATGGTTTTCCCCGGCGGAGATCGTCGTCATCCATACAGGGAAGGTCATCATGAATCAAAGAGTAGGCGTGTACCATTTCGATGGCGCAGGCAAAAGGCATAGCGGCCTCAGCGGTGCCACCGCACAGCTCACAGAAAGCGAGGCAGAGCACACCCCGAATCCGTTTGCCCCCGCCCAAAAGGCTGTAGGCCATAGCTTCCTGAACCGTTTTCTGGAGCGTATCCCCCTGGGGGAGAAAGGTGGGAAGCGCTTCTTCCACCGCTTTGTAGTACGCGTCGAATTTTTCTCCGTAGCTGCTCATTCAGACGCCTCCTTCTCCTTTATTCCCGGGGCAGGTGTTCTTCTATCGTAAGTTCCGCTGCCTCCAGCTGCTTCATACAGGCATCAGAGAGCTTCATTCCTTCCGAAAAAAGAGCCAGGGAATCCTCCAGGCTGACAGTGTCTTCTCCTAGTTTCTCTACAATGCTTTCCAGTTTCTGGAGGGCATCCTCAATAGACTGTTTCTGTTCCATAGTTTTCCTCACTTTTATGATACGAACGGACAGTGGAGATTACTTCGCCATCCGGGAAAATCGTGGTCAACTCCTGCCCAGGCGAAAGCTCCTCCACCGAAGCCACCACCCGTCCCTTTGACATGGTCACCGAATAACCGCGGCGCATCACCGAGGCGGGGTTGAGGTCCTCCAGCTGGCAGAGAAGGCGCAATGTTCTCTCCCGCAGGAAACGGATTTTTTCTTGCTGCGCATCCTTTAATAATCTTACCAAATATTCCAGCTTTTGTCTATTTTTTTCCACCCGGTTTTGGGGAGATTTTGCCGAAAGAAGCTGTCTGTCATGAAACATGCGCTGTTTTCTCCGCCATACCTTTTCCCTGGCCTGAAAGATCAAGGTTTCTCTCATCTGTTGAACCTGCTTGCGGAGTCCCTCCATATCCGGGGCAAGGAGCTCGGCAGCGGCGGTGGGGGTGGCGGCTCTGGCGTCTGCTACCAGGTCCAGAACGCTGTAATCCACTTCGTGGCCAACGGCGGAAACCACCGGAACAGGGCAGGCGTATACGGCCCGGGCCAGGGCTTCGTCGTTAAAGGCCGCCAGATCTTCCTGACTGCCTCCGCCCCGGGCGATGATTACTGCCTGACATTCCCCTTCCGCTTCCAAGGCGTCCAGAGCCCTCAGCAGGGAAGCAGGAGCCCCTTCCCCCTGAACCGCCGCATGGTACAGGACAAGGCGGCCGCCGTATCCCCGGCGGCGGAAGGCCCGGATGATATCCTGAAGGGCCGCTCCCTCTCTTGAGGTGATGATGCCGATGGTGGTGGGAAAGGCCGGCATCGGCCGTTTGTGGCTTTCGTCCAGGAGCCCCTCGTCCCGGAGCCGGGAAAGGAGGTTTTCCAGATTCTTTTTTCCGGAACCTGCCCCCAGAGGCTGAAGATCATACGCCACCAGCTGAAAAGCACCGTCCCGTTCATAAAGCCCTGCCGCACCCCGGACCAACACGGAGCTTCCCTCCTCCGGAAGCTCCCGGAGGTTCTGAACATAGCGGCTGAACATGACACAGCGAACCACGGCGCCGCCGTCCCGGATGGAAAAATAGAGATGCCCGGAAGACTGGCGGTAGGAGAGATTTCCAAGCTCTCCTTTAACCATCACGTCCCCCAGCTGCTTTTGTTCTTCCAGAAGCAGCTTGACAAAACGGCAGAGCTGGGAAACGGTAAGGACTTGAAAACCGGCCATCACCCTTCTCCCCTTTCCCTGCTCCAAAGGATACTCCCCAGGATGGCCACCCCGGCGGCATTGTCTGCTGAAAACTCGGGAGAAGCAAAGCTGCATGAAAATCTCTGGGCCAACTCCGCCCGGAGGATGGAATTGGACATTACCCCGCCGGAGAACACCAAAGGCAATTCCCCGGACTCCCTCAAAGCTTCTTCTGCCATGCGGCAGAGAACGGCAGAAATATGTTCCAGAACAAACCGGCAGAGATCCGCCGGAGAGGTTCCTTCGGCGAGAAGCCTGCGGGCTTTGTTTTCCATGCCGGAAAGACAACAATTCTTTCCCTGAAACGCCGGGATCTGACGCTTTCCCCAGTGTCCGGCAAGGGCCAACCGCTCCACTTGTGGACCTGCAGGAAACCCCAGATCCAGCATCTGCCCCACCCGGTCAATCAGCTGCCCGGCGCTGATATCTGCGGTGGCGGCTGTGATCTCAGGCGCAAAAACCGTTTCCGGATCAGGCTGCACCCGAAGAACCTCAAAGGTGCCGCCGGATACATGGAAGGCAATAAAGGGCTTCCCTAGGAGATCCATCCTGCCGGCAGACCACAGGGCCGCGGCAATGTGGCCGTTTTGATGGGAGGTGGTAAAAAACGGGAGACGGCTGGTCTGGGCAGCTGCCTGTCCGGCGGTTCTCCCTGCCAGGAAACAAGGCATGTAAGAATCGGGCAGGCTCCTGGGCCTGTCCGAAGCACAGACGGCGATGGGAGTATATTTCTCCCCTTCCATGAGCTTTTCCAGGACCTCAGGAAGCTGCCGCACATGATGAAAAAGAGCATCACTCTGCCGCAGCCCCAGCTCTCCCTTTTTTACCGGGAGAAGCTTCCTGCTGTGACACACAGCGTTGCTCTTTGGATCGTATTTTGCCGCTGAAGTTGTGTAATTGCTGGTATCAATCCCCAGAAAAAACGGTCTATCCAACTTCCGGCGCCCCGCCTTCCCCGGCTGCGGCCTCCCGGCTTCTGGCATAGCCTCCCAGCACGCCGTTCACATATGCGGGATCCTCATCGCCGCCGTATTTTTTGGCCAGCTCCACCGCTTCATTGATCACGGCTCCCACCGGCACGCCCTCTATGTAGTCCATTTCACAGATTGCTAGGCGCAGGATGGAAACAGTGACTTTGGGCAAACGTCCCACCTTCCATTTGGAGGAAAAGCGGTCGATAACAGCATCCAGCTCCTCCTGGTGCTCCCGCACTGCAGCGGCCGCTTCTACGGCATATGGGTCGATGGTGATGTCCCGGCATTGAGCCGCTCCCTGAATCAGCTCGTCCACAGGAGCGTCGTTAAAGATCATTTCAAAAACAAGAGCAAAAGCCTGCTCACGGGCTTCCCGCCTGGTGATCGGTGCCATAGGTCCCTCCCAAGTTTATTTTTCCAAAAACAAACTACCCCCCTGTTTTTCAAGGAGGGTGGTTTGGTTTTATTCTCCGGCTCCCGGGGTTTGTTCTTCGGCAAAAGCTACACCGGCGATGTGCAGATTCACTTTAGAAACTACAATACCGGTCATGTTCTGCACTGCCTCTTTGACTGCTGTCTGGAGCTTTTTGGAAAGCTCCGGAATCTTGGCGCCGTGCTTTACCTGCAGGCGAATATCAATGACGGCAACTCCATCCTCCAGCTGGATGGAGATGGGCTTCAGGGACTGCTTCTCCCGGAACCAGCCAGTAAGGTTGGTGGAGATGGGGGCCAGAGAAGCCACACCTTCCATATCGGTGGCGGTATAGCCAGCGATGGAAGCAATGACATCCTGGGAGATCTTCAGACTCCCGGCGTTGGAAGCGTAGTTTTGTTCAGACATTGGGTTGTACCTCCAGATGTGGTGGTTGCGGAAAATCCCGCAGACACTTACATGACGGCTATCCTTTGGGAACCTTTTGCCGCAAGGCAGAAAACATCCCTCAAAAAAAGGTATAATAGCCCTATGGGGCTATTATACCACATTTTTAGGCCAGTACAACCTATTTGATTTCGATAATGGAAATATTTTTATTGGGCACTTCTACCTCGCCCAGGATGACGTCTTTGATCTGAGCGGCTTCGCTGTCGGTCATCCCATCACATTTCACCAGGACGTCAATCTTATCATCTTCCAGATAGACCATGCAGTCCTCAAAACCCTTGGCCTTAATGAGGTTTTCGATCTTCCCCTCCACCTCAATGGACTCAGCGATGGCAGCGGCCTGGAGGGTCAGCTCCGTCATTTGATCGGTGGTGAGGTTGGCGTCCTCCAGCATATATTTCAGAGCATCGGCTGCCTCGTCCCTGGATTTGGTCCGGGAAAGTTTGGCTTCGGCGAAATATGCTTCCCCATAGGCCGCAGTCTCGTCGGCGTCGGTCCCTTCTTCCCCATCCACTTCGCCGCTGACAGCGATTTTACTGGTGTTTTCGAAGGTGTCCCCATTGGTCTTGACGTACTCCCAGTTGAGATAGACCGCCACACTCAGGGCCAAAACCAGGGCCGAAAGGACGATATGCTTTTTGCTGATGATCATATTCATTTTCATAGCTGTAAAACCCTCCAAGCAAATGTTGTGTCTGCCGTTTTTATTTTACGGTCAATTTGGAAACAGAGATGCGGGCGGAGGAAATATCCAGGGCCACCTTCACCGTGTCCACCACCTTTCCCACCACGTCGGCGCGGTCTCCCCCCTCGCAGACCACTACGACCCCCTTTACCTCCGGTTCCAGCTCAGCCGTCACCAAGGGTTCCTCGCCCCCGGCGCCGTCCACCAGGATGTAGGTCTGTTCCGTCACCTGCTTCTCCTGGGTTTTTCGCTCATCCTGGGCCCGGATGTCCTCCAAAATATCATTGTTCACCTTTTCAGATTTGGCGTATACCTTTTGGTATCCGTTTTCCAGCGTCACCATGACCCTGGCCTGCCCCACCCCTTCCATCTGCTCCAAAATATTCTGAAGGCGGCTTTCCAGCTCGGCGGTGTAGGCCTTGGCGTCGGTTTCCAGAACCCCCGTTCCTTCCGGTTCCTTTTCCCCTCCTGGAAGGATGGAAGAAAGGCCGATGAGTATAATACCGGTGATCCCGAGGATGAACACCAGGGTCTGCAGGTTGATCTTGTATTTTCCGAATTTTAGAACGAGAGGTTCTTTCATGTTCCTTCCCCTCCGTATTCCAGCCGGACCTCTGCGCCCAGCACATATTCCAGTATCCGGCGGATCTCGTTGTGGTTCACCCGCGCTTCTTCAGGCAGGGTGATGTTCAGGATAACCTCCGGAGTACCTTCGTCCTTTGACTCGTCTGTTTCTATGTATATTTGGATGTCTTTCTCATTTATGCCATATTCCTGCAGTTCTTTCGCAGCCGCAGCCGCAAGCTCCTCTTCCGACCGGCGAAGGGTGTCCTCCAAGAAATAATCGGTCATTTCCTCCGCCGCCTGGCTTCGGGCCTCTTCTGCCCCTTCCAGGTCGGGGGAGGGCAGGTCTAAGTCGATACCGGCCGGCAGAAGAAAGCAGCACAACATAAAATTAAAAGGATGAAGTATAAAGAATATATTC
>JAHZBJ010000030.1:0-8683 GCA_019423445.1 Oscillospiraceae bacterium
CAGCTTGCGCTTTACGGTGCGCAGCAGCTCGTTTACACGGATCCCCAGGTTCACAAGCCAGTTGATCACCGGCTAGTAGCAGTAGTCGAACTCTCCGGCCAGCTCATCCACCCGGCCGCCGAACCCCCGCTTGAAGCGGTAAAGGCCGTACATGTGGTTCTTCTCGTTCTCGAGATCCCCGGAGATCCCCTGGAAGTCGTAAACAGTGCAGCCGGTATCCACCGCCCACTGGATCATCTCCCACTGGATCAGATAGTTGGGCATGACGTTGCGGTGGGCATTATCCGAAGCCCCGTAGACGTAACAGGTCTTTCCGGCGTAGTTGGTGGCAATGGCCCCGCAGATGGGCTTTCCTTCATAGAACCCCATATAGAGGCGGCAGTGGACCCCCAGGGCGGCCAGCATCCGCTGGAAATAGCTCTTGGGCCGGGTGTTGAAACCGTCCCGCTGGCCGGTGGTGTGGTAAATCTCCATAAAGGCATCCAGATATTCCGGCCCCACCACCCGGATCTCCACTCCCTTTTTCTGGGCCAGGCGGATGTTGTAGCGGGTCTTCTGGGTGAAGCCTGCCATCAGTTCCTCCTTGGTGCGTCCCTCCAGGGGGAGACGGTAGTTGAACCGGGCCTGAATGGTCTCAAAGCCGTCGGGCCCGTAGAAGCGGCGGAACCCCATATCCTTGGTGAGGCGGATAAAAAAGGTGTCATCCGCCGGGATATCCGGGGCCATCTTGAAGATGTGGGCGTTGTAGGTCTTGGCCAGGGAATCCACCCCCGCCTTCAGATCCGCCAGCACCGCCTTGTCCTTGGGGTCGCAGACCGGCCCCCGGGGGGCGTAGAGGAAAGCCGTTCCGAACAGCGGCATCTTCTGGATCAGCACCCCGCAGGACCCCACGATATTCCCCGCGGCGTCCCGGGAGACTACCGCCTCCCACTGCCAGTTGTTCTTTACCTCCTGCCAGTGACAGGACTGGGTAAACTCCCCTCTGGGGTGGTGAGAAACAAACTCCTCATATTCGCGGTACTGCTCCCGCCGCAAAATCTCCAATTCATCATCTCCATCCGTAGTCAGGGGGAAGATTCCTCCTCCCCATCCCAGGGCTGCTCCAGCAGCTCCAGGTTCCGCAGCAGCACCCCTTCCCCCCGCCAGCCGTAGCTCTTCCGGGGAAGGAGCTCCGGGAGATTCTCCCGGGTCAGAACCGGTTCCAGCCCCTTCCGCATCTGGGGGATAGGGGAGAAAACCGGCTTTTGATTGTAAGGGCAGGCGTCGGTGCACAGGTCGCACCCCCAGGCCATCCCTCCCAGCCGGACCTGGCGGATCTCGCCAGGAGTCAGGGTCCCTTTCTTTTGGGTGATGTGGGACCGGCACCGGGCCCGGTCCAGGCCCGACTCCCCCAGGGCTCCTGTGGGGCAGCTCTCCAGGCAGCGGCGGCAGGCGCCGCAGCCTGGGAAATCCCCTGGCCCCGTGGGCTCCAGGGAAAGGTCAGTGACGATTTCCCCGATAAAGGTATAGCTTCCGTACCAGGGGGTCACCAACTGACCGCCCCGGCCGGCAAATCCCAGTCCAGCCAGCACCCCCGCCGCCACCTCGGGAATGGGGGAGTTGTCGGAGAAGGGAAAAAATTTTCTATCCGGGAATTCCTCCGCCAGGGGGCGGATGATCTCCTGTAGTATGTCCCCGGCGATGGAATGGTAATCGTCGCAAAGGGCGTACCGGGCCAGGTTCCGTTCCGGAAACGCCCCGGCATAGTAGGGCAGCAGCACCACCACAAGGGAGCTGTCGGGGGGCAGCCCTTCCAGGAGCCTTTTCCCGCGGCAGGGCAGCAGCTCCGGAAGATCCCCCAGGCGGCAGAAGCCGTACCGCTCCACCCCAAGAGGCCTGGCGGCCCGTTCCACCAGCCCCCGGACCCGCTCCTCCAGGGACGGGGTCATTTTACCCGCTTCTCCTCCACCAGAGCGGCCACCTTGGCCACGTCCACATGGTTATCCTTCTGGTACCGCTCCCGGCTCAGGGTCTCCCGGAGGCGGCCGTAATCCACCGTCAGGGAGCTGGCCCCGGTGACATAAACCTCCGCTTTCTTCTGGGTGACAGGGCAGAGAGCATCCACCTGAACGTTGTAGATCTCCCCGGCAGTGAGGATGGCCCGGAAGGCCGCCACAAACCGCTCTCCCCGGCGCACCGGGTTTTCCACCCGGATCCGCATGGTCTCGGGCTTATCCTCCCCAGCGGTGGAGACCACCCACTCCTCGTCCCGCAGGTCCCCATAATGGCCGCCGGTATGGTGGATATCGGTAAGCACCAGCACCCCAAAGGGCCCGATGACCAGATGGTCCGCTGTGACCTGGCCCTTCTTATCCGGAAGGGTGACGTCATCCAGCACCTTCCACTCTCTCAGGGGTGCCATGGACCGGAGAACCCGGGAAATGCCCTTACAGGTACGCTGGCTTTTCTTTTTCAGGATGTGGTTGCGGTAGATGGCCCAAGCCGCGGCCAGAACAGCCAGAGCCATCAGGCTCCAGTAAAGAATGGTGTCTGTGGGATTCACGGCGATGATTCCTCCATACTGTGAAATTGAATCGGCTGCGCCTTTTCTTAAAAAAATATTGTACCACAAACCTTCCCCTTTTCCAACCGTCGGAACCAATTTTAACATTCTGTTTCTTGACACCCCCGTCCAAATCGGTATAATGGGACAAGGATAGTTCCCATTTCATCCATTCTTTCTGGAAAGGCGGTGTTTCCTTGCAGAGGCTGTTCCTGATTTTTGCCTGCATTATCCTGGTAATCCTTTTCGCCCTGCAGGGATTCCAGCCCCAATACCAGCTCCCCACCTCCGACCACACCGAAGAAGATACCCTCTACGATGAGGGGGACGGCCCGGAACAAGCTCTGGCTGAAATCTATTTTGACGTGGAGATTATGGGGGTACAAGAGGCCACCAGTGAAAAGCTGGAAAGCGAATT
Source organism: Oscillospiraceae bacterium (assembly GCA_019423445.1). GTDB lineage: Bacteria > Bacillota > Clostridia > Oscillospirales > Ruminococcaceae > Angelakisella. Next base: position 2,961 of record JAHZBJ010000030.1, read on the forward strand.
CGGCCTGGATCCCTCCATCTGGCTTTCGGTCCACGGCCGGTACACCGACGGCCGGTTCGGCATCGCCGACGTCTTCATTATCCGCCCCCGTCCCGGCCATGAGGACGACGTCCGGGAAGCTCTGGAAACCATCAAGCTCTCCCGTATGAATCTATTCCGGAACTTTGACGTCTACGACTCCTACTCCATCGCCGAGAACGGCACCATCTACCGCCGGGGGGATTACTACATTCTCCTGATGATCGCTGATGAGGAGCGGGCCGCCGAAATTATCTCCAGCTTTATTCCCCGCTGATCCTTTAGAATAGTAAAAGACAGAACGCCCGGCAGGGTTTTCCCCTCTGCCGGGCGTCTTTTTGTTCCTTGGTTTCCTCGGGTTCTTATTCCTCAAAATCGCAGGATACCCGCTGGGTAATCACCTGATGGACAAACTGCTGGATCTCCTTGTGGAGAGGATGATCCCGGTAGAAATCCAGCGCCGCCAGATCCCGGTACTGTCCCACCAGGCAGAGGTCGTAACCGCCGGGAACCACGTTCCGGCCCACCTTCAGGGAAAGAAGGCCGTCGATCTTGCCCACCAACCCCTCCAGCCGTTCCTTCATCACCGCAGCGTTGGTTTCCCGGGTGCCTCCCGCTGCCTCGTCTTTCAGGTTCCACATCACAATATGGGTGACCATGTAATAACCGCCTTTCATTGAAAGATCATGTCGGAAATGACCCCTCTATTATGCGGCAGCGCAAAAGGTTTGTCAAACCCCTGATTCTTCTGGCTCCTCCCCATTCCAGCCCCAGACCCGGATCAGACTCTGGCAGGGGTAGGCATAGGCCCCTGCGGGGAAGTCGGTCAGGTCGGCAGTGTTGGAGGCCACCAGATAATCCACCGTCTTCCCCTCCTGGTCGGTGACCAGTCCGGTGATCAGGACGGTGTGGCGCAGGTCTCCGGGAGCGGGGCCCATCTGGAGGATATCCCCCGGCTGGCCGCTGAAGTAGGGGGCATCCACCCCCGCCTGGAGCCCCCAGTCCCCCTGGTTCCCGGCGGCGTACTCCCGAAAATCCCCCACCGCCGACCAGGAAGCGGAACGGCCCCAGGTTCCGGCGGTGACGCTGGGGGCCTCCCCGTACCACTTCCAAATGTGATCCCCGGCGGTATCCATGGGGATTCCTCCCGCCAGAAGGCATTGGGAAACAAAGTTCTGGCAGTTGCCCCCATACTGGTCATAGGCGGGCCACTGGCTGCTCCGCTGCCCTACCCAGGCTCTGGCGTACTCCACCGCCGCCTGCCGGTCATAGGGGTTCTGGGCCTCCCCTGCCGGAATGGGATCCTCCGACCCCCGCTGGGTGGTGTACTGCAGGGCTTCTTCCAGCAGCTCCTGGCTCCGGAGGCGGTAGTCCCATCCCGGTTCCTCCTGTTCCCGCCAGTCCTGGGGGCCTTCCCCTACCGCCAGGGCGTCTCCGCCCCCGGGGGAGAGGAGCCACCCCAGGCTTCCCAGCTGCCGGTGGGCACGGATCCTCCAGCCAGCCTCCCCCTCTTCCAATACAAAGAGATGCTGGGCCCCGTAGGTCCGGGAGTCCACCTGGGGATGGGCAGAGAAATTCTGAACATCGTCCAGGCTCAGCAGCACCCGAAGGCTGCCGTCCTCCTGCTCCTCTGCCTCCAGGCAGTCCAGGGTGTAGGAGAAACCCGCCAGGGAGAGATCGGTGCGCTGCATCTCCCGCACCCCAATCAGGTAGGTCAGGGTGGCCTCGTCCCGCTCCTCCTGCCCCGGCAGGGCAAAAAGGTCCTCCATCCCCCCTACCTCAAGGCGGGCCAGAGCGCCATACCACCACTGGAAAAACCCCAGCAGCAGCTCCCTCTGTTGTTGGTTCAGCAGGCTTTTGCCCCCCGCCAGAAAGCGCCCCTCTCCCAGGGGTTCCGCCTCTTCCGCCTCTTGGGAAGGGGCTGGGGCGGGCTGTTCCTTTCCTCCGCCGCACCCTCCTCCCAGGAGCATCAGGGCAGCCATCGCCGCTGCCAGACACGCCTTCCATCTGATCCCCGCCATTGTCATTCCTCCGGCCTCCTCTGTCCTTCTATAACTGTTTGAAAATATGAGGGTGAAGGCACAAAATATGCAGGGTGTTTCTCAACCGTCCGCCGGGAGGAAACTGCTCCATGGAAGCTGTGGGGAACTCCCAAAGAAAAATACCCGGAGACAGGGATTTCCTGCCTCCGGGCGCATTGCGTGTGGATATTTTTATTTGGAAGAATAGTTGGTATAGGTGACAAACCCATCGTAAAGCTTGCCCAGGTAATCGAAGGAAAGGCCGGTGCCCACCGCCACCGCTTCCACGGGGTTCTCCGCCAGGCGCGCCTGGATGCGGATCCGGCTGCTGATAAGCTTGTCCATCCCCCCCAGCATACTGCCGCCGCCGGTCATGAGAAGGCCGTTTTGCTCAATGTCGGCCACCAGCTCAGGAGGGGTGCGCTCCAGCACCGACTGGAGGGCCAGGATGATATGTTCCACCTCCGCGGCCAGGGACTCGATCAGCTCCTGGCTGGTGATGGTGATGCGCTGGGGAAGCCCGGTAACCAGGTTGCGGCCCTTTACCTCATACTCATCGGTGGTGGCGTCCTCGGGCCAGACGGTGGCGATGTCCCGCTTGATGCGGTCGGCGGTGTTGTCGCCGATAAGGACGTTATAAGTGCTGCGGATATATTTGATGATGGCTTTGTTGAAGGTGTTCCCCGCCATCTTGAGGCTGGTCTTGCAGACAATGCCGTTGAGGGAGAGAACCGCGATATCGCTGGTGCCGCCGCCGATGTCCAGAACGGCCACGCCGCCGGGAACGGTGATGTCGATGCCGGCCCCGATAGCCGCCGCCACCGGTTCCTCAATGAGGAACACGTTCCGGGCGCCGGAGGAGATGACAGTGTCAATGACCGCCCGGGACTCCACCTCAGTGATCGCCGAGGGAACGCAGACGCAGACCCGGGGCTTAAAGAACTTGCTGGGATTGATCTTCTTAAAGAAATGCTTCAGCATCTCCTCAGTGACCTCGTAATCGGAGATGACCCCATCCTCCAGGGGCCGTACCACACGGATCAGGTCGGAGGTCTTCCCCAGCATCTCATAGGCCGACTGGCCCACAGCCATAACCTTATTGGTCCGGGCATCCAGCGCCACGATGGAAGGCTCCTTGAGAACGATGCCCTTGCCCGCCACATAGATCAGCGTGGTGGCTGTGCCAAGGTCAATGCCGATGTCATTGCTAAACACGGTTCCAACTCCCCTTTGTATCCTCATTTCCCCGCCTCCATAAAGGCGGGCATAATTGGTCATCGTACCAAATTGTAGCATGGTTTTATGTCTATTGTCAAAAGATTTTGCGAACGCCCTGTGAATGATCCCGCTTCTCACAGTTTGGGCCGGCGGGGGAGGGATTATGCGGCAAGAAAGGCGGTCTCAGTCCTCCGCCCTCACCGCGGCCAACACTGCAACCTCCAGGGCTCCAGCCCTTTCCAGCAGCCGGGCGCAGGCATCCACCGTGCCTCCGGTGGTGACAATGTCATCCACCAGAAGAACCCGCCGCCCCCGAACCAGCTCCTCCCTTTCCCCGGGCAGGGAAAAGGAAGCCGCAGCCCCCTTTCTACGGAAAGAAACAGGCAGCTGATGCTGGGTCAGGACCCCTTCCCGTTCCAGAACCGGGATCACCGGAAGGCCCAGCTCCTTTGCCGTCCACCGGGCCAGAAGTTCGGCCTGGTTGTAACCCCTCTGGCGGAGCCGTTCCTCCGGCATCGGGACAAAGGTCACCCAGTCCGGGGCAAAGTCCGGACACTGGCGGCGCAAGGCCCAGGCCATCCGGCGGGCGATCTTTCTTCCGGTATCCATATCCCCACGAAACTTGAAGCGGCTGACCGCCCTGGAAGGCGGGCCGCCGTACCGCCACACCGCCACTGTCCGCCGTCCCCGGAGCCGGACCTCTTGCTGGAGAAAGGGGGTCCGTTTCCGGCAGAGGTCACAGCAGTCCTCTCCGTAGGCCACCGCCCCGCCGCAGAGAATGCAGCGCTCCGGCCACAGCAGGGCCCGTCCCCGGTCAAGAATCCCCATGGCTGACCGCCTCCTCCAGCATAGCCCGAAGATTGGTATACCGCCGGGTCCTGCGGTTGTTGGCCACCATTTCCGCCACGGTGGCCTTCTCCCCTGTCATCACCAGCAGCCGCCGGGCCCGGGTGACGGCGGTGTAAAGCAGGTTCCGGTAGTGGAGCTTCCGGTGGCTGCCCATCAGGGGCATCACCACCGCCTCAAACTCGCTCCCCTGGCTTTTGTGAACAGTGATGGCATAAGCGTGTTCCAGCTGGTCGGCGGCATCAAAGGAATAGGGAGCCGTCACATCGTCAAACTGCACCAGAATGGTTTTGGAGGAAGGGTCGATCATCTCCACCACCCCGATATCCCCGTTGAAGATTCCCTGACCCTCCCGGCCCTGGCTGTCCTTCCAGAGGAGATCGTAGTTGTTGCGGATCTGCATCACCTTGTCCCCCTCCCGAAGGGTCCGCCCCAGGGCGGTGAACTCGCTTTTCTGCCGGTCCGGGGGATTGAGCCGGGCCTGGAGAACCCGGTTCAGTTCCCGGGTCCCCAGGGGTCCCTGCTTCATGGGAGTGATGACCTGAATGTCCCAGAGGGGGCTGAGCCCGTAGCTCTGGGGCAGGCGCCTGGCGCAGAGATCCGCCACCAGCTCCTGAACCTGGGACGGGTCCTGCCGGGGCAGGAAGAAGAAGTCGCGGTCCTTCTTGGACAGGTCCGGCAGCTCTCCCCCCACAATGGCGTGGGCATTGACCACGATGAGGCTTTGGGCTGCCTGACGGAACACCTGATCCAGATGGACGGTGGGGACCAGACCGCTGGCCACCAGATCCCCCAGGACGTTCCCAGCCGCCACCGATGGAAGCTGGTCGCTGTCCCCCACCAGGATGAGCTTCGCCCCCAGGCGCATCCCCCGGAACAACGACTCCATAATGAGGGTGTCCACCATACTCATCTCATCCACAATCACCGCATCGGCAGGAAGGGGGTTCTTCTCGTTGCGCTTGAAGGTGAGGGTCTCCTGAAATGGTTCCACCTCCAGGAGCCGGTGGATGGTCTTGGCCTCCCGGCCGGTCACCTCGGTCATCCGCTTGGCCGCCCGGCCGGTGGGAGCCGCCAGGGCCACCTTCATCCCTTCCTCTTCCAAAAGGGTCAGGATACCGTTAAGGGCAGTGGTTTTGCCGGTTCCGGGGCCGCCAGTGAGGATAAATACCGGATTTTCCATGGCCTCCCGGATGGCCCGGCGCTGCTGGGTCCCGTACCGGATCCCCTGGGCCTCCTCCAGCCGGTCCAGCTCCTTCTCCCAGTCCCGTTCCTCCGGGGCCGCCAGCTGGAGCATCAGAGCCACCCGCCCGGCGATGGTGGTCTCGGCGGCGAAAAGCTCCGGAAGGTAAAGGTACTCCTTCCCGCCCCCGGACCAGGACACCAGGCTTCCTTCCTCCTCCATGGCGGCGGTGGTCTCGGCGGCCTGGTCCCGGGTGATCTCCAGATACTGGGAGGTCAGGCTCTCCAGGGTCTCCCGGGGCAGACAGGTGTGGCCCTGGCGGCTGTTGTGGCGCAGGATATACCGCACGCCGGCGGAAAGGCGCTTGTAGCTGTCCGCCGGGATCTGGAACCGGTCCGCCATCTCGTCGGCGGCTTCAAAGTCCAGACCGATCTCGT
>JAHZBJ010000030.1:8729-11500 GCA_019423445.1 Oscillospiraceae bacterium
GACATAGGGGTTGTCCCGGATGAGTTCCACAGCGGGGCCGCCCCACCGCTTCCAGACCTGGATGGCGGTGGAGGCTGAGAGACCGCAGCTGCTGAGAAAAAGCATCACCGAGCGAATGCCGAAGAGCCGGGCGAATTCCTCCCCCATGGCCCGGGCCTTCTGCTCCGAGATGCCCCGGACCTCCTGAAGCCGCGGCGGGTCCTTTTCCATGATCTCCAAAGTGCTGTCCCCAAAGCGGTCCACCAGCCGCCTGGCAAGGGCTGGACCCACCCCCTTAATGGCCCCCGAGGCCAGATATTTCAGAATGGCGTTGGCGGTGGAGGGAAGGGTCCGCTGGATCACTTCTGCTTTGAACTGCTGGCCGAACTTGGGATGTACGGTGTATCCTCCCTCGGCGCTGATCTCCTCTCCGGCGGCGATGTCAGCGGTCTGCCCCACTACTGTCACCAGTTCATCCTCTACCGCCACCTCCAGGACGGTGAACCCGGTATCCTCGTTGTGGTAAACCACATCCTCCACCGTTCCCTCCAGATGTTCCAGGGGCTTTTCCTCCACGCCGACACCTCCTTCCCCAGGCCGTTTTTCTGTTCCCCATTATAATACAAAAACAGCCTGGGGAAAAGCCCCGCCAGGGTCTCTTCAGCGGCGGCCCAACAGTTCCCCCGCTTCCCCCACCGTCACCAGCGGGACTCCCTTTTCCCGGCAGAAGCACCGGCAGACACCAAGGGTCTCCTCGTCGGCGCCGCCGTCTACCACCGCCATCCGCACCCCGTCCATGGCCGGGGTGTTCACCGCCTGGCTCCAGGCCTGGCGGAGCCGTACCTCCATCTCCTGATCCCGGGGGGTCGCCACCACCAGCAGCCAGCAGTGCTCCAGGGTGGATGCGGCGCTGAGCCATTTCCCGATGGTGACGCAGATCTGGGCCAATCCCACCGCCGCAAGATACCCAGCCACCAGCAGCAAAACCCCTTTTGTCACGCTCATCATAAAAAAGCCCTCCTTTTCTGCACGGTTTTCCCCCCATCCTATGCCAAAGCAGGAAATCCGGTGCCCTGGGGTCCTTTCTCGCGGACCCGGCTGGGGATGGGGCCTGCCTGAGAGCGGAGCAAAACCCGGCACCTCTGTACCCTTTTGCTCACGGACCCGGCTGCAGATACGGCCTTCTGAGAGCGGGGCAAAACCCGGCACCTCTGTACCCTTTTGCTCACGGACCCGGCTCCCGGCCTTCCGGGCCCTCCTTGACAAATCCCGGCGGCGTGGTATACTATAGTTGGTTTTGTTTCAGGGCGGGGTGAAATTCCCCACCGGCGGTGATGGGTCCTTGTGGCCACAAGTTCCGCGAGCCGGCCTTTCTAGAGGGCGGGCCGAACCGGTGTGAATCCGGTACCGACAGTACAGTCTGGATGAAAGAAACGGAAGCCGGAATTGGGGGCAATGCCCCTGAGTTCAGCCGCCACGCCCTCTGTGCAGACCAATGCACGGAGGGCTTTCTTTTTCCCCGAGCAAGCCAAAAAGTACGGCTGGCCCAACTCATCCGGGCCGGGAATCCAGTTATTTTTTGGAGGGATCAACTATGTCCAGCAGCCTTACCCGCACCAAGAAAATCACCTACAGCGCCATGTTCGCCGCCATCGCCACCATTGTCATGTTCTTTGAGTTTCCCCTGCCCTTTATGCCGCCCTTCCTGAAAGTGGACCTGAGCGGCGCCGTCAGCCTTCTGGCTGCCTTTATGTTCGGACCTGTCTCCGCCATCCTCATCACCCTGGTGAAGGATATCATCCACTCCTTCTCCACCACCACCGGCTATGTGGGTGAAATCGGAGACTTTCTCATGACCTCTGCCTTCTGCGTTGTGGCCTCCCTGACCTACCGCCGGGTCCACACCAAGAAGGGCGCCGTCACCGGCATGGCCCTGGGCACCGTGGTCATGGCCATTGTGGGATGCTTCACCAACAAGTACATGCTCATCCCCTTCTTTTCCCAGGTGATGCCCATTGAGGATATCCTCTCCGCCTGCTCCGCCATCAATCCCCTCATCGGCAGCGTGGATACCTACATCATCTTCGGCGCCCTGCCCTTTAACCTTATCAAGGGCTGCATTCTCTCGGTGATCACCCTGCTCCTCTACAAGCGGCTCTCGGTCTTCATCAAGGAATATACCGTCTTCGACAAAAAGAGCCGCCCCGTGTTCACAAAATAAAAGAGATAGAGTAAAATACCCTTTGCAAAAGCCCTGTAAATTGAATATGTCCTTATCAAGAGCGGCGGAGGGAACAGGCCCTGTGAAGCCCGACAACCTGCCGAAAGGCAAGGTGCCAAATCCTGCGGAGCAATCCGGGAGATGAGAACGATATGCGCTCGGATGGTTTCGTCCGGGCGCTTTTTGTTATCCCCTCCTTTGGGAGCCCCTTCTAGAGGCAAGGACGTACCCCAGCGGCAGCAGAAAGGAAGCACATCATGAGGAACTACTATTTTACCAGCGAATCGGTGACCGAAGGCCACCCCGACAAAATCTGCGACCAGATTTCCGACGGTATTCTGGACGCCATCCTTCGGGAAGACCCCATGGGCCGTGTGGCCTGCGAGACCACCTGCACCACCGGCTTGGTCCAGGTGATGGGGGAAATCTCCACCCACTGCTATGTGGACATTGCCAAGGTGGCCCGGGACATTATCCTGGACATCGGCTATGACCGGGCCAAATATGGCTTTGACGGCTCCACCTGCGGGGTCATCACTTCCATTCACGACCAGTCCCCTGATATCGCCCC
>JAHZBJ010000030.1:11510-18241 GCA_019423445.1 Oscillospiraceae bacterium
GTGGACCGTTCCGCTGAAGCCAAGGAGAGCGGCGGGGAGGATGAAAACGGCGCCGGGGACCAGGGAATGATGTTCGGCTACGCTTGCGACGAGACCCCTGAGCTGATGCCCCTGACCATCTCCTACGCCCACAAGCTGGCCCGGCGGCTCAGCCAGGTCCGGAAGGACGGCACCCTCCCCTACCTGCGCCCCGACGGCAAGACCCAGGTAACGGCCCGGTACGAGGACGGCCGCCCGGTGGAGATCAGCACCATTGTGGTGAGCACCCAGCACAGCGAGGACGTGACCCAGGAGCAGATCCGGGCCGACATCATCCGCCATGTGATTGAGCCGGTAGTCCCGGAGGAACTGCGCCGGAACTGCAAATATCTGATCAACCCCACCGGCCGCTTTGTGGTAGGCGGCCCCCACGGAGACAGCGGCCTCACCGGCCGGAAGATTATCGTGGACACCTACGGCGGTTGGGGCAGCCACGGCGGCGGCGCCTTCTCCGGCAAAGACCCCACCAAGGTGGACCGCTCTGCTGCCTACGCCGCCCGCTGGGCTGCCAAGAACCTGGTTGCCGCCGGCCTCTGCCGCCGCTGCCAGATCCAGCTGGCTTATGCCATTGGGGTGGCGCGGCCGGTGTCTGTCTGTGTAGACAGCTACGGTACCGGCACCGTCCCCGACGAGCTGCTGGAACAGGCGGTTGAGGCAGTGTTTGACCTGCGCCCCTCCTCCATTATCCGGGATCTGGACCTGCGCCGGCCCATCTACCGCCAGCTGGCCGCCTACGGCCACATGGGCCGCACCGACCTGGATGTGGCCTGGGAGCGCACTGACCGGGTGGCGGAACTCCAAGAGTTTGTAAAGGCCCACTCCTGACAGGCCGGAAAGGAGGTCCCATGGACGGTTTTACCATCACCCCGGCACATCTCGGTGACGAGGAGGAGGTATTCCTTCTTTACCGTTCTCTGCTGGGGACCCCTGGCTGCACCTGGAACCAGGACTACCCGTCCCTGGAGTTGGTGGCCGGGGACATCGCCCGGGGTTCTCTCTACTGCCTTCGGGGACCGGAAGGGGAGCTTTGGGGGGCTGCCTCCGCAGGGGAGGATGACCCGGATATCCGCCCCCTTACCTGCTGGAACCAGGCTGCCCGGCGCAGCTGCGAACTGGCCCGGGTAGGAATCCGCAGGGATCTTCAGGGCAAGGGACTGGCTCGGGAACTGGTGCTCCACATTTTGAAAGATGCCCCCCGCCGGGGCTTCGATACCATCCGCCTTCTGGTGAGCCGGGAAAACCCCGCCGCTCTGGCCCTTTACCGCCGCCTGGGTTTTGTCACCCGGGGGGAGGTCCGGATGTACGGGGTAGGCTGGCTCTGCCAGGAAAAAGACCTTTGATTTTACAGCAAAAAGGCCCTCCAATGGCTGAAGCCATTGGAGGGCCTTTTGTTCCGCTGAAGGGTAGTGTCCCGGGTTATTCTTCTCCACTGTGATATTTTTCCCGGTAGCGCCTGGCGTTGACGATTCCGGCCCCCAGGTTGACCCAGATGTTCAGAAACTGGACCACCATGATCCATCCCAAATAAGGGCCACTGCCGCCCAAAAGGTTCCCCAGAAAGGTGACGCACCACATCCCTGCCGTGGCATACCAGAGAAGATACCACCGGGGCTCTTTTTCCGGTTTCTGCTTTCTCATCCTCTGCTCCCCCCTTCACCCCCATTTTATCAGACAGAAAATGAGCGGGCAAGTGCCCAGGGCAACCCGGACAGAAGAAAGCCCCCGGCAGGAATACCGGGGGCTTTCTATGTAAAAACCAGGAATTATTTGCCGAACATCAGCAGCAGGAAGCCTGCGGCCACGGCGGAGCCGATCACGCCGGCCACGTTGGGGCCCATGGCGTGCATCAGCAGGAAGTTGGTGGGGTTGGCCTTGCGGCCTTCCACCTGGGAAACACGGGCGGCCATGGGGACGGCGGACACGCCGGCGGAGCCGATGAGGGGGTTGATCTTGCCGCCGGTGACATAGTACAGCACCTTGCCCAGCAGGACGCCGCCCACAGTGGAGAAGCAGAAGGCGAAGAGGCCCAGGGCGATGATGCCCAGCGTCTGGGGCCGGAGGAAGATCAGGCCGTCGGCGGTGGCGCCAACGGTGGTGCCCAGCATGATGGTGACGATGTTGCACAGGGCGTTCTGGGCGGTGTCGGAGAGACGCTCCACACAGCCGGCCTCACGGAACAGGTTGCCCAGCATCAGCATACCGATCAGGGGGGCAACGGAGGGCAGCAGCAGGACGCAGAAAACGGTGACCACCACGGGGAAGATGATCTTCTCCACCTTGCTCACAGGGCGGAGCTGGGCCATCTTGGTCTCCCGCTCCTTCTTGGTGGTGAGGGCCCGCATAATGGGGGGCTGGATCAGGGGGATCAGGGCCATGTAGGAGTAGGCGGCCACGGCGATGGGAGCCAGCAGCTCCGGCGCCAGGTTGTTGGCCAGGAAGATGGCGGTGGGGCCGTCGGCGCCGCCGATGATGCCGATGGCGGCAGCCTGGGCGGCGGTGAAGAGGGGCTCACCATTCACGGTGATGACATTGCCCAGGAAGTTGGCCAGGGTGAAGGCCACATAGATGCCGAACTGAGCGGCAGCGCCCAGAAGCAGGCTGATGGGGTTGGCGATCAGGGGGCCGAAGTCGGTCATGGCGCCCACGCCCATGAAGATGAGGCAGGGGAAGAGGCTGGACTTGACGCCGGAGTAGATAATCCGCAACACACCGGAGTTGTACCAAGCCAGACCGTCGGCGGTGGCATCGTACATCAGCCCCGCCAGAGGGAGGTTTGCCAGCATCATGCCGAAGGCGATGGGCAGAAGGAGCAGAGGTTCAAAGCCTCTGCCGATGGCCAGGTACATCAGCACGAAGGAGACCAGAATCATCACGGCCTGCTGCCAGGTGATGGCGGCAAAGCCGGATTCCGCAAAGGTCTGTGCAATGATTTCAAAAAAATTCATATTCTTCTTTCCTCCCCAGCATCAGCCCAGGACGGCAAGAACATCGTCGGTATTCACAGTGCTTCCCTTGGCTACCAGCACCTGCTTGACGGTGCCGTCCACAGGGGCCACGATGTCGTTTTCCATCTTCATGGCTTCCAGCACGATAACCACGTCGCCAGCCTTAACAGCGGTTCCAACAGGAGCCTTGACGGCGAGGACGGTGCCGGGCATGGGGGCTACCACCTTGGCGCCGTCAGCAGGAGCGGCAGCGGGGGCAGCGGCAGGAGCAGGAGCGGCAGCGGGGGCAGCCACAGGAGCAGGAGCGGCCACAGGGGCGGGAGCAGCCACAGGGGCAGCAGCCACAGTGGTGTTCAGGATCTCGGCCTGAGTTTCGGTAACATCCACCTCATAGTTCTTGCCATTCAGAGTCACAACGTATTTCATGATGATTTTCCTCCTCAATCAACTTTTTTAATGGAATTGAAGCTCAGGCGCTCCAGGGGAATTCCTTTTTCCTTACTGACGGCTGCCATAACCTCCCGGGCAGTGGCTTCATCCAGACCCTCCAGGATCACGGGGGCAGCCTTGATGGAACGGAAAGAGAGACGGTTCAGGGGAATACCGGACTTCTGGCTCACAATGGCCATGATAACAGCGGCGGACCGCTCATCCACCCCTTCCAGCAACACGCCGGGGACCACCGGGGCGGCAGGGGCTGCCTGAGGGGCAGCTGGAGCCGCAGCCGGAGCGGGGGCCGCCGGGGCCTCAGCTTTTTTTCTTCCCGTTACTGTGCCGAGAACCTTGGAAAGGACGATGATCATCAGAGCCAGCGCAATCAGCTCCATGAACACCACCAGCATTCCAATACCGGAAAGCAACAGGGACTCGCCGAAGGTAAGCAATACCTTGTCAGAAATCATGTGCGAAAACCCTCCTCATAGTTCACTGGATTTGCTTAACAGCATAGCTGTAAGTGTTCTTTTCCTTAGCCTCCCGCTTGTCGAAGAACGCTTCCGCCTGGGCAGGGAAAGCGATGTAAGACAGCACATCTTCCTCGCTGCGGGCCTTGGCGCCGATTTCAGCCTTGGCCTTCTCGAAGCCGGGCTCCAGGGTATCGGCAAAGCGGCCGGTGATCACAGGCTCGTCGCCCAGGATCTTCTTGCGGACTTCCTCATTGATCTTGCCGGGGGCCTGGCCGTACTCGCCCCGGAGGTAGGACTTGATCTCCTTGGAGACGTTCTTGTACCGCTCGCCGGCCAGAACGTTGGCAGTGGCCTGAACACCCACCATCTGGCTCATGGGAGTCACAAGGGGAGGATAGCCCAGGTCCTCACGGACACGGGGGGTCTCTGCCAGCACTTCAGGAAGCTTATCCAGCTTTTTCTGGGCGGTGAGCTGAGCCACCAGGTTGGAAAGCATCCCGCCGGGGACCTGATAAACCAGGGCGTCGGTGTCGGTAGCCATTACCACGGGGTTCAGCTGGCCGCTCTTGAGGTACTCCGCCTGGATAGGTTTGAAGAAGTCGTTGACCGCCTTCACCGCCTTGTCGTTCAGGTCGACCTCGAAGCCGGCCTGGCGCAGCATGTAGGCCATGGTCTCGGTGGGGGGCTGGCTGGTGCCGCCGGAGAAGCTGGAGATGGCGGTGTCGATAACGTCGGCGCCGGCTTCAGCAGCCTTCAGCAGGGTGGCGGTGCCCAAACCGGTGGTGCTGTGGGTATGTACCACTACCGGGAGCTTTACCTCTTCCTTCAGGGCCTTGACCAGATCATAGGCCTCGGTGGGACCCATAATGCCGGCCATGTCCTTGATGGCAATGGTGGAAACACCCATGTCCTTCATCTGCTTGCCCACTTTGACATAGCTCTCCAGGTTGTGGATGGGGCTGATGGTGAAGCAGATGGCGCCGGAGGCGATGGCGCCCCGCTTAATGGTCTCATCCACCGCCACTTCGATGTTGCGCATGTCGTTGAGGGCGTCGAAGATGCGGATGATGTCCATGCCGTTTTCCACCGATTTGGCAACAAAGCGGCGGACCACGTCGTCGGGATAGTGCTTGTAGCCCAGGAGGTTCTGGCCTCTCAGCAGCATCTGGAGCTTGGTGTTGGGGCAGGCCTTGCGGATCTTCCGCAGCCGCTCCCAGGGGTCTTCATTCAGGTAGCGCAGGCAGGAGTCGAAGGTGGCTCCGCCCCAGCACTCCAGAGAATAGTAACCGGCCTTGTCCAGCTCCCCAAGAATGGGTTCGAACTTGGAGAACGGGAGGCGGGTGGCGATGAGGGATTGGTTCGCATCCCGGAGGATGGTCTCCGTAAACTGTATTTTCATACGTACACCTCCATATTTATTTGAAACCGAAATTTCACCCACTATATCTTAACCCAAGGGGTGAACTTTTGCAAGTTTTTTCTTCCTCTTCCAGCAAAACAAAAAGATTTTTTAGGGTTTTCGGGAGAAGTTACAATTATTGACTTTGTTCTTAGTCAATTTTCCCAATGCCACAATCTGCAAAAGTGCACAAATAAAAAATCTAATTTTCATGCACTATTGTGATTGTCAAAATTGTTTTCCGAGAGAATAATCTTCGAGTTATAGGCCGCATAATTGTATTGAAATACATCCATTCGTTTTTTCTGTTTCTCACTTCTCCTTGAACATCCCTCTTTCATCAAAGCAGGAAGTGACACTCCTTATTCCGTTTTTTCATATATTTTCACTCTTCCACCTTCTTTTTGCTGCCATTATTCATGGAATATTTACTTGACCCTTATGGGCAAGATGTTAAAATTGTAATGGCACTCCGCCGCCTGGCACGGCCGGCGGAAAATCCCTCTGTTTTTAAAGGAGCGGATGTGAAAATGACTTCGTTCTTCTTTCGGGGAACGGCTCTGGTCCTGCTTTTGACCGCTGTTCTAAGCGCCTGCGGCCCCCTTGCCCCAAGCTCCTCCCAACCTCCTTCCTCTCAAGCGGCCTCCCTCCCTTCCCCGGAATCAGAGGAAACCCAGCCTCTTGAACCCCTGGGAAGCGGCTCCATCGCCTACGAGGCGGAGGCAGAGCCTCTGACAGCGGACCAGGAACAGCTGCTTCTGGATTACATGAACACCTATTATGAATCCCTGGCCCGCCTCTCGCCAGAGGACCCATCCTTCCTGTTCACCTCTGAGGCGGCGGACCAGGCTGAGGGAAACTTTATCATTTGGAAATATCTCTCAGGGATTCGGGAAATGCAGCGCACCGACCTATCCCTGGCAGGCTACCATTACACACTTACCATCACCAGCGTGGAAACCGACGAGGATGGCCGGGTGTCCGTGTCGGCGGAAGAGGACTCGGTGCAGAACTTCGCCGCTCATCCCCAGGTGGACTCGGAAAGTTTCGGGGTTCGTCACCAGTTCTCCATGACCAAAACCGACCAGGGCTGGCTGCTGGAACGGCATATGCAGATGGACAGCCTCTACTTCCGCCTGATGGGGCGTTCCTTCCTCCCTGGACGGGAGGCGGAGTCCGGTGGGGAAAGCGCCTCCCCGGCGGAGGGGATCGTCCGAGACTCCTATGAGCGGCAGCTGGAACTGCTGCTGGAGGAAGCCCAAGCCGACACCCTCCGGCGTTTGACCCAGGGCAGCGAAGAAGAAGAAGAAACCGCCTATCACCCCTATGACCGCCAGGCGGCGGTGGAGTACGCCCATGCCTGGGTGGGGGACCGAAACGACCAGTGGGCGGACTACAGCCGTTACGGCGGCAATTGCCAAAATTTCGTTTCCCAATGCCTCC
>JAHZBJ010000030.1:18251-19891 GCA_019423445.1 Oscillospiraceae bacterium
GGGGGGTCCCTATGGATCCCTACGGCGCCGCCCTGGGGAAGTGGTACGGGGAGACCCCCAACAACCTTCCCGGCGCCGCCGGCCGTTCCGCCTCTTGGTCGGCGGTGGACGAATTCCTCACCTACGTCCAACAGAACCAAGGCTATGGCCTTTTGGCCACAGCAGACGCCCCTTATTACAGCGGCCAGCCCGGAGACGTCATCCATCTGGGTATCGGGGAGGATTGGCGCCACACGGTGCTTATCGTGGATACGGTGGAACAGGACGGGGAGACAGTGGACTACCTGGTGGACTCCAACACCGCAGACCTGCGGAACTTCCCGGCAAGCGCCTATGCCTATACCAATCAGATGCTTATCCGCATCTGGGGCTGGAACGACTGAATCTTTCCGGCGGAGATCAATTGACCCTATGAAAAAACCTATGGGCTCAGTCAGCGGCTGGGCGCATAGGTTTTTCCGGACTCAAGCCAACCTGGAGCGCCGATCCTGAGGTCCGGATCCACACCGTTGCCTGAATGATAATTAAAACCAAAGGGAGGCGTTTTTCGCCTCCCTTTGGTTTTTTCCAACCAGCCGGATCAGAGGAACAACTGATTGTTCTTCCTTTCCTGGCAAACTTTTTCCAGCCTCTGGGCCAGAGCATCCACAAGTTCCTGGGGCACCTTTCTGGCGCCTCTGGGGCAGATGGCCACGCACCGCATACAGGAGATGCACTTCTCCGCATCCACCGCCGCAGGGGTTGCCACAGGGATGGCTCCCACCGGGCACCGGGCAGCGCAGATGCCGCACCGGATGCAGTCCTCATCCCCCTGAGGCTTGATGGCGGAGCTGCCGTAGGCCTTGTAGGGACGGTTCCCAGGGATTTCAGGCTCCCGGAAGGCGTCGCTGCCTTCCAGCTTCTCTCGGATCTTTTTCCCGAAAGCCTCCAGCTCCCGGCAATCCTCTTGGTCTGGGCGGCCGGCACCAAACCGTCCCACGATGGAGTGCTGCGCCACCGCCGACACTGCCGCCACGCAGCGGAAGCCTGCTTTGGTCAGAATATCCCGCAGTTCCACCAGGGTATCCTCATAGGCGCGGTTGCCGTATACTGTCATCAGGACCGCCGCCGCGCCGCCGCCCTTTATCTGCTCCAGCCTGGAGGTGGCCGTCGCCGGGACCCTGCCTGCAAAAGAGGGCACCGCCACTAAACAAACATCTTCCGGGCCAAAGGCCACCTTCTGGAAATCCAGAGCGGCATCGGTAAGATCCACCTGACGAGGCTCTTCCCCCAGAGCTTTTGCCAGAGCTGCCGCCGCTTTTTCGGTCCCGCCTGTGGGGCTGAAGGTAATGCTGTAAACACTCATCTCTTTAACCTCCCATGGGGTATCCCCCAAAATTTGTCTTCTCCCAGCTCCGGCCGCCGTCCTTTTCTTGTATAAAAACAAAAAGCGCGGTCCGCAGACCTCTCTCCGAACAGGTCCGTGGACCGCATTCCCGGCCGGAAAGCGCAGTCTCAGTCTCTATGTACACAGGCGGCCCCAAGGCCGCCTCCTGTGGTAAAAATGAAAAAAGCCCGGAGCTCGATTGAGCTCCGGGCTTTCCCGGTGGTTGCCCGACTAGGATTCGAACCCAGACAAACAGAGTCAGAGTCTGTCGTGC
>JAHZBJ010000003.1:0-20552 GCA_019423445.1 Oscillospiraceae bacterium
CCCAATGAGGAGCACCTCTCGGGGATCGGGCTGCCCCAAAGCCCCCATCACCCGGTCAAAATACTCCGGCTGGGGCTTTTGGACTCCCATTTCTCCCGAGATGAAAATCCCCTGGAACCACCGGTCCAGCCCCGACCGGGCAAGACGGCTGCGCTGGGTGCCGGAGATGCCGTTGGTAACGATCCAGAGGCTGTGGTCTTCCGCCAGCTCCCGGCAGACCTCCTCGGCTCCGGGCATGAGAAAAGCTCCCTCCCCCAGAAACTCCCGGTACCGGGCCTCGGCCTTCCTTCCATCCGCCTCAAGGCCCAGCTTCTGGAATGCCACGGCAAACCGGGTGTCCAACAGTTCCTGTTGGGTCAGCTCCCCACGCTCCAGAGCCCTCCAAAGGGCCTCGTTGGCGGTATGGTAGACGGCGGCGGACTCCCTGCTCCAGGGCAGCCCCATCTCCTGAAAAAGCCGCTCCAGAGCGGCCGCCTCACAGGCGTCAAAATCCAACAGGGTGTTATCGGCGTCAAACAAAAGATGGCGGTACCCCATAGTTCCTCCTTTTCGGGTCTTCCGGACACGCAAAGGGGGCTGCGCCTTCCGGGGCAGCCCCTGTATTCGGTTCCTGGTTACAAAGCTTTGGAGAGCTCGCTGTCCGGGACGGTGATCCTCTTCATATCCCCGCCCAGGGCGGTGATCTTTTCCACCACATCCTCATATCCCCGCTCGATGTGGATAATCTCCTCAATCTGAGTGGTTCCCCGGGCGATAAGCCCTGCAATAATCATGGCGGCGCCGCCCCGAAGATCGGTGGCCTTCACCGGGGCCCCAGTAAGGTACTCTACTCCCTCGATTACCGCCACCTTGCCGTCCACAGTGATCTTCGCCCCCAAACGGTTCAGTTCATCCACATATTTAAAGCGGTTGTCCCAAACACCCTCGGTGATGATACTGGTTCCCTGGGCCAGGGTGAGCATGGCGGCCATCTGGGGCTGCATATCGGTGGGGAAGCCTGGATGGGGAGTGGTTTTGACATTGATCTTCTGGATCGGCCCAAACCGGGCCACCTGGAGCCAGTCGTCCCCCTCCTCGATCTGGGCGCCGGCAGCCCGAAGCCGGGCGGTAATGGGCTCCATATGCTTGGGGATAACATTTTCCACCCGGATGCTGCCTCCCGCAGCCACCGCGGCGGCCATATAGGTTCCGGCTTCAATCTGGTCCGGAATGATGGTGTAATTGGCCCCGTGCATCACATCCACTCCATGGATCTTGATGACGTCGGTGCCGGCGCCCCGGACGTCCGCCCCCATGGAGTTGAGGAAGTTTGCAAGGTCCACGATATGGGGCTCCTTGGCCACATTCTCCAGAATGGTAAGGCCCTTGGCCCGCACCGCCGCCAGCATCACGTTGATGGTGGCTCCTACCGTGACCACGTCGAAATAGACATGGACCCCCCGGAGCTGATCCGCCCTGGCGTTGATCATACCCTTGTCGATCTCCACCGAAGCGCCCATCGCCTCAAAGCCTTTGATGTGCTGATCGATGGGCCGCACGCCGAAATTGCATCCTCCCGGCACGGAAACGCTGGCTTCGCCGCAGCGTCCCAAAAGGGAGCCGATAAAGTAATAGCTGGCCCGTATGTTTTTTGCCAAATCATAGGGAACCGTGTGGGAGGTAAGATGGGTGGTATCGATCTCCACCGTCTTTTTCCCCAGCATCCGCACTGTAGCCCCCATCTCGGTGAGCATTTTCAGAAGCAGGGTAACATCGCTGATATTGGGGATATTATCAATGACGCATTTTCCCCTTGCCAGCACTGTGGCGGGGATTATGGCTACTGCGGCGTTTTTGGCGCCGCCGATTTTTACCGTTCCGTGGAGCTCATGGCCCCCTGTGACAATGAATTTATTCAATATCAAAGCTCCCTTTTGTGGTATTCCGCCGCGGCGCGGCTATGTACAAACATATGGCTCTTCCCATCCCGGGAACGGCGGAAAGAACCCTTCCTCTTATATGTGTATTCTGAGTTGTCTACAGCGATATTATACCACAGATCCGTCCCCAGGGCATAAATACAGGCAGGCCCTCCAGAACCGCATCCGGGGCCTGAACCGCTTCACATTCCCTGTTGTTGACGCTATTTTTTGTTATTATACCATGGTTTTCCCCGAAATGAAAGTCATTCCTGCCTTTTTGATGGAAAATCCTTCTTCACGCCCTTCCGCCCCCAGGCCGCTACCCTCGTCTCGCCAGGATTTTTAACGGATTGTTTCTTTTCTTTTCCACGCCCCCGTGCTATAATACTTCCAGCCCTTTCGGCACTTCTGGCCCTTTGAGGCCATAAGAGCTGAACCCACTTTCACCGGGGTTGTCCTTCCACCATGCCCCGGGATCCATCCCAAGGAGGCTTGATCTTGAACAAGAAGATTTCATTGGGGGCCGTTATCGCCTATATGGCCATTGTGGCCGCTGTGGTGTTCTGCCTCACCATGTTTTACTCCGAAAACCGCTACAACTCTATGTACAGTAACATCACCGAGCGGGAGCGGGAGTACTCCCTGCTGGCTGAGATCGACCAGTATGCCCGGAGCAGTTACGCCGGGGTCATCAATGAGGAGACCCTACGTGCCGGTATCGCTGCCGGTTACATCAGCGGCCTTGGTGATCCTTATGCCCGTTTCCTCACAGAAAAGGAGTACGAGGCCTACCTCAACGCAGAGAATCAGCGGTATGTAGGCATCGGCGTGGTAACCGAGATGGACGCCGACGGTTATATCCGCCTGAAAACAGTCTATCCCCAGTCCCCTGCGGCTTCCGCTCAGATGCAGCCCGGTGATTTAATTGTCAGCGTGGACGGCACAGCAGCTACCAAGGAGAATTACACCGAGCTGGTGGGCTCTTTCCAGGGATCTCCCGGCACCAAGGTGAGTCTGGTCTACCGCCGGGACACTGAGGAAATGACAGTGGAGCTTACCCGGCGTGAAATCGATGTTCCCACCATATCTTACCAGGTCATTGACAATGTGGGGTATCTCACCCTTTCCGGTATCACCGCCAACTCCCCCAGCCACCTGGACCAGGCCATTCGCCAGGTCACCCAGGATGGCGCCCAGGCCCTGATCTTTGACGTCCGGGGCCTCTCCAGCGAAAACGTAAACGCTGTTGGGGAAATGCTGGATATCCTTCTGGGCGATATGACCACCGTATACATCCAAGACCAAGACGGTGAACTCAAAGAGCTGATGACCTCCGACGAGAAAGAGATCTCTCTGCCCATGGTGGTGCTGGCGGATTCCGGCACCAAGGGCACCAGCGAGCTGTTCGCCCAGGCGCTGAAAGATACTGACAAAGCTTCCGTGGTAGGAGAAACCACTTTCGGGAAAGACACCTACCAGGAATTCCATCAGCTGAAGAACGGTTCCGCAGTCTACCTCACCGTAGCCCGCTACGCTGGGCCTTCCGGAGTCACCTACGACGAAACCGGCGTCAGCGCGGATTACGAGATCAAGTACCCTGCCGAAATGGACAAGACCAGCACCATGGGGAACCCCGAATATGACAGCCAGCTGCGGAAGGCTTTGGAAATCGCCGCCACCGCAGTCAAAACCGAAACCTCCGGCAACTCCGAATCCTCAAGCAACTGATATAAAACGTATGTAAAAATACGCCTTCCCAGGAAGGCGTATTTTTTTGCTTCTCTTTGCCGCATGGCTATCCCCTTTGTTTCCTCACATTCCCAGTTCCGGCTCTCCTCCCCTGGGGAAAATGTGGCGAAGAAGGGGCAGAACGCCGGACGTTGGAGGCGGACTGCTGCTCCATAGGAGGCCCGCCAACAGGCTCGCCATTCACACACCCATATTCGTCAGGAACAGAAAAGGGGCGGCACAGCTTGGCTGTGCCGCCCCTTTGTCCATCTATCCAGTCGAAGGGCCTTTGGGGCCCCGTCCAGGCGGTGGAACTTAAAGCTTCTCGTTGGTCAGGAGGAAGTGGCCCATGTGGGTGGTGGTGAAGGTGATCTTCCCATCCTTCTCCACAGGGGACGCCACATAAGTAAGCTTGCCGTTGTCCTCGTTGTAGAGGTAAACGTGGACAGTGCCTTCAAGGTCGGTCTCCAGGGTGACGGTGACGGCGGTGGGCATGGTCATGGCGCCCCCGGCCTCCACAGCCTCATAGTCAGCGTCGCCAACCAGCTCCTCCATCTCGGAGGCTTTCTTGGACTCGCTGCGGTAGTTCATGGGGTAGTAGACACGGCCCGCCTCGGTGACGGTACCGAAGCCACCGGGGATGGTAACGGACATATCACCGATGGAAACGGTGAGGGCAGCCCCGGAGTTGGCTCCCAGGAGGTTCATGGTCTTCAGGGAGATGGCGTTGGTGGGATTATGGACCTCCACTTCCACCTTTTCCCCATCCCGAATGGCATTCTGGGTCTCGGTGCTGTTGGCCTCGTTGTCGGTGACAGCGATGACAGGCTCATTGTCGGTCACCACAGGGACGGGGGTCTCCCCTTCCTCGGTGACGGTAATGGTCATGTTCCCGGTGCCGCAAACAACGACAGAAGCGTCATCCGCCTTTACGATCTGAATCGAGCAGCTGTAGGTGCCGGCGGTATAGAAGGTGAGGCGGAAGTCGCTGGTATAGCCGTTGCCATAAGGGAACCCGGTGCCGGGGCCGAAGCTGTCGCCAACGAGGGGCTTCCAGGTTTCCCCTTCCTTATATTCCAGAAGGGCCTCATCCTGGGTAACAGGAGTGCCGTTCAGGGTAAAGGTACCGGTGCCTTTCACGTTGCTGTCGGTGTAGCTGCCGTTGGTGGTGACGGAAAACTCAATGGTATTCCCCACCACAGCAGTGGAGGGCAGGCCGGAAACAGTGAGGCTGGGGTCATCAGCGGGGGTCTCAGGGGTGGTGCCGATGCTGCCGTCCTCATTCTGCACCAGGTCCAGACCGGTGTCGCCTACATTGATGTTGCCAATCTCAGTGGGGGTAGTGGGATCCACCCAAACGATATCGCCGCTCTGGCCTTCGGTGTCCAGGTCGGTGCAGCCGGACAGATTCAGCTGGGCGCCGTTGGCCACCTCCATGCCGTAGCCGTTGCCGGAAAGGGTGAGGGTGCCGGTAACTTCGGTATCCGCATTCGCACCATTGGTGAGGATGCCGCCGTAGCCGCAGCCCTCCACGGTTACGCCGTTCAGCTTCAGGGTGGTGTTATAATTGTGGATGCCGTTCTTCATATCGCCGTTGCCCACCACGGTGAGGTTTTTCATATCCACCGGCTGGGTAACGGTGATGGCATTGTCCTTGCTGGTAAAACCAGCGATGATCCTGTTGCCGTCGCCGTCCAGGGTCAGCTTCTGGTTGATGCTGACGGGCTCGTCAAGGGTGACGTCCTTCTCCAGCACCACGGTGCTGCCCTGTGTCTGGGTCAGGGCGCCTTCCAGATCATAATAGCGGGTGCCCAGCTTGCCCGTTTCCTCAGAGGCCACGCTGGCCACGATGCTGTCAGCGCCGCTGATGTTCACCTGGGCCAGTCCCAGGGTCTTTTCAGGGATCCAGATAGCGGCGTCCTCCTGCTCGCTGATGTCCACATCGGAGAGGGTGAGGCTGGGTTTGGTGTCCTCAGGGATATTCGCGCCGTTGTCCACCTCGACGCCCCAGGCATTGTTCTTCAGGGTAAGGCCATTCGCATTGGCGCTGCCGCCGTTGACGATCATGGCGCCCCATTTGCAGTTCTGGATGGTGACGCCGGTCAGCTCCATGGTGGAGCCGACGCCGTAGACCTGCACGCCGTACTTCTGGTTGGCGGCCTTGCTGCCGTCCACAGTCAGGTTCTTCAGCACGGCGCTGCCGGTCACAGTGATGACGCTGCCGTCTTTTCCGGTTCCTGCGAAGTCAGGGCTGGCGGAAATGCTGTACTGGCCGGCTCCGTCGATGGTGACGTTTTTACCGGTAACCATCAGAGGAGAGGAAACGGTGATGTCAGCCGTCAGTGTGATCTCAGCGCCATCCTGAGTCACAGCTTGGCGGAGGGCTTCCTCGGTGTCAACCGGGGCTGCGAAGCCCACCACCGACATGGTGACGACCATGGCGGCAGCCAAGAAAATTGCCAGGAACTTTTTCATTCTGCACGTCCTCCTTACATTTGTCGGTTGTTCCACAGCACATGGAGTCGTTTCCATACGCAGCACCACATATACCTGCAATCCAAAATCATAAGTCCACCTTGTATTTATAAGGTCAAAACTGTATAATAATGGTTACAATATGCGGCGCAAGCCGTTGCGTATGAAGACCTGTTTCCGCAAACTGGGGACAGAGTTTTACCGCACTCCATCCCCGTCTGCACTCTTTTCCATGTCTCCAACAATTATACACAGAAACAAAAATGCCCGGAAATTCTGGGTTTTTCGGCCCAAATGCAGGTATAGTGTAGGAATAAATCGAGGTGTATACACTTTTATTACGTCGTTTGACTGCCGTAAACAACCTCTGTTTCGATGACTGAACCATCGTCCGAGAAGGTCTTAGTCTGCCTAGCCAACTGTATTCCTTCCGCGTCCATAAGGACGGAAACGCAAGTCTTCAATGCCGTGTTGAATGTCTTGACAAGTTTGCGCCCTAAATGATCGATGGTGGTTATAACAAGATAATCGTCCGAATAATTCTTTACCGTTCGTCCTAATTCGGTTCCATCTTCGTTGGTCAAAATGGTTGTGCAGGTTTTAAAATTATTCGAAAAAGTCTTGGTTAATTTGAGGTTGCCTGCTTTATCGTTGCTTATAATGGTTCCATCATCCAGAAAATATTTATATCCGTCAGTTAAGCCGGAAGTAAGGATTCGGTCTATTTCCTCCGTCTCGCTTCCACCTTTGAATTTTCCTGTTATAACAGAACCGTCCGCTTTATGAGCGGTGTAGCCCTCTAGCAAAGAATCTTCCGTTACGGTATCGGCAGTCAAATCGATAAGAGTTCGTCCTCCATAGATTACTTTATTAAAGGACATCGCCATCACCTCTCATTAGCCGATTGTTACAGTCGTGCCTCCCTGCGGGTTCTCCGCCTCCGAATAAGGGATAGCCAAAACAGTAACCTGGGAAAGATAATTGTACCCGGACTCAGAATCCGGAAGGATTTCCTGCTGACTGGTGCTTGGTGTAACGGTTTTAGCCTGCGGATTGGCCCCTTCGGTTCCGGTCATACTGCCGGCAACACCAAGAATCGTAACGCCTTCCCGAATGTTGTTTGCAACAAGCTTCGCCTTTTCGTCAGCATGGATTTTTACTTTGCCCGAACCGTCGTGAAAGCCCTGCGGAACAGTATACTCCTCATCTTTGGATGAAATGGTCCCTTCTACGGCACCATTGTTTTT
The DNA here is from genome assembly GCA_019423445.1 of Oscillospiraceae bacterium. GTDB lineage: Bacteria > Bacillota > Clostridia > Oscillospirales > Ruminococcaceae > Angelakisella. The sequence goes on from JAHZBJ010000003.1 coordinate 7,352, forward strand.
CATGGCACCTGTAACCATTTGACCACCAACGCCGGCTTTCTTACCTGACAGAATCTCAGCAGCGGTAGCATTAGCGTCTTGCGTATTCATATCATAATCGCAAGTACCATTTACAATATTACCGTCTGCTCCGTGTGCCTTATATCCAGCAAGTAGCTTGTCAGCGGTAATAGTATCGCCAGTCAAGTCAATAAGGACTCTTCCACCATATATAACTTTATTGATTGCTTTTGTTTCTGGCATAAACTACACTTCCTTTCCAATATAAGCGGTATTTCCGTTCGAATCATTGCTGGTCTCAAAGTAAGGAACTTTGGCGACAACAATATTATCCGTAAGCAATTTGTGAGCGGTTTCCAGCGTCTGTTCATCTTCAACGTCTGGAATTATCTCATACTCTCCGGAATAGATGTCGTAATCTTGTCCTGTAGCTACGGACAATGTTCCCGATAAGGTAGATTCTCCCGAAATAGTACCGCGAATTGATTCGAACGCTTTTAATCCGCTCATACTAATCTACCTCTTCTGTTATTTTAATAGTTGCTTTTGTGATAAAGGTATCCACAGTTCCGTCGGCTTTCGTTAGCTGAATATCATAAACATACTTTCCAAACGAAAGGTCTTTCGTATCCTCCGGAAGAAGAGTAAGTGTAAGCGTATCAATCGGGATATCTTTCACCACAAGCGGTTCTGGATCCTCATATTTTGCTTTCATGGCAAACCGTACTTTATCGCCATCATTTGGCACATATGGCGTGCCGTCCTGTTTGGTGATAGAAATGAACGCCACAAAAGTGTCTCCTCTGGTTAGCGTGATCGTTGTACCCGAAACACTGTAACTCATGGTATCACCTCCATTTTCAACAATTATTCATGGTCTGTCACCTCTTCCGGCTGGTAAGTCGACTTTCGGATAGGCAGCTTATTCACTTCGGTCATAATTCGCTTAGCCGAGCCGTTCCCGCCGAGTTTTTCATAAGGTTTATACAGGTACTCGTAAAGATTCTCATATTCGTCCTGTGTAATCCATCCCCGCTCGATGTAATGCATACCGAGAAATATAATGCGGTCGTGGGCAAGCCCGATAAGCATCTGCGACTTTACATCTTTGTTGTCGTTTTTCTTTTGGATAAACGCCCAAAAACCGGATGAAGCGATGACCGCGCAAACAATTGTCACCACCATTTGAAGCCAGGGTTCCATCTTTCGCATTGTCCTCCTTATAAAACAAATAAAGAAGCTTACGGAAAATATCCCCTACAGCTTCTTAAAAGAAAGAGAATTGGGGCCCACGATGAAGCAGGCCCCTCCTCTCACCAACGGGTTACTCTACAATAGCGTTCCCGTTCTCGTCGAGGCCGATAGCCTCAAGGTCTGCCTTCACAGCAGCCTTCAGTTTGGCCGGAACCTGCTCAAAGGTCCTACGGTCGTTGACGATCAGTGCAACATACAATGCTACCATTTTACTACCTCCTACAAATAGTTTTGTGAGTATATAGAACATGGTTAGACCTCCCCGGCAACAGGATCGCCGTTAACGTCATAACCCAGTTCCCTTAGTCTGGTTTCAACTTCGCCCTGGATTTTCTCCGGGACTTGGTCGAATGTTCTTCGCTTATTGATGATAAGCGTGCAATAAAGACTAACCATAACCGGCACCTCCTACATTGGCAAAAGCATTTCGTACAGATCGGCAATCGCTTCCATTACGGCGAGCTGATTGCTGTCGTTGTTTTCCTGTCCAACCATAAGGCTGACGATGTTTTCGGAATCGTTCTGACCCTTGATCGCATTTTGAGCCATGAGCATGTTGACATACTCGTTGAATTCCTGCGTGGTAATCTGGGCCTCCTGGTATGTCCAGTAAGTGACTTCTTCGCTTTGCTCAGAGGTTCGGACAATTTCGGAATAGTCTTTTCGCAGATAAACCGTGCCGTCGTTGATTTCAATGGCGGACGGCTTGACCGTGCTCTCGGCATATCGGTAGTCTAGCTCCATACGCCTTATCCTCCTTTCGAGCTGTAAGGTTTGACAAGCTTTTGGTACACTCTTCTGTCGTCGTGTCTGTCATGCTGCGAGATTTTGCGTTTCAGTTGTTTGAAGCTGATATATGGTTTAATCCATTTCCGATACATCTTATAAGTATCGGTGCAGTCAATCCAACCAAGATATGACAGCATCTGACGGGCGTCGTGTATCGTCGGTCTCTCTTTTCGGGAAAGTTTTCTGGCTTTTCTCGTGGCCTTGTACATGATGGTTTTACGAAGTATTGTTCGGTTCCTGAAGAATCGGAACCCCATGAAGTCAAGGTCGCGCCCCTTGTCGTTCCCATATGAGAACCGAAAAACCTGCCAGTTGTCTTTTAGTGAAAGCCCAAGCTCATTTTCGAGATAATCGGAAATTGCTTGTCTTGTCCGGTGCAAAACCTTCTTGTTACTGCCGAAGATAACCATATCATCCATGTAGCGCATATAGTGCACGGCTCCCAACCGTTCTTTGATATAGTGGTCGAGGCCCTGCAAATACCAGTTGGAAAGCCATTGGGAAGTGTAAAAGCCTAACGGAATCCCGACGTCGGTTACGTCGATAATCCGAAAGAGCAAATCCAGCATTTTTTCATCATGGATTGTCTTCCTGAGTTTGGCTTTCAGTTTGTCGTGGGGAACGGTGTCGAAGAAATGCCGGATATCCATTTTCAGAACATACTTGCAGTTCTTCGCATCGGTTCGAATCCATTTCTCAATGACCTGTTTCCCTTTGTGGGCGCCTCTTCCCGGCAAACTGGCATAGCTGTGCTCATACATGCCCTTGCAGAACATCGGCTTCAAAGCGTTCACAACGTTGTGCTGAACAATCAGCTCTTCCATTGTGGGAACGATAATAACCCTCTCTTTGCGCGTAATGCCGTCATAAATATAAACCGGCACATGCTCGGCGTTCTCATAGTTGTTGATCCAGTCGTAGGACAAGGCAACCAGAGCATCGTCGGACAGGTGCCGGCTTTTCATGATTCTTCGCATTCGCTTGCTGTGTTTCGCAAGGTTAAGGGAGATCCTTCGGTTTTCTTCGGATATGCAGTTTTCGTACAAGTGGTTATAGGATTTCATATTCTCTCTTATCCTCTCATCCGCGTTCGACATATTCTCAGCTACTAGCAGATGCTTGCACCGAGTTAATTTTCACCAAGCGGTGAGGAAGAAACAAATTGTCTCTTGCTGTTTTTTACAGCGATATGTACTGCATTAAGTGAGAAACCTCTTATTGGATAAGACAGAGCCGCGCCATTGTTCGAGTTCGAATTGGACGGCGTATTGTTCAGATTAGCGTAGAACGGACCGCATTGAAGGTCATTGTTCCAGTTGCCGCCGACAATCGCAGCTTTCGCAGTACATAACCCTTTTGATTTTATTTTTTCTCCGGCGAACCTAAGGTTCTCCAGACCTCTCCTCTTCGGACGGCTACGCCGTCGCAAGTGGTTTACAAGAGAGAGCCGCGCCACCGTCCGAGCTCGAATCGGACGGCGCAAAGCGCAGATAAGCGCAGAACGGACCGCATAGAAGGCCACGGTTCCAGCCGCCGCCGACAAACGCATACATTGTGCCGGAATTGTTGTAGTAAAGACCGTCCGCCTCGAATGTGCTGCTCGAACCGCTTGCCGTAACGGGAATCCGTCCGAACCCTTCCGTTTTCATGCTGTTGATGTATCCGCCGGATGAGCCGGAAGGCGTTGCGCCGGACACGGTTTTATAGCCGTTGCCATCCGTATTGTAATCGCTGACGGTGGACCCGTCTTTTGTCCCTCTCGTCAGTTTCACTTTCTGCGTGCCGTTCACATTCATCCAGCCGGCAGTACGTCTCCACAGATTCCCCCAGAAATGCTCCATGCCGAATACCTTCACGCCGTCCGTACCATTGTTGGAACCCCAGAACATGCCTCTGCTGTTCATGGTACCGGTGTTTACGGCCGAATTGGTATCGCATCTGCCTTTTCCATATACGGTCTGGCCGTCGGTGCTCTTGCCCATCATGACAAGCAAATCCTGAATCAACAGCCTGTCCGCAAGGACTTCGGTGTACCAGTCGCTTCCGTTGGCCTTTGCATAATTGATTTCAGTCGTGGCGTTCTGGTTTACCATATTTGCCTGCCCGCTGATAGAGCGGAGCTTGCTCGACACATTGGAACCGAAATAAATCGGGGTGTAGAAGTGGTCGATCTGGTTGTTAAGTCGGTCGTAGTTGCTCCAGCATTCCCAACTCTCATCCTGCGGGGTATCCGAGCAGCGGAAATGGTACACGCCGCCCTCTTCCCACCGTTTGGTGTAGATCTTCGGCCATTCCATCATAGCGTTGCCGCCAAAAGAAGTATCAGCAACTTTGGAAGCCCCGCCTTCCGCCTTCTGCGTATAATCATTAGGATTTAAATAATGATCCACAACTCCGGCAAAAGTCAACATACACGGACGGGGCATGAATTTCTCACCAGGGGCAAAGTTCCAGTCTCCGTAGCTGAAACTGCCGCCGAAATTCATCTTGGCCGGCGTGAAATCCGCGTTGTCAACATCGTCAGGATAAGAAACACGTCCGCTCGGGCTGCTGGTAGACTTGACAAGATCGTAACCAAACAGATAATCCCGCTTTTTCGGGGTTACGCTTGTGCGGTTGGCTTCGCTTCTGTTATAGGCTCCGGTGCTGGTGTAGGGGAACGCCGAATAGTAATAAGTTGTTCCAACTGTGACATTGGTATCCGTATATACGGTGTCTGTCATAATTGTCGTAAGCGCATCACCGTCGGTTTCGCTTGTCGGATAACCAGTCGTGCTCTTTCGGATCACAGCGCCGGCAACGCCGTCCGGAAGCTTGGCAGTGATTTCTACCTTCACCGTGTCGGAAGAGGAAACATACACCGACTTTGCGGAAAACTCCTCCATCGGCTCCGGCTCATTCACCACAACGCGGTTCACCTTATTTCGGTTGTAGACGCCCTGCGTGGTAAACGGGAACACCGCATAGTAATAAGTGCCTGTTGCGGACGTTGAGCTGTCCACAAAAGTCGTAGAGGTCTTAATAACGGCAACCTCTTCTCCGTCGAATTCATCCTTAGGATAATCCGTTGTCTTTCTTCGGATAACGGCCCCCTCTACGGTGCAAAGCGTTTGCCCGTTGATAACCGTGTCGGCAGGAAGCTGCGCTGTAATTTTGACATGCTCGCCTTCAATAACCGCAGTAAAGTTCTGCATATTGGACGGCTCGATGCCGCCGAAGAAATGTCTGTTTTTCCCAAAGATCAGATCTTCTTCTGCCATTTTGAATTTTCTCCTTTCGCGTTAAGAGTACGTGACGACAGTGCTGATTAAACTGCCGTCGGCGTTAAAAGTTTTCACGGCTCTCGCCACTTCCGCGCCGGCAGCGCTCTTCAACACGCTCGTCATTGTGAGGAATCCGTTCGTAAACGTCTTCGTCAGGATTCGTCCGTCGCTGGCGGTAGAGGTAATGACCGTTCCGTCTTCCGAAAACTCTTTTGTTCCGTCTTCAAACCCGACCAGAAGAATCCGCTTGATCTCGTCCTTGTTGATCTGGTTTTGAAGATTTCCGGCGGCGTCCTCTCCTAACTGGTCTTTCATCTGGTTGTACCATGCCAGGAAATCAGCCTGTTCAGCGGCAACCCATTGGTCGAGCAGGGTTTGTTCCGCCTGTAAATCCGCTTTCATCTGATCGAACCATTCGGTAAAGTCGGATTCCTCGCTGGCAATCCACTGGTCTACCTCGTCCTGCCTTGCGTCGACAAACTGGTCAAGTTCGCTCTGCCACTGGCCCAGAAGTTCGTCAAGGCTGAGGGTTTGCAGCATAGCTGTGACAAACGGGGTAGATTCCGTACCCACCATATTTGTGATATCGGCCTGCGTGATCGCCGAGCTTCCGAATTTTCTGTAAATATAACAGAGCGGATACTGATGCACAGTGCCCTCGTTCATAAGAGTCGGATTAGACGGAGCGCTGGACGGCGTCCCTTTCACAAATTTGATGCTGTTTGCCCGAACAGATTCCGTAGCGTCCACCTCAAGCACAACTGCGTCGATTCTGTCCAAAAGGACTTCGGCTTCCGGGGCTTCCAGCGGAAGAATAGAATCGTTCAAAGTCCATGTGTGGTTAAACCAAGCTTTGCCGATTCCAACATTGACGGTAATTCCCGTCGTCGCTTTTACTGCGAAAGCCGTCCCGATGGAAGCGAACACACCATCGATAATCAAACCGTCAAACAGGCTCGATACCTGCTCGGCGTTATACTTGCGGTCGCCGTTTAGCGAGTTGTAAAACCCATAAGTTACGCTCATTTAGCTCGTTCCCTCCTTTTCTGAAATAGTCTTAAAAGTAGGGTAATATTGGTCTGCTTTCCAGGATTCGTAACCTGCGGAACACCACCTCCATATATCGGATATCCTTCCATCTCCAAAATATAAAGAGCTTGGTTCAGCTTTTCTTTAGAGATACCAAGTTCCCGCTCAACGCCGGTTCCAACGTCTATCATTCCTTTTTCCGCAATCTGCTTTTTCAGGAATTCAGCCGTGGTTTTAGCCTGGTTCATACGGGCTTCGGACGATTCGTTGAGCAAAGAACGGACGGAAGAATCATTAGCGAATCCCATCTTCTCCGCGATTTCATTCAGACTGTAACCTTTTTCCCGAAGCGCCTTAGCAGTCGAAACGTCAGCGGATCTTCTTTCGTCTTTCGCCAAGCTCATCTGTGTCCTGAACTGCGTTGTGCTCAAACCCATAGATTTGGCGATGGCTACTTCACCGGTGTAGGTTTTCCCATCTTTATCCGTGAAAGTGAATCCAGATTTCTTCATCTCCTCCACTCGCGATAGAAAATCCCCGCTATGCTGGTAAGGGTTATCTCCAGAACCCCAGGGATAACGACCGGAACGTCTCGGCATTCCATAGTGCATCAGCATTTTCTCCACAAAGGAATTCATGGTTTAACCCTCCTGTTCTTTGATTTTTCGAATCACCTTGTCAAAAGTGATGATTTTGTCCATAATCGGAACGATGTCTTCCGCTGTCGGTTCATCGTACAGAATTTCATTGTTTTGATACAAACGAAGTTCTATGTCGATATCAGCAGGTTTTATTTTGTACTCCAAACAAAAAAGAGCAGCATATATTTTAAGCTGCTCCATGTGAGCCGGAATAGATCCGGTCTTTAAATCATGAATACGAAGGAACCGGTTTCGAAACATGATAGTGTCGGCGGTGCCAAAACAATTTTCCGAGTAAAACAGAATTTGCTCTGGTATCATTTTGAAACCGATCGCGTCATTGACATACATGTTCAGTGTTTTTTGAGACTTCGGCAATTTCTGCCCAAGACGAATACACTGGCACGCAAATTCGTGAAGAACGGTTCCTTTTTGCGTAGCGAGGAATTTGGAATATGCTTCCGCCACCTTGTCCTCGCTGTAGTTAATCCAATGATATTTGCTGGCACCGAGAAAAGCGTGTTGCCCTTCAAGATTCGAATGATTGTTGAAGATCATGCAGCACTTCCTCCTTGTTCTCCGGGCAGATGAATCTCGAGAACGACATCTCATCCATCTTCCCGACATAATACTCTTGATTCGGTTGTCTCTTTGCGCCAGCGCTTTGTTTACATTCCAAAGAAGCCCATTTATCGTTGTAGAGAATGAGCAAATCGGGAATGCCTTGTAAATATCCCGAATCGCTTTTCATAACGATGCAACCAGGAAATCTTTTCTTAAGCTCTTTAATAAGCTTTGCTTGGAATTGACTTTCAAGCATGGTTAATGGGCCTCCTTTCAGTGCTTTTTCCAAAACGGAAAAGGGAATGTCTATCTTTAAAAATAGCTATTCTATCCCTCTCTTCATAAAAGGGCATGTAATTTTCGCGCGGCAAAAATAGACAATAAAAAAGACCAAGACACCGTTAAGCATCTTGGCCGCGTCAATTATTCAATTTTAGCGTTTAGCTGTTGTTTCGAAGATAGCGTATCAAAATCCAAATGAGCCACAATCCTCCGGTACAGAGCACCAAAATAAAATCCAACAGCAAACCGCCAAAGCCTCGCTTTTTACCATTCTTACTCATTGTGTTCCTCCTTGTCGTTGTTCTTTTTATAAAGAACCGATGGAATTTTTCCGACTCCTCGTTTAACAGTATCAGCAACATCCGATACCACTCGCTTTGTTTTTTCTTTCCTCTCAGAACGTCTTATACTTTTTTCAAGCAATAGTTCTGCTTTTCGTTTTTCGGACTCATTGAACAGACGCTGACTTTCGTCGATAACTTCCTGCGTGATATATAAAACGCGAACGGTAGTTCCTGGTTCAACTTTCTGCCTTGCTTTTGGCTCAGATTTAATCACCTGATTGTTGATACAGTTTCTATATTTTCCGTCGGCGTCATCAATAAGAGTCGGAGAGAGAACTGCTTTTAATCCAAGACTTGTTAATATTTCTACAGCTTGCTCAGACGTGGTTCGATATTCCGAAGAATAAAGCTTCGGCACAACGACCAGTTTTTTCCGTTCCTCAATCGTCTTGTCCGCATAATCACGAACAGCATCGATGGCAGGTTTGACAAGAGGCACTATGGATGCAGCCATAGCAATGCCTGTTGCAATATTACTTGTGGTTTTAGGTGTTTTCTTCTCTCCACTCATTGTGTCCGTCCCCTTTCAAGAGGGCAATAAAAAAGTGCGCCCCTTATGAGAGACGCACCGAAAAAGTGAATCCCTCATTATTGCCACACAATCTCAATCAAGTCGCAAAGGACGCATGAGTAAAGAAAGAAAACACTTTTTACCAAAGTAATTTTCCCTTGCAACTTGAAAACTATTAGATTGTGTGGTTATTACAGTATAGCACAAAAGCCAAAATAAAGAAAGGACTTTATTTGCAAACCACTTGACTTTTTGCTTGATTTGTGGTATGCATTTTCGGCTTGTGGCCAAATGCCCACTTTTGTTCGCTTTATTTATTTAAATATTAAAACTTTTTATCGCAATTAAATAAGAAATAAAAGTGGGCAAGTGGGCTTTTTAGTGGTTTTCCGACACCCAATTTGCGCAAATCGGCCAAAAATGGCCAAAAAACGCCAAAAAAGTGCCGTTTTCAGAAAATGCACCCGATTTTTTCTGCCCACTTTTGGTTCGCAAAACCGGGCTTTTGCCCACTTTTTTTGGCCAAAAATGAGATTTTTCGTCCGTACAAGCTCCAAAATTTCCCCCAAATTGGTCGAAGCCCACTTTCACAAAAACAAAAGTGGCCACAATTTTGCAGATTTTCAAAGAGTGTACGGACGTTTTTCTCATCTCCAAACCCGTCCGGTCTGTTTGTCAATCAACACAATGCGGCCTTCAATTTCGAAATCAGCAAGCTCACAGATATAAAACAATGTGTGCAGCAGTCTGTGAAATCTTTCGTCTTCCTTATCGATGTTCCGCAAAGCCTCGAAAGCCGTTGGGTCAGAATATCCCTCCGAATTCTTTCGAGGGTTGTTTTCACGATTAACGATACCCATCAGTCCCTCCTTTGTTTGTTCCATTCCTCGATGTCGATTCCGTATTGTTTCAGCTTGTACGTACACAGCCAAACCATATCGGAATCAGTCATCTCATAGTGTTTAATCAGTTCGTCCAATCTTACGGCAAAAGTGTCATAGAACTGCTTCAGACGCTTCGGTCCAAAACCAAACTCCTCATGCAAATGCCATAAGATCATGGCGTCAAGTTCGTTAATCAAGCTTTCATTGATTTTCGGATTTTTCATCAAGATCCACCTGCTTTCTCAAATATCGAACTAGGTTTTCGCATAATTTGCGATGTTCACAGCGAACAAGAGTATCTGTCATTTCGATAATATAAAAGTTGATTCGTCCGTATTTCGAATTCATCTCTTCCAGATTGGTGATAAGTTTTCCGTTCCTGGTTGCTTTACCGATGGGCAGCCATCCAGATATAATGCCGGCTCGAATCCATGAAGCGTCTTTTCCATAAACCCTCGCTGCTACGGCTACTGGTACTGAACCAGATGCAAATATAACTTCATCCATTGGCTTTTGCCTCCTTTCAACTGCTATTCTAGGTTAGAAACAGCTTTTAGTGAAAACAACTTAGGTGGAGACAGCCGCCATCGGATCATCGTCATTTCACAAGGGTAATCTTCAAAGCCAAGCGTTTCGCAGGTAATAAACCCTTCCAAAACACCGATGATGATTTCTGCTTCGTACTGCTTGTATGGAAATATAAAGTCCGGAAGTTCCCGATGCATAGCGCTGCATTTTTGGCATCGGAACCTTCGAATATCTACTTTGTTTTTGACGCCGTATTTCGTCCGTACAATCCTTTTTACGGTGTCGTAATATTTCAACTGCCCGCCACATTTGGGACAGGTTGATTTGCTGTCACTAATCATATCTCATCTTTTCCTCCAATCGTAGCAAGAAAAGTTGTTGTGTGTAGGAGTTGACAATTCCTATACTTATGATATATGATTACTAATAGCAAATCAATGGAAAGGTGGTCTTTATGCTTATAAAATGTCCGGAGTGCGAATTGCAAGTAAGTGATAAAGCTGTTTCCTGTCCGCATTGCGGATATCCGATGCAGACAAGCACTAAATCAAGAAAGCCTCGAAACAAAAACAACAAGCGACGCCGTTTACCAAACGGGTTCGGACAGATCAGCGAAATTAAAAACCGTAATCTCCGTAATCCTTTCAGGGCGATGGTGAGTGTAGGAAAATCAGAAAACGGACGCCCAATATGTAAACCTCTGAAACCGGAATCCTATTTTCCCACCTATAATGACGCCTATGCCGCTCTCGTGGAATATAACAAGAACCCCTACGATCTTGAGCCGTCTCTTACTGTCAAAGAATTGTACGAACGATGGAAACCGGAATACTTGAAAACTCTGAAGAATGAAGCGAGCGGCAGAGCAGTAGAATCCGCCTGGGGATATTGTTCGTCCGTGTACAGCATGAGAGTGATTGATGTCCGAGCGCGTCATATAAAAGGCTGTATGGAAGAAGGGATATCCGTAGTACGAGGAAAAGAACAAACCCCGAGCGCATCAATGAAGAACAAGATTAAGTCACTGTTCAACTTAATGCTCGATTATGCCTTGGAATATGAATTGGTGGACCGCAACTATTCGAGAACGTTCAATCTAACCGAAGAAACCATCAAAGAAATCGTGACCGTAAAGAAAGAGCACATACCGTTTACACAAGAAGAGATGGATTTGCTCTGGCAGCATGTAGATGATAAAATGTATGTAGACGTTATCTTGATTCAGTGCTATTCCGGATGGAGGCCACAGGAAATTGGTTTGCTGGAGTTGAAAGACGTGGATCTTGAAAATGGTACATTCAGCGGAGGAATGAAAACCGATGCGGGTACTAACCGTGTTGTACCTATCCACTCAAAAATAAGACACTTGGTAGAACGGCACTATAAAGAGGCTCAGAAAATGGGAAGCGTATATCTGTTCAATTACGCTAATCCAAGCAGCAGGGTCAAAAATACGGCTTTGACCTACAACAGATATCAAAAGGCTTTTGGAATGATTCGGGACGAACTGAAACTTAATCCGGAGCATAGACCCCATGACGGACGCAAACACTTTGTTACCATGGCTAAAAAATACGGCGTTGATGAATACGCCATTAAATATATGGTAGGACATAAGATTTCCGATATAACCGAAAAGGTTTATACACAGAGAGAATTTGAATGGCTAAAAGACGAAATAGAAAAAATAAAATAGCTTGTATTTTTTGCCTATAACAAAGAAAAAGCCTCCTCGCAGCGGGACGCCGGTTAAGGCATCCGATACCACAAGGAGGCTCTCTTTTGTATAGGAATAAGTGTATAGGAGTAATGCAGGAATGATAGATGAATTACCTACATTTCTCGGCTTTTTCTCACATCTAACTGCTCTTAAAACCGCGTATTTACTGGGCTTTAGCAGTGGGTAAATTAAGGTAAGTTTCTATATATAATTATAAAAGTAAATACAATGCCTTTATTCCCCTGAAAAAACAAATTTCCTAGTATTTTCTTTCCTTAAAATAGTACTTTTTTAGAAAGTCGCTTGTTTTTTTAAGATTTGTTCTTCGTTTCTTCATCCTTTTCTGCTAAAATTCAATATGATATGGTTTGCGTTAGCCAATATCTGTAAAAGAGGAGGCTGTGTATATGTCCATGGGAAAGATCCTGGTTGCAGATGATGACAAAAACATCTGTGAGTTGCTCCGGCTCTATTTGGAAAAAGAAGGCTACGGGGTAGTTTTGGCCCACGACGGAGAGGCTGCTGTGGAGCAGTTTTTTGCCGAAAACCCCGACATGGTCCTGTTGGATATCATGATGCCCAAACTGGATGGCTGGCAGGTCTGCCGGGAGATCCGGAAAAAGTCCAACACCCCCATCATTATGATCACCGCCAAGGGGGAAACCTTCGACAAGGTCCTGGGGCTGGAACTGGGCGCGGATGACTATGTGGTAAAGCCCTTCGACACCAAGGAGATCGTCGCCCGGATCAAGGCCGTGCTGCGCCGCTCCTCCGCCCCCGGCGGAGCCGCCGCTGAAGTGAAAGAGGTCTCCTACGACAAACTCATGGTGAACATGACCCGGTATGAGCTGAAGGTCAACGGCAAAGTGGTGGACACTCCCCCCAAGGAGCTGGAGCTTCTCTTCCACCTGGCCAGCAACCCCAACCGGGTCTACACCCGGGATCAGCTGCTGGATGAAGTCTGGGGCTTCGAGTATTACGGCGACAGCCGTACCGTAGACGTCCACATCAAACGGCTGCGGGAAAAACTGGAAGGCGTTTCCGACCAGTGGAGCCTCAAGACCGTCTGGGGCGTAGGCTACAAATTTGAAGTAAAGGAATAGGGGGCCGCCCTCGGTGAAAAAGACCCTGTTCAGCAAATACTTCTATATCTGCTCCTCCATTATTCTCATCAGCACCGCCTTTTTGGGGGTGGTGCTTTTGGTCTTCGCGGCGCAATATTTTAAAAACGACAAATACAGCCTTCTGGAACGGAATGTGGAGCAGTCTGTGGCCCTGACCAACCACAACTATGGCACCAACGACTACCTCTACGTGGATTCCACCCGTCTCCAGCCCTACTATCAGCTTCAGGGGCAGGCCATCGACGCTGACAGCTTTTTGGTAAACCTG
>JAHZBJ010000003.1:20562-31263 GCA_019423445.1 Oscillospiraceae bacterium
CCACCGACTGCAATCATGTCAATTACCTGCTTCCCGCGTCGGTGCTGTCCAAGCTGGAGAACAATGGAGTTTATCGGGAAATGGGTAAGCTGGGGGGCATCTATGATACCCCATATTACACCGTGGGCCGCCCGGTCACCGGCAGCGACGGCCAAATGGTAGGGGCGGTGTTCGCCTCTTGCTCCTCCTCGGCCCTCACCACCTTCCTGGTGGATATCTTCCAGATGTATGTCATCAGCGCCGCGTTGGTGATGCTGTTTTCTTTCATCATCATCTATTTTGTCACTTCCAATATGGTGCGGCCTCTCCAGGATATGCTGGCGGCTACCCAGAGCTTCTCCAAGGGGGATTTCTCCATCCGGGTGCCGGCGGAAGGGGACGACGAAGTGGCCATGCTGGCCTCGGCCTTTAATTCCATGGCCTCTTCCCTGGCGGTGATGGAATCCACCCGCCGCTCTTTCACTGCCAACGTTTCTCACGAGCTGAAAACCCCTATGACCACCATTGGCGGCTTCATTGACGGTATCCTGGACGGCACCATCCCCCCTGAAAAACAGAACTACTATCTGAAGATCGTCTCCGGGGAGGTACAGCGGCTGTCCCGTATGGTCCGTTCCATGCTCAGCATCGCCCGGATCGAGGCGGGAGAACTCACCATTGCTCCCGTCACAGTGGAAATCACTGAGATCATCACCCGGATCGTTTTCACCTTTGAACAGCGCATCGAAGAAAAGGGCATTGAGATCCGGGGCTTGGACGCCCCCCGCCACCAGGTGGAAGCGGACGCGGATCTGATCCATCAGGTGATTTATAACCTGGTGGACAACGCCGTCAAGTTTGTCAACCAAGGGGGATATATTGAATTCGCCTACTGGGATGAAGGAAACATGACCTTCATCAGCGTTAAAAACTCCGGCGCTGGGGTAGCCCCAGAGGAAATTCCCAAGCTGTTTGACCGCTTCTATAAGAGCGACAAATCCAGAAGCCTGGATAAAAACGGCGTGGGGCTGGGTCTTTCCATCGTCAAAACCATTGTGAACCTCCACAACGGAGAAATCTTCGTCCGGAGCGAGCCTGGGAAGTACACTGAATTTGTGTTCTCCCTGCCCACCTCGCCCCCGCAGAAAAAGACATTGTTCCGCAAGCATGAAAAGCGGAGCGAACCTGAAAGAAAGGGGGAATAACCCATGAACGAATATGATAAGGAAGAAATGGACCGGGAGGCTCAGGAGAACTCCCGTACGGGGGAGGCGTCCCCCTCCCCCACCGGCGAGGAAAACAAACCCCAGGAGAACCAGGGTGCCCCACAGAGCGCTGGCGCCGCCGCTTCTTCTTCGGAACAGGGGAGCCAGCAGCCGGGGGGACCTGCACCAGGAAGCTGGCCGGATTACTCCGGACAGGGCTACTACACGCCGCCTAAGGATCCCGGGGCCTGGCAGAGGGGCCGCTACAACCCAACCGGCACCTGGCAGGGAGACGGCTGGGGACAAAGGCCCTGGCAGCAGACCTATACCACCGGTTGGCAGAATCAGCAAAGCCAGTGGCAGCAGCCCGGCTATCGCCCCCAAAAGCAGACTCCGCCTGACGGCCAATGGAACCCCACCGGACCGGAAGGTTCGGAAAAGAAAAAGCGCCGGGGGCCCCTGCGGGTCTTTCTTTCCATCCTGGGCTGCCTTGTCGCACTGGCGGTAGTAACGATGGCCGGCTACGGCATCTACACCGCTGTCACCGGGGACAATCCCCTGGCTGCCCTCCCAGGCGGGAATCCAGAGTCCAGCTCCACCCCCAAACCCAACTCCGTCCCCGAAATGATACGCAACGACAAGCCTTTCGGCGCCGACGACCAGTATGACGGCAGCGGGAACGGGAGTCTTTCCAACACCGAGATCTATGATAAGGTCTCTCCTTCGGTGGTGGGGGTCATCTCCTATCTGAGCAACAGCATCTATGGCAGCGAGAACCAGGGTTCCGGCATCATCATGACCGAGGACGGCTACATCATCACCAATGCCCATGTGGTGGATGGCGGCGTCAGTTATGAGGTGGTGCTCACCAATGGGGAATCCTATCCCGCCCAACTGGTGGGAAGCGACCTCAACAGCGACCTGGCCGTGCTGAAGGTGGACCAGACCGGCCTCACCTACGCCGAGTTTGGCAACAGCGACCAGCTGAAGGTAGGCGAACGGGTCTGCGCCATCGGCAACCCCACCGGACTGCGGCTCCAGAGCAGCCTGACGGTTGGATATGTCTCAGCCCTGGGGCGCACCATCAACACCGGGGGCTACTCTATGGACTGCATCCAGACCGATGCCGCCATTAACCCGGGGAACTCCGGCGGACCTCTCATCAACGCCTACGGTCAGGTTATTGGCATCAACTCCGCCAAAATCGCCGAGACCGATTATGAAGGGATCGGCTTTGCCATTCCCATCACCGACGCCATGCCCATCCTCCAGGAGCTCATCGCCAACGGCAAGGTCACCGGCCGGGCCATGTTGGGGATCACCGCTCAGGCGGTAAGCGCCAGTGACGCGGAGTATTACCAGATCCCCTTGGGGCTCTGGGTAGTCTCGGTAACTCCCGGCAGCGACATTGCCGCCAAAGGGGTCCGGGAAGGGGACATCATTACCCATATCCAGGACTCCCCCATCTATTCCCTGGACGCCTGTTCCTCCATCCTCCAGGAATACAGCCCTGGGGACACAGTGGAGATCACCGTTTTTCGCCGGGAGAATATCACCCGGGATACCACCTTCCAGGTGGAGGTAATCCTTTCAGGGTCCTGAAGCCTTAGAATCAAACAAAAAGCCGTCTGGCGCGGGAGAAACCTTCTTCTCCGCCAGACGGCTTTTTCTGCATATATCCGCTTTTTTTGACACTGGACATAAATACGTCTTGTGTCACGGGCCCGCCCATGATATAATGGGGCCGAGGCACGAAATAAGTGCAAGCAGGGACGGAGTGCTGCAACACCCCGCCCCCTGTCTACGGAGCGGTAACCTCCATACACAACGGCTTACGCCGCACATTGCAACCATTATTATACCTGTTTGTCCTTGTAAATACAAGGCGGAGGGTGTGATTTTGGCCTGCACTTGTTTGTGGCGCTGTGTATGGGTTTATTCCCGTATACGGCGCTTTTTTTTCTGCCTCGGAGAGGAAACGGCGGAAGCCCCGCCTGAGGCTTCCGCCCACACCTCCCACAGGACAGGGAAAACAAACAAGGAGGAAAACCAAATGAAAAGATTTCTCGCAATGCTGCTGGCCGCCGCCATGCTGGCTGCCGGTATCGTAACCGCCGCCGCCACAGATGGATGGGTCACCGACCGCACCGCCCCCAAATCCTTTGAACTCACCACCCATGAAGGCGAGAGCTGCTACGCCCTTACCGTAAATCCCGAAGGCACCCAGGAGGGCTTCTACCGCTACCAGGGCTGTCAGTATCCGGTATCCAGCTCCGAAAAAGTCTGGAGCGTTTCTACAAAACTCTATGTGGACTCTACCACCTATGCCGATAACGTCAGCTTCGATACCGGCGTCTGGCTGGCGGTAAAAAACAGTGAGGGCAGTGTTAATGGCTATCCCCTCATCGGCTTCCGCAATGTTCCCCCCGATGAGCAGCTGGGGTGGTACAACTTCGATGACGTCAACGGCGGCTGGTCCAAAATCGGCGGAGCCACCCCAAAAACTGGCTGGAACGAAATCGTTTTCTCCTGTGAGAATGGTGTGATCTCCCTCTACATCAATGATGTCCTGGTAAAAACCCGGGACTATGAAGAAGACACCTTCCTGGGCGGTATTATCTTCAATTCCGCCAATTATGGAAACGAATACACCTCTTATTACACCGAACCTGTCATCTCCTCCGAAGCTTATATCCCCGCTGCCGGCGTTTCCAGCGATGAAGCCCCTTCCGCCACTGACAACGCCGCCAACGGCAATGATGTTCGGGAAGCTATCGCAGAAGGTGAAACTGCGGAAGTCAAACTTCACAATGGTTCCGCCGGTTTGGCTGTAAGCACCATGAGTCTGCTGGGAGACAACGACGGTGCCAGCCTTACCGTTTCCGTAGGAGACATGACCGTCTCCATCCCCGGGGGCTACGGCGAAATCACCGAGCCCGGACGCATCTACTACCCCATGGACTACGCCAGCCCCTCCCCTGAGGAGGATGCCATGGCGGATCTTATCGGGGATGCGGAGTTTGAGACGGTAAAAGCTGGCGCCCCCATGAAGATGCCCACTGCCGTCACCGTCACCCTGGATACCGATCTTGAAGGCACCATCCACATCTATCGCTATGATGAGGATACCAGCAAGCTGACCTATGTCACCTCTGTTTTGGTGGATGACAGTGAAATCACCTTCACCACCATCTGGCTGGGCCACTTCCTTCTCACCAATGAAAAGCTCTAATTTGAGTTCCTCCAGTCCTTCTTTAAGCCGTAGAGGGACAAAAAACGGACCCCTTTGGGGGTCCGTTTTTGTTCTCTGATTTTGCCGGAATCTCACTGATCCTGGGCGGCAGCAATCTCTCCGGAGGACTGATAGTCCAGGAACATCAGGTTCAAATCCACGCTGTTGGGGATACCGTTCACCTTTCCACCGGCATCGTACTGCCAGATCTGGAAATTGTAAGGGAAAAACGGTACACGGTAGTATTGGGCCATCCAAAGGTCATAATTCTCCAGCTGGGACACCATCCCCTCGTGTTCTGCCAGGAACTTGCTGTAGGAGTAGTACATGGAGTCGTACCCCGCCTCCTCCACCGTGTCGCAGAAGGCCTTTACCATCCGCACGGCGGTGGAAGTGCTCAGGCCGCTGGTGCGGTACATCCAGTTCTGGGCCCCCTCGATGTCAAAGACCACCGGCAGATCCAGATCATACCCCCGAAGCTCGTCCAGACAGAATTCGGCTTCCTCAACGGCTTCCCGGCTGCTCACCGCCTGGGAGTAAAAATACACCCCGACCTTCACACCGGCCGCTGTGGCCCCTTTCATATTCTTGTGGAAATTGTCATCCAGGTTCAGGTTTCCTTTGGTGTAGCCCCGATAGCCCAGGCGGATGAACGCATAGTCCACCCCGTCTGCCTTTACAGCCTCCCAGTCGATATTCCCTTGGAATACCGAAACGTCGATGACCTTTACCGCCCGGGAAACCCCGTCCACAATATAATCCTTATCCCAGCGCCCATGTTCCAGGTTGTCCCAGTCGTAACTGTGGCGGACCGCTTCGTCGTCCACCGGGATATACTGGAACTTATCCCCCTGCTCAAAGACGAAATAGTCGTCGATGAAACGCTGGACGTACTGCCCCGGCAGCTGGTATTCCAAGGCGTAGTCCTGAAAATCCTCTACCGAGATCAGGTCCCAGTCTGATACATCCCAAAGGAACTCTTCCGGAACCTTTTCATAGTCCTCCGCCACCTCCAGCAGATCCTCCACCTGGATCAGGCCGTTCTCCACAAAGGAATTGAGGCTGCGCACCGGAAGCTGCTCCTCCACGGCCTCCTCCAGTTCTTCAGGCAGCTCCGCGCCCATTGCCAGCGGGCAAAGGAGCACCGCTCCGGCACAGAGGAGCGCCAGCCCACGCTGGCGCAGGATTTGGGTCCGCTTCTCCATAAATAACCTCCTGGTGTCAAAAACGCAGCTAATTGTCGAATCTTATATATTATAGCGCATTTCTGCCATGTCCTGCAAGAAAAAACGGAATTTTGGGCCAAAACTGGCAGAAATTCCCGCTTTTTGCAAATTTTCTCCGGGAGCTATTTCCCGGAATAGCCCGGACAGGACGGGCATATGCTGTACCGTAACGGGACAAGGCAAGAAGGAGGACAACCAGGATGTTTGTGGTGCTGACCATCCAGCGGGAACCCCGGGGGCTTTTTACCCGGGCCCTGGATCTGGTGGGGCGGGGCCCCCTGACCGTGGAACGAAAGAGTTTCTTGGGCAACGGATATTACCATATTACCGATCACACCGCCGGGCGGCCCCATTGGGAGCTGCTGGCCCGGTCCGTGGGGCGCGCCGCCTCCCGGTTGGTGGTGGCAGGAGAGGAAGTCCCTCCCCCTGGCTGCGGCCTCCGTCTCTACGAGCCATCGGTGTTTCCAGGGCGCTTGACAGCCATGGCAGGAGTACAGGCCCTGAAGTTGATGGGAGAGGCCGGGCGGCAGGCTACAGTGGCCCTGGTGGACGAAGACGGGCTGTCTGGCTGGTGTGCCGGAGAGCTGGCCCGGCAGTGCGCCCTTCTGAAGGTCTACACCCTCAGGCCGGACCGGTACCAGATTCTCTGCCGGGAGTTGATGGAGGGCTTCGGCGCCAACCTGGTACTGGCCAGCTCCCCCCGGGAACTCACTGGCTGTCTCTTTGCTGTCTCCCCCTCCCCTACAGGGGTTTGGAAACTACCTATGCCGGTATTCACTGTGGACCGCAGCGGCATTCAGGGCAGGCCAACCATCAACCGTCTGGTACCAGATCTCTCTGGGGATCTTATGGCTCAGTTGCCTCCGGGAGTTTCCCCCGCCCTGTTTCTTGGGGCCGTCTGGGAAACCGGTCTCCGGCGTTTTCCTCTGGATATGGGGATCCGGGAATGCCGCATCGACGGGCGGCGGGCCGGCATGGGGGACGCGGCGCTTCTCTCCCTCTTCCAAAGCCGGGGGGAACCACTGCCTGCCACAGCAAATATGTAAAACCTCCCAACTTTTCTCGTCGCCCAAAAAGGTGCAAAAAGAAATTTTACCAGGTTGCTTTCCCTTGACAGCAGGGGACGGGTGTCCTATAATATTAAATATTGTCCGCCGGTATTATGTGCAGTAAAGGAGCATCGGACCATGGCACAAGAAATTCTGATGACAGCCGAGGGCTATGAAGAACTGAAAAACGAACTGCAGGAGCTGAAAACCGTCAAGCGCGCGGAGCTGGCAGATAAGATTAAAACTGCCCGCGGCTTCGGCGACCTGTCAGAAAACAGCGAATACGATGAAGCCAAGAATGAGCAGGCCATTGTGGAGGCCCGGATCCTGACCCTGGAGGAACAGCTGAAAGTGGTCAAGGTAGTGGATAAGGAAGCTCTCCAGAAAGACGTGGTCAACATTGGCTCGGTGGTGAAACTGCTGGACTGCGAGTTCAACGAAGAAATGGAGTACCGCATTGTCAGCAGCGTGGAAGGCGGCGGCAACGGCAATAGCCTCACCGACAAATCTCCCGTGGGAGAAGCCGTCATGGGCCACAAGGTAGGGGATCTGGTGGAGGTCCACGCCCCCAAGGGCTCCTTCACCCTGAAGATCCTTGAGATCCATAACTGAGCCGGTTCTTCCGGCTTCCCTTTCACGGTCCCCGGAGGGACGGCCAGCGCCGTTTCTCCGGGGACTTTTTTGGGGAGAACCCCTTTTCCCTGTGGGGTTCTGCTTTACAAAAGCCGGAGTTCTGATATAATAAAAGGGTTAAAAGCCGTTTTTCAAAAACAAGGAGGATGCATAGATCGTGGATTTGGAACAGAAGATGGCAAACTCTCCGGAAAAGGCCCAGCCCCAGGTGGAAGAGTCCCCCCAGCAGGAAGCGGAGAACTATTCCCAGCAGGTCCAGGTGCGCCGGGAAAAGCTCCAGGCCCTGCGGGACGAAGGGCATGATCCCTTTGTCCTCACCAGCTATCCTGTGGATGCCCTGGCGGCCGGCATCAAGGCCGGTTTTGTAGACAAAGCCGAGGGGGACGAGACCCCGGGGCCCCAGGTATCCATCGCCGGCCGCCTGATGTCCAAGCGGGGAATGGGCAAGGCCGGTTTTGCCGACCTCCAGGACAGCTCCGGACGCATCCAGCTCTATGTCCGCAAGGATATGGTGGGCGAAGAAGCCTACGCCGCCTATAAAAAGCTGGATATCGGTGATATGGTAGGAGTCACCGGCGAGGTGTTTCGCACCAAAATGGGCGAGATCTCGGTGAAGGCCCATCAGGTGGTTCTTCTGGCCAAGGCCCTTCTTCCCCTCCCCGACAAGTGGAGCGGCCTCAAGGATACTGACACCCGCTACCGCCAGCGGTATGTGGACCTTATCGTAAATCCCGGTGTCCGGGACACTTTTCTGAAGCGTTCTCAGATTATCCGGGAGATCCGGAACTACCTGGACAGCCGGGGCTTCCTGGAAGTGGATACCCCCGTTCTCACCCCCTGTGAGATCGGCGCCGCCGCCCGTCCCTTTATCACCCACCACAACACCCTGGACATGGACATGTACCTGCGCATTGAAACTGAGCTGTACCTCAAGCGCCTGGTCGTCGGTGGGATGGACCGGGTCTACGAGGTGGGCCGCATTTTCCGCAATGAAGGGATGGACACCAAGCACAACCCCGAGTTCACCACTGTGGAGTTGTACCAAGCTTACACCGACTACAAGGGGATTATGGATCTGGTGGAGGAAATGAACACCCTCCTGGCTCAGAAGGTCTGCGGCACTACCAAGATCACCTACCAGGGCACCGAAATCGACATGGGCCACTGGGAGCGTCTCACCATGGTAGAAGCAGTGAAGAAATACTCCGGCGCCGATTACTATGCCTGGGCCACCGACGAAGACGCCCGGGCCGCGGCAAAGGAACTTCATGTGGAGGTCCCCGGGGACGCCACCAAGGGCGCAGTGCTGGCGGAGCTTTTTGACGCTTTCGTAGAGGACAAGCTGATTCAGCCCACCATCATCTATGATTACCCGGTGGAAAACAGCCCCCTGGCCAAGCGCAAAGCCGACGATCCTGCCTTTACCCAGCGTTTCGAGTACTTCATCTGCGCCCGGGAGATGGGCAACGCCTTCTCCGAGCTCAACGATCCCATCGACCAGAAGGAACGCTTCGTCCGCCAGGTGGAAGCCAAGAAGGCCCAAGAGCCCGGCTCCAAGGCCCAGGTGGATGAGGACTATATCACCGCCATGGAGTATGGCATGCCCCCCATCGGCGGCCTGGGCTTCGGGGTGGACCGTCTGGTGATGCTTCTCACCGACAGCCCCTCCATCCGGGATGTCCTTCTCTTCCCCACCATGAAGCCTCTGGACAACAACTGAATTTCCAGAAAGAAAGCGGCGGAGAACACATTGTTCTCCGCCGCTTTTTCATACGCTGCAAAAGTACAAGGGGCCGGACAAGGGGATTTTCCCCGTCCGCCCCCCTATAATGTTCCCCCGAATAGCTTTATCAGGGGAGATAATTCAAGGGGTTGGTGTGCTGACCGTTGATTCGGATCTCAAAGTGGAGGTGGGGGCCGGTGGACCAGCCTGTGCTGCCCACATTTCCGATGTTTTCCCCTTTGCTGACATAGTCCCCCACGCTGACATTGATGCTGCTCAGATGCCCGTACAGGGTGGAGTAGCCGCCGCCGTGGTCCACGATGATATATTTCCCATAGCCCACTCCAGGGGTATAGGTGTTCTTGGTAAAGGAGACGGTACCGGAGTTGGCCGCCACTACGCTCTTGCCGTTGACGTTGGCTCCAGTGAAGTCCACGCCAGTATGGAAATCGGTACCGTTGAAGCGCCAGCCGTAGTAGGAGCTGATGTAGGTGTATCCAGGGACGGGGTACATAAAGCCGCCACCAACATAGTCGCCGCTGTTGTCCATGGATGCGTAGATCCGGTCGATCTCAGCCTGAGTCTCCTCCATCTCCTTCTGCTTGGCCTCTTTGTCGGCCAAGAACTCCTGTTCCATCTGGGAGATGTTCTGGATCTCGGAGATGGTGGCGTTGAGCTTGGCATCCAACTGCTGCTTCTTCTGCTCCACCTCCTGCTTGGTGCTGGAAAGCTCGTTCTGGTCCTCTTCCACCTCGGCCTTGGCCTGTTCCACATTGGCCAGGGTCTGGTTCAGTTCGTCCAGAAGGGTCTGGTCGTGCTCCGCCACCCGCTTCAGGTATTCGCTGCTGCTGAGGAAGTCCCCGAAGGAATCCGCTCCCAGCACCAAGGAAAGCATGGTGGTGTTCTCACTCATATACATGGCCCGCATCCGGCGTTTGAAAAGGTCGTAATTCTCTGCGATGCTGTCCTCCAGCCCATCGATCTCCTCTTCTTTGTTCCGGATCTCCGTTTCCAGAGCGGTGATCTTCTCTTCCAGCACTGCAATCTGGTTGCGAATAATGGTGATTTCCTGGCTGGTCTTCTCCTTGATGGCCTCCTGCTTGGCCTTCTCGCTCTGGGCGTTTTCGATCTTTTCCTGAAGGGCCGCCGCCTCCTCCTCCAACTGGTTATATCTGTCGTTCAGGTCGGCGATGGTGTCCTCCGGGTCCGAAGCCATGGCCTGGGGCGCCAGCAACACCAGCATCCCCATACACAGCAAAGCGGCCGTCAAGCGTTTGATCAAGGGTTTCATCATTGGGTGAGGTTCTCCTTTCGGGTAGATGGCGCCCGGAGCCGGGCCGTCCTTATGCAGCTTAAACTTTCAGATAGCGTCCTACAAAAAACAGGCTTCCTGCGACGCCAAAGGCTATCCCTGCGCCGGTGAATCCTCCCAGCATCAGCAGGGCAATGTCCTCAAATTGGATCAGGTTCTGGTAGGCCAGCTGGAGCCAGGACGAGGTGGCTCCCCCCATCCACTCCAGAAGATAGTAGTACCCCACCCACAGCAAACCAAAGGCCAGAAGGGCCGAGCACAGGCCGATAATGACCCCTTCCACCAGGAAGGGCAGCCGAATGAAGGTATCGGTGGCGCCGACGTATTTCATAATGCTGATCT
>JAHZBJ010000003.1:31273-38099 GCA_019423445.1 Oscillospiraceae bacterium
GGCGGCGGTTGAAGATGGTAACCTTGATGGTATTGCTGACGATAATCACCGAAACCACCCCCAGGATAGCTACGATGCCTATGCCGCCCACATTCACCGCTTTCTTGATTCCCACCAGGGTGGAGGCCACATCCGAGGGGGAGTTCACCTCCAGTACCAAATCCAGGTTCCGGATCTCCTCCACAGTGGCATCCAGCTTCTCCAAGTCCTTCACCTTGACATAGTAGGTGGCGGGGAGGGGATTGTCGTCCAGAAGGGCATCCATCAGGTAAGCGGAGTCCCCCAGCTTGTCCATCTGCCCTTCCAGGGCCTCCTTCTTGGAGATATACCGGATAGACGCCACATTGCTGATAGCTTCCAGCTCCGGCCCCAGGTCCTCAGCTTCCTGGTCGGTGGCATCGTCCTCCACAAACACCACCACGTCGTTCTGACTCTCGATGTAGCCCATAATAGCGTCAGCGTTGAGGGAAAAGAGCACCGCAGCTCCGATAAGGAGCATACAAGCCACCAAAACGCCAATGGATGCTACTGACATCTGCCGGTTGGCGTGGATGTTTCGGGCGCCTTCTCCCACCAGATATTTCAGACTGCTGGCGTTCATAAAGGCCGACCTCCCTTATCCAGAATAACCCGGCCTTTCTCGATGCCGATGACCCGGTGGTCGAACTGGCTCACCAGACCGTGCTCATGGGTCACCATCACGATGGTGGTGCCGCACTTATTGATCTCGTTGAGAAGATCCACAATCTCATAGCTCAGTTCCGGGTCCACATTGCCGGTAGGCTCGTCCGCGATAATCAGCGCAGGGTTATTCACCAAGGCCCTGGCCAGGGCCACCCGCTGCTGTTCGCCGCCGCTGATCTCCGGAGGATAGCTTCTGGCTTTTTTGGCCAGTCCCAACAGGTCCAGGATGTAGGGCACCCTGCGGCGTATGTATTTTCCGGTAACGCCTGTTACCTGAAGGGCAAAGGCTACGTTCTCATAAACCGTCATGGTTGGGATCAGCCGGAAATCCTGGAACACCACACCTATGGTGCGCCGGAAAGCCGGGATCTCCCGCCGTTTCATGGTATTCAGATTATATCCATTGACCAGGACTGTACCGCTGGTGGGTTCCTCCTCCCGAAGGAGCATCTTAATGAGGGTGCTTTTCCCTGCCCCGGAAGGTCCCACTATGAAAACGAACTCGCCCTTCTGGATCTGTAGGGAAACATGGTGGAGGGCGTGTGTGCCAGTTTCATAGGTCTTGGACACATCTTTGAAGGTAATCATGGTTCACCGCCTCATAGCTTTGGGATCGCAACACCGCGGGCTCCGGCTCTGTGACCGCGCCCCGCCTCGAAGGAAGGACCCGGCCCGTCTCGAAGGCCGAGACACCGGATGCCAAAACAGCGTCCTCCGCATGGGGACCTCCCGGTCCCTCCCGGAGCAGCGCTGTTTTGCATACGCCGCAGCAATTATATTCTACAGCGTGTAAAATATTCTGTCAACCTTCAACTTTTTCCTGCCTTTTCATCAGTATTTCACAGGGTTGGCAGTCAGATATTTCTTCACCATCAGGGCTACCTTAAAGACGATGGCGTGGTCGAACTCCCGCAGGTCCAGACCGGTGAGCTTCTTGATCTTCTCCAGGCGGTAGACCAGGGTATTCCGGTGGACAAAGAGCTTGCGGCTGGTCTCGGAAACGTTCAGGTTGTTTTCAAAAAATTTCTGGATGGTAAAAAGAGTCTCCTGATCCAGGCTCTCAATGGACCCCTTCTTAAACACCTCTTTCAGGAACATCTCGCAGAGAGTGGTGGGGAGCTGGTAGATGATCCGGGCGATGCCCAGGTTATCGTAGCTGACGATAAGTTTTTCGGTGTCGAAGACCTTCCCCACTTCCAGGGCGGCCTGGGCCTCCCGGAAGGAACGGGCCAGGTCCTTGATGCCGGTGACCACGGTGCCGATGCCCACCACCACCTTGGTGTAGAACTCGCTCCCCAAGGTGTCCACAATGGAACGGGCCAGCTTCTCCAGGTCCTTGGTCTCGATGCCGCTCTTGATCTCCTTTACCAAAACGATGTCGCTTTCGCTGATATTGAAAACGAAATCCTTCTGCTTGTCGGGGAAGAGGTTTTGGATAACATCAAAGGCAGAGATATCGTTGGCGGAGACGATGCGGATCAGCAGCACCACCCGGCTCACTTCAGAGCTGAAGTGGAGCTCCCGGGCCTTGACGAAAATATCCCCGGGAAGGATGTTGTCCAGAATGACATTTTTGATGAAATTGCTCCGGTCATATTTTTCGTCGTAATACTGCTTGATATTGGAGAGGGAGATGGTGAGAACGCCGCAGACCTTTGCGGCCAGCCGGTCGGTGCCGGACACGACCACCCCATATTCCGCCTTCATTTTGGAACCGAAGGGTTTATAAGTAACTCCGTCCCGGATAAAAAGATCATTGTTTTCGTTCAGGTCGATGGCCAGGAAGTCGTTGGGCTCTCCGATCTTGGTCAGGTCGCTGCAGGCAATGATGGTGGCATTCTCATCCACTACGCCGATGGTTCTGTTTATGGTGTCCCGCATTTGGTACACGAGCCCCTGGAATAATCTGTTCGACATAATGCTACCCCTCTTTACAATGTAGTAATGCCATAATCGCTAACGAAAGACTTTTGCCAATCATGTTTATTGTACAATTTTTTTTGTGCATTTGCAACATATTTCTTTCTGGAATTTCTTCTTTCGGAAAAAAATATTGGCGCTTTCGCTCAGCAACGCGGAAAAAATGCCACAACACTGACAAAATAAACCTCCCGTTGGGGAGGTTCCTCTCCTAGGATGACAAAGGAAACGCGAGAAAATTGGCGAATTTCGGCTTCTGGTGGAGTTGGGCAAACTGCCGGGGCTGACGGCCTCACCGGGGCTCTTCTTCCCGCACCTGGAGAAGCTCCAATTCCTCCGGGGTCAGCTCCCGGCACTGGCCGGGACCCAGCGTCTCGTCCAGCTTCAGCGCCCCCATGGAG
Source organism: Oscillospiraceae bacterium (assembly GCA_019423445.1). Taxonomy (GTDB): domain Bacteria; phylum Bacillota; class Clostridia; order Oscillospirales; family Ruminococcaceae; genus Angelakisella. The sequence goes on from JAHZBJ010000003.1 coordinate 34,279, forward strand.
ATGCGCCGGAGTTCCACCACCCGGGCGCCGCAGGCCAGAAACATCCGCTTGATCTGGTGGTACATCCCCTGGCGGAGAGTTACCCTTGCCAGATTTTCCTCTACTTTCTCCAGCCGGGCAGGCAGGCAGACGTCCTCCCCCGCCAAGGGAAGCCCCGCCGCAAACCGCTCCCCCATCTCCGGGGTAACGGGCCTGTCCAGCCGGGCCAGGTAAGTTTTCGGGACATGATTTTTGGGGGAAAGGATCCGGTGGGCCAGCTCCCCGTCGTCGGTGATGATCATCAGCCCGGTGGTGTCCTTGTCCAACCGCCCAGCGGGGAACAGCCCGCCCCGTTTCAGCTCCGGGGGCACCAGGTCGATGACGGTGGCTCCGCCGTCCCGGGTAGCGGAAACCACCCCTTCCGGCTTGTTCATCATCAGATAGAGATGGGGCCGCAGGAGCACCTCCCGGCCCCCCACCGCCACCCGGTCGGTCTCCCAGCAGATTTTTTGATCCGCCTGCCGCACCGGCGCTCCGTTCACCGTTACCCAGCCCTTTTTCACCATCTCCCGCACGTCTTTCCGGGACCAGGTGGACTGGGCGGCCAGCACTTTGTCCAGCCGCTCCGCCTTCATGGCCTTCTCTCCTCTCTGCAGTCTCTCCGCATCCCAGCGCACAGGGCTCCTTGTCCAGCATCGAGATTGATCAATCAGATGTTTTTATTATACCAGCCCGGGGGCTTCAGCACAACCGGGGGCTCTCCCCAACACCTCAAAGCACAGGAAGTCCCGGCAGTCCGGTACAGACTGCCGGGACCTTTTCTATAACAAATAAAAACACCAGTATCAAACGGTATCATAGGGGCTGTAAGGACCCGTTACCCGGCCTTGACGCCTTTGAGAAATCCTCCCAGCTCCAAACTGCTGAGATCTGCGGCAATCAGCTTGCCGTTATGGACCAGTAGATTGGCTGCAACGCCGTTGGTTTCCTGGGGATAGTTTTTCACCAGGAAGGTATATTTCACCGCCGTCTCTCCCTTGTACCGGGAAAGATCAAAGCCCTGGGATTTCTGGATATCGTTGTAGCTCTCGTACACCCCGTCGAATTCCACCGGGATCACCACTTCCATCTCCCCGGAAGGCTGATCGTCCACCTCCCAGCCCTGTTCCCGGAGCCAGGCCGCCGCCTCCTCCGCACTCTGACACCGAACCTCGGAGGTTTTGTGCCAGAACACCTGGGCCGCAGCAGGCGTGCCCTTCCAAATAATGGCGCCGGCTGTCACCAGCACCGCGGCAGCTAACACCGCCAAAAGATTCCTCCGCTTGACCCGCACCGCAATGGTGATCATCCCATTTCCCCCTTTACACCCCATGGCCCGGCTGTTTCCCTATTATGTTATGCCGGAAAAAGAGGGATTAGCACTTCCAAAGCAGAAGGTCGTGAGATGGAACGAGGTACTGGTAAAATCCCAAATCAAATTACCTGGCGGTTCTGCCAACGGCCGCTGAAGAATCTCCACACAAAGGCAATTACCCGGAAGATCCAGTCAATGTACATGGCCATCCAAACTCCATGGATCCCCATATTGAATTTGGTGCAGAGCAGAAAGCTGAATCCAATACGGAACACCCACATGGAAAAGGAGGACACCAGCATGGTGAACCGCACATCCCCGGAGGCCCGCAGACCGTTGGGCAAGGCAAAAGCGGCGGGCCAGAGAGTAATGGCAAAGATCACCAAGGCCTGAATGATCTCCACCGAGATCTGAGTGGTCTCAGCAGGCAGCCTGAAGAGCCCCACCAACCAGGGGGCTCCCAACCCGATGCAAAGCTCCAGCATCCCCATGGAGACATATACCAGCCCGGTGAGCTTCAGCATATACTTTCTGGCTTGTTGATACTCTCCGGCTCCAACGCACTGGCCCACCACCGTCACCATGGCGAGACCGATGGCGCCGCCGGAGATCTGGGGAATGGTGGTGACATTGTTGGCCATAGCATTGGCAGCAATGGCTACCGTTCCGAAGGAAGCCACCAGCCCCTGGACCAGCACCTTCCCGATCTGAAACATACCGTTTTCCAGGCCGTTGGGCACCCCCACCTTCAGGATCCCCCGAACCATGGCTGGGTGGTACTCCAGCTGGCGCAGGTGATGGATCTGGACCCGTCCGGCCCCCTTGCAGAGGAGGCGGAGAATCACTACTGCGGCAGTAGCCCGGGAGAGGAGGGTGGCCACCGCCGCCCCGGCTACCCCGATTCCCGCGCCGTAGATGAGGATGGCGTTGCCGCCGATGTTGATGAGGTTCATCAGGGCGGAGCAGTACATGGAAACCCTGGAGTTTCCCATGGCCCGGAACACTCCGGCTCCGGCGTTATAGATGCCGATAAAGGGGTAGGAAAGAGCGGTGATGTAAAAATAGGTCTTGGCTCCGTCCATTACCAGGGGCTCTACCTGCCCGAACAGCAGGCGGAGGATTCCTCCGTTAAAGAGAAGGCAGACCAGCGCCACCAGCCCCGAAACCGCTGCCACCACATAGACCAGCTGCTTTGCCGCTGTGCTGGCGTTTTCCTCATCGTCCCGTCCCAGGTACTGGGCAGTGACAATGGCCCCGCCGGTTCCCAGGGCGGAAAAGACATTGATCAGAAGGAGGTTGATGGAGTCCACCAATGAGATGGCCGAAACCGCCTCCTGGCCCACGCTGGACACCATCACCGTGTCCGCCATTCCCACTGTCACCAAAAGAAGCTGCTCCACCATCAGCGGGATGATCAGCCTCCTCAGGTCTCTTGCTGTAAACATCAGGTACCGCCTTTCGTCTGTTTTTCGCCTTTTACACAACATTTGGCCGCCTGTGGGCAAAGTTTCCCGGAATCTCGCCGATTTTCCGGAAATAGGGGCCTCTGCTCACACGGCAGCCTATCTTTGTGTAAAATCTTCGTAAAGAAGTATTTTCCTCCTTTTCTTTCTTTCGCGCAAGTGGTGTGCCTGTCCTTTTTGGGGATTTGGCGGAACTTTCCACAAATCAGACAGTTCACCCCATATTTTCTTTCCATTTTTCGGCGTTTTCCGCAAGCTGTCCCTCACCACCTCACAGGGATTCGCCTGAAAAAGGAAAACGAGGGCACTTTCCTCCACACAAAAGGCCGCAGATGGATGAAATTTCCACCTGCGGCCTTTTTAAGATCTTTTTTAGCCTTCCGCGGCATCCCCGCGCAGAGCTTTGGCTTCCTCGATGACGGCAGCTTCCAGATTCTGGGGAAGCTGTTCATACCGCTCAAAGGTCAGGGTGAAGTCCCCGCGGCCCTGGGTGATGGAGCGCAGCACAATGGAGAAATCGTGCATCTCGCTCATGGGCACCTCGGCCTCCACTTCCTGCAAACCGCCGGAAATGGGGTTCATCCCCAGCACCCGGCCCCGCCGCTTGTTCAGCTCACCGATGATGTCGCCGGTGTTGGAATCCGGCACCAGCACCTTCAGGTTGCCGATAGGCTCCAGCAACACCGGTCCTGCCATAGGCAGACCCGCCTTGTAGGCCAAAGAAGCGGCGGTCTTAAAGGCCATTTCCGAAGAGTCCACCGGATGGTAGGAACCGTCCACCAGAGTGGCCTTGAGGCCCACCACCGGGTAACCGGCAATGGTACCATGCTTGACGCAGTCCTGAAGTCCCTTCTCCACGGCGGGGAAGAAATTCTTGGGCACAGCGCCGCCGAAAACATTTTCCTCAAACACCAGGCCCTCGCTGTCACAGGGCTCAAACTCGATCCACACATCGCCGAACTGGCCGTGGCCGCCGGACTGTTTCTTGTGACGGCCCTGGACCTTGACCTTCTTGCGGATGGTCT
>JAHZBJ010000031.1:0-5411 GCA_019423445.1 Oscillospiraceae bacterium
TTTGCTATGAAATATACAGATCCCCACATAGCATAAACACATTTTATATTTTTTGTTAATCGCCTGTCAATGTTGATATTAACAAAAAATTCATATTTTCCTTCCTCTTTTTGGGAGCTACAAAAATGCGTCCTTTTCTTTGTTCATTATGACCATTACATTTCTCTGGGACCTGCTGTTTGCTCGTAACATCTGTCTGTTCTAATTTTTCTCCATCCACATTCCTTTCTTCACTGGAGACTACTCAGCCAAGGCAGAACCCCCGGTTCACTGAAACAGCACACACCAAATGGTCAGGCCTGCATAGAATGGATTGTGGCCTGGCCACAATCATTTCCTTTTGTATGTCAAAGGAGAAGCTATGAAACGATATTGTGCTTCTGATCGGGAACATCACCAAGAAGAAGGCGCAGCAAAATATTCCGATGGCCGGAATTGCGGCTGTCCTCCTAAGCCTCCTTGCCCGTGTCCTCCTCCGCCTTGCGTAGGCCCCACTGGGCCTACCGGACCTGTTGGACCCACTGGGCCCACTGGTCCTACTGGGCCGGGTCCCATTGGTCCTACCGGCGCTACCGGGCCCACCGGACCTACCGGGCCTACCGGACCTACCGGCCTCACCGGCGCTACCGGGCCTACTGGGCCTACTGGCCTTACTGGAGCTACTGGCCTCACCGGCGCTACCGGCCCCACCGGGCCTACTGGTCTCACCGGCGCTACTGGACCCACCGGGCCTACTGGTCTCACCGGCGCTGCCGGGCCCACCGGGCCTACTGGTCTCACCGGCGCTGCTGGCCCCACCGGGCCTACTGGCCTTACCGGAGCTACTGGGCCTACTGGGCCTACCGGCCTTACCGGCGCTACCGGCCCCACCGGGCCTACCGGATCTACTGGCCTTACCGGCACTACCGGGCCTACTGGACCCACTGGACCTACGGGGCCTACTGGTCCTGCTGGAACTTCCGGCGCTACCGGACCCACCGGCTCCACTGGAACCGCCGCCACTTTGTCAGTAGGCAATGTGACCACCGGTGCACCAGGTACCAACGCTCAGGTAAGCAATTCCGGGACTTCACAGAATGCTATTCTGAACTTTGTGATCCCCAGAGGCGACACCGGCACCATGCCCCCGCTAAGCCTGTTGTCTGCCTACTCCACCCCCTCTCAATCCGGCTCTTCTGGAACCGCTCTGGAATTTGATCGCAATGGACTGGTATATGGCACTGCCATCTCCCACACCCCAGGGAGCACCAGCTTCACCATCAACCAACCCGGCGTCTACTCTGTGGCCTTTCATGGAGCCATCTCCCCCGGATCCGGCAGCAGTTTCCCTTTAAATCTTGTCACTTCGCTGGAACAAAACGGATCTGTCGTCTCTGGCGCCTCTGTACCCTATAATTTCCAAAGTGCTTCGGGCTCTTCTGCCCAGTCTTTCATCGTTCCCATCGCCGTATCCTCGGTGCCCACCACTCTCCAGGTGGAGATCACCGGCGGTAAATATGTGGCGGATGCCATCGCTTTGGTTATCACCCGGCTTGGGAACATCCCCTCTTGAGGGAAGGCCCCTAACAAAGATACCGCAAAAACCAGACGGGGCTGCCGCGTATCTTCCACGCGGCGGCCCCATGGCCTATGAACATTCCATAGAGGAGAAACCGGATGAAAATCGTAGTTTATGCTATCTGCAAAAATGAGGAGCAGTTTGTGGACCGTTGGATGGACTCCATGTCCGAAGCCGATGAGGTGGTGGTTCTGGACACCGGCTCCACCGATACCACCGTAGAAAAGCTGCGGTCCCGGGGAGCTCTGGTAACGGTGGAGAGCATCTCCCCGTGGCGTTTTGATACAGCCCGAAACCGCTCTCTGGAACTGGTGCCCCCGGACGCAGATATCTGTGTCTGCACCGATCTGGACGAAGTATTTCACCCCGGTTGGCGCTCCCTGCTGGAGGCGGCTTGGATCCCCTCCGCCGGTCAGGCCACCTACCGGTACACCTGGTCTTTTAATCCGGACGGTTCGGAAGGCGTCGTTTTTTGGTACGAAAAGATTCATGCCCGCCACGGCTACCGGTGGGTTCATCCAGTCCATGAAGTGTTGATGTGGACTGGTGCGGGTACCCCCGGCCCCACTGTAACGGCGGCAGGAATCCAGCTGGACCACCACCCCGATCCCACCAAATCCCGGGGGCAATATCTTCCCCTGCTGGAGCTGTCAGTGGAGGAGGACCCCGATGATGACCGCAATGTCCATTACCTGGGCCGGGAATACATGTTTTACGGGCGATGGGACGACTGCATCCGCACTTTGCAGCACCATCTCACCATGCCCAAGGCTGTCTGGGCGGACGAACGGTCGGCTTCCATGCGGTACATCGCCAGGTCCTATGGGATGAAGGGCGAAAGGGATACAGCCCGGAACTGGTACCTGCGGGCCATTGCCGAGGCCCCGCACCTGCGGGAACCCTACATGGACCTGGCCTGCCTTCTCTATGAGAATCAGGAATGGGAAGGCGTTCTCTACTTTACCGGCTGCGCCCTCTCCATTCTTCAACGCCCGCGGACCTATATCTGCGAAGCCGCTTCCTGGGGCAGCCTGCCCTACGATCTGCGGTCCATCGCCTTTTATCACACCGGCAGAAAAGCCCTGGCCCTGGAAGCTGCGGTGCAGGCCCTGGCCCTGGAGCCCTCCAGTCAGCGCCTTCAGGGAAATGTCGCGCTGCTGCGGCAGGAAACGGAAAGCTCATAAGCACCGCTGTCCTGAAAAATCGTTCTCTCCGACCCAAACCCCTCCTTTTTCCTGGGAGCAACTGCTGGTTGCTAAAGTTCCAACAACTGTTGGTGGACTTTAACCGTCTCCGCCGCTATACTGAAACACAGGATATCGTATAAAAAGGAGACTTGAACCATGAGCCTTGGAGAGACCATCTGCCGGCTTCGCAGCGCAAGAAACATGTCCCAGGGGGACTTGGCCGACGCCCTGGGGGTGTCCCGCCAGTCCGTTTCCAAATGGGAGACGGATCAATCTGTCCCAGAGCTGGAAAAGCTTGTGAAGCTGGCAGCCACATTTGAGGTATCCCTGGACGAACTGGTTCTGGGGGAGACCGCCGCCCCCAGCCCGGCCGTTCAAAGCCCGGAGCCGCCCCAGATGGCAACTGCCCAGGAAAAGGCTCCGGGGCGTCCTGGGAAAACAGCCGCCATTGTTCTGATGTGTTTCGGCGCTCTGGTGTGGCTGCTGTTCACCCTTTTGGGCGGCTTTCTCACCGGGCTGGTCTTTGCTTCCCCCTTCTTCCTCTGCGGCCTGGTCTGTCTGGTTTCCCGGAAACACCCCGCCCTGTGGTGTGCCTGGGTCCTCTTCCTGGCGGCGGACTGCTTCCTGCGCTTCGCTACCGGCATCAACTGGCGGCTCACCTTTTGGACGCTGAACTATGAAGCGTGGATGAACTACACACGGCTTGCCATCGCCTGGTGCCAACTGGCGGCGCTGATTCTCCTGCTGGTTATCACCGGGCTGCGGCTGCGGGACGAGCCCATGTTTCCCCTTCTCCGGACTCCCCGCCGCATCCTTGTTGGGTGGGTCATCTTTTTCGCTCTGCTCTTTATTCCCCTGCCCTTTGAGATCTTTACCCTGGCCCTCACCATCCTTGACTGGATCCGGAATATCCTTCTCGCTGTCCTCCTCACCGCCTGCGTCCGTTACCTGCACAGCCGCAAGAATCACACCTGTTAAATCACCATAAAGGGACGGGGCGTCTGCGTATTTTGGCGCAGACGCCCCGTCATTTTTTGCGGTTCCCCTACCGGCTGTCAGGCTTCTCCCCACCGGCAGGGGGGTATATGGTGAACCGGTTTTTCCAGACGGAAATCAGCCCTTCCCGGGCCATAAGGCTCAGCTGATGGGAAAGGGCACTGCGGTTGACGCAGAGAAACTCCGCCAGCTCCTCTCTGCTGTAGGGGATGGAAAAGGCGCTGGAACGCCGCCAGGCAGCCTGGGTGGTGAGATAAGTGAGGATGCGGTCCCGAAGCCCCCGCTTGGAGAGGATGAAGATCCGGCTGCTTTGACGGATATTGTCGTGTGAGATGAGAGTGGCCAGCTGGCTCAGGATGGAGAGCCTGGTCTCCTGGGTGAGATCCTCTGCCCCGCCCAGCCACTCTTTCCGGAACACCAGAAGCCGGGCCTCCTCCGCAGCCACTGCGAAATAGGGGGACTGGCGGTTTCTGGCGCAGATAAATTCCATTCCCAGCACCGAAGGCGGCCGCAGAGTTGCCATGAGGCTCCTCTCCCCATCGGGAAATATCTGGACCATCTGGACCCGGCCCTCCAGCAGCACTCCAAACCACTCCACCTCCTCCTGGGGCGAGATGAGGGTGGCGTTTTTTCCACACTCCAAGAGCCTTCCCCCCGGCAGCACCTGGGTCCGGATCACTTCCTCCGGCAGCTCTCGAAACAGCATACAATGTTTCAGGGTTTCTGTGAAATCTTCCACTTTTCTTCCCTCTCCAGAAAAAAGTTGTTGTAACAACATACATTCTAAAAGAAATCCTCTATAATGTCCAGCGGAATTACATGAAAGGGGATTTTTCCATGAAAAAGATCAATTTTCGTACTCTGTCCTTTCTTCTTGCCCTTGTGATGGTCCTGGCTCTGGCAGCCTGCGGCCAGAATGAGCCCGCCTCCGCTTCCTCCCAGGCCACTTCTCCGGAGTCCTCCTCTCAGGCCGCCGCCTCGGAGGCCAGTTCTTCCCAGGCTTCCTCTGAAGCCTCTTCTGAAGCTTCTTCCTAATCCGGGGAAACCACCGACCTCACCGGTCAGAGCCTTCAGATCTACTGCGGCGCTGGGATGCAGGAACCCTTTCAGAAGATCGCTGAGGCCTTCCAGGCTGCCACCGGCTGTGAGATGAACGTCACCTACGCCAACGCCGCCCAGATCCAGACTCAGATCTCCCAGGCCCAGGAGGGAGACTTCTTCATCGCCGGCTCCGCCGAAGAGGTGAAGCCTGTGGCGGACTTCGTGGAAAGCAGCCGGGACCTGGTGAAGCATATCCCCGTTCTGGCGGTGGCTTCCGGCAACCCCAAGGGCATCACCGGCATCAAGGACCTGGCCCGGGAGGATGTGATCACCGTCATCGGTGATCCTGAGTCCACCCCCATCGGCAAAATCGCGGTAAAGGCTTTTGCCGACTTTGGCGTCACCGACACGGTGAACCTGGCCGCCACCACCACCACCGCTCCCCAGTTGGCCACTGTCATCGCCCTGGATGAAGCTGACGCCGCTATTATCTGGAAAGAGAACTGCAACGCCGAAGGGGTGGAAATCTGCGAGACCACCGATCTTGACGCCTATGTCAAGACTGTTCCCGCCGCCCGCCTCACCTTTACCCAGGGCAGCGAGGCCGCCGACGCCTTCCTGGAATTCCT
>JAHZBJ010000031.1:5421-7651 GCA_019423445.1 Oscillospiraceae bacterium
TGGGCCGACTACGGTTACGAGGCTGCGGAAGCCAAATGAGGCCCCGGGGCTTCGGCGCCTTTCCCTTTGTCTGCGCCATCCTTACCGCAGCCGCTATTCTTCTTATCGGCAGCAATGTGGCGGTAATCGCATTCCGGGGGCTGAAAAGCCTCCCGGAATGCTTTTTCCGCAAAGAGACCCTTTTCGCCATGAGTCTCAGCGTTCGGAGTGCCTGCATCTCCACCTGTCTGTGCTTTCTGCTGGCCATCCCCACCGCCTATACCCTTACCCGGTCCAGATTCCCGGGGCGGGGCCTGGCAGAGATGATCCTGGAACTTACCATGTCCCTGCCCTATCTGGTCATCGGACTGAGTCTGCTGATCATCTTCTCCTCCCCCTTCGGGAAACGGCTGAAACTACAGGGCCTGCCGGTGGTGTTCAGCCCCAACGGCATCGTGGTGGCGCAGCTGGTGGTAAACCTGCCCTTTGCCATCCAACTGGTGCCCTCCGCCTTTCGGGAGATCGATCCCAAGCTGGAGCGTACCGCGGGGCTTTTGGGGGCCACCCCTTCCCGGCAGTTTTTCACCATTCTCCTTCCCCTCTGTAAAAAAAGCCTCATCAGTGCTATTATATTGGTGTGGTCCCGGGCCCTGGGGGAATTCGGCGCCACCCTGATGCTGGTGGGAGTCACCCGGATGAAAACTGAGACCCTCCCTGCCAGCATCTATCTGGACGTCAGTACCAACGACCTCAGCGGCGCCCTGGCCAGCGCCTTCCTGCTGCTGATCATCTCGGCGGCGTCCCTGGGAATCGCCAACCGCCTGGCCCGTCCGGACCGAAGGAGAAGCCGCTATGGGTGACATTCTGAATATCCAGAACCTGTCTCTGCGCCGGGGCTCCTTCCTTTTGGAAGGCGTCTCCCTGGACATCCGGGAACAGGAGATTTTCGCCGTCATCGGCAAAACCGGCGCCGGAAAGACCCTGCTGCTGGAGGCCATGGCGGGCTTTGCCGTTCCTGACGGCGGCCGGGTTCTTTACCTGGGGACCCCTGTAAACGATATCCCCGTATGGCGGCGGAACATCGGATGCCTCTACCAAGACTACAGCCTGTTCCCCCATATGACTGCCTGGGCAAATATTGCCTACCCTTTGAAGGTCCGAAAGGAACCTCTGGAGGAGATCCGCCGCCGGGTGGCCGGAATGGCGGAGCGGTTTGAGATCTCCTCCATCCTGGACCAGTACCCCGGCACCCTCAGCGGCGGGGAACAGCAGCGGGTGGCCCTGGCCCGGGCTCTGATGATGCGCCCGCCCCTGCTGCTCCTGGACGAACCTTTCTCCGCCCTGGACCCAGTGACCAAGAAGCGCCTCTACGGTATGCTCCGGGAGGTCCGGGAGGAGTTTGGCTGCGCCATTGTTTTTGTGACCCATGACTTTGAGGAAGCCCGTCAGCTGGCCCAGCGGGTGGGAGTGCTTATCGGCGGGCGGCTCAGAGGCGTCGCCGCCGCCGGGGAGCTGTTCTCCGCAGCCTGGGACAGCGACAGCCGCGATTTTCTGGGACTTGAGGAAAGGAAGTAAAAAATGACAGCGGAAGTTTTTTACCAGACCCTGAAAGAGCGCTTTGAAGAGGTGCTGAAAAACCACGGCCTGCAAAACGAGGAAGTGACAGTGTTCTGCCGCGCCCTCTCCCCGGAGGAGGCCATCGGCAATACCAAACGCCGGGATTTCCCCATCATCACCGGCAAGGACGTGATGATCGAAGCCAATTTCCGGGGGAGCCGGGGCCAGGCCTTTACCGACGCTCCCACCGCCTTTTCCGGCACCATGGAGGAGATCCTGAACGGAGACCTGGCTGGGGACCCCAGAGCCAGAAGTTTGTTTATCGCCACCCTCAACGCGGTGATGACCCACCTGGGCCTCTGCCAGGGCACCGTCCACTGCCGTACCGAGGGCCCTGAGCTCTGCGCCCAGGATATGCTGAAATTCCTCCGGGAGAACTACCCCTCCACCCGGCGGATCGCCCTGATTGGCTACCAGCCAGCCCTCCTTCAAATGCTGGCGGAGAGCGAATACCCCGTCCGGGTCCTGGACCTGAACCCCGCCAACGTGGGCCAGACCCGCTACGGCGTCCTGGTGGAGGACGGCAACGCCGCCTACCATGACATTACCCACGGCGGTGCAGACCTGATCCTCTGCACCGGCAGCACGGTTTGCAACGGCACCATCGTCAACTATCTGGACCTGCCGGTGGAGG
>JAHZBJ010000031.1:7661-8714 GCA_019423445.1 Oscillospiraceae bacterium
TGGAGGTGCTCTTCTTCGGCACCACCCTGGCCGGCGCCTCTGTGCTCATGGGTCTAAAGCGGGTCTGTTTCGCCCATCTTTACCCCTAAGTCCTGCCCTGTCTGTCAAAACCCCGGGCGGTCCCGCCACCGGCGCGGCACCGCCCCTTTTCTTTTTTTCGCAGCTTTTTGGCGGGGCTGTCCTACGGCTTTGACTTTTCAGCAGGAAATGCTATAATCAATGGGGTAAAACGACAAATCCGAAGAAAGGCTTTGTGATGCTATGAAACTGGGAATCGTAGGTCTGCCCAACGTGGGCAAAAGCACCCTCTTCAACGCCATTGTGGGGGGCGGGGCCCAGGCGGCCAACTACCCCTTCTGCACCATCGACCCCAATGTGGGAGTGGTGCCTGTTCCGGACCAGCGGCTGGAAAAACTCCGGGAAATGTATGACCCCGAAAAAGTAACCCCCGCGGTCATCGAGTTTGTGGACATCGCCGGACTGGTCAAGGGCGCCAGCAAGGGTGAGGGCCTGGGGAACAAGTTCCTCTCCCACATCCGGGAGACCGACGCCATTATCCATGTGGTGCGGTGCTTCGCCGACGATAATATCATCCACGTGGAGGGCTCGGTAGGTCCCGCCCGGGATATCGAGACCATTGAGCTGGAGCTGATCCTCTCCGACCTGGAACTGGTGGACCGGCGCATCGACCGCTGCCAGAAAGCCGCCAAGGGCGGGGACAAGAAGCCCCTGGAGGAGGCGGAGGTGTTCCGCCGCCTGAAAGCCCACCTGGAGGAGGGAAAGACCGCCCGGAGCTTCCCCTGCACCCCTGAAGAAAAAGAGCTGATCTCCGACGTGCCCATGCTCTCGGCAAAGCCGGTGATCTATGTGGCCAACATGAACGAGGCGGAGTTCGCCGCCGGAGACATCCATCAGAACCCCTATTACCAGGAGGTGGCCCAAATCGCCGCGGCGGAGGGGAGCCTGGTGGTTCCGGTGTGCGGCAAGCTGGAAGAGGAAATCGCCCAGATGGAACCGGAGGACAAGATGCTGTTTCTCTCGGAGCTGGGCCTT
>JAHZBJ010000031.1:8724-15554 GCA_019423445.1 Oscillospiraceae bacterium
GAGCAATCCGGTCTGGCCCGGCTGATCGGGGCAGGATACGACCTGCTGGGCCTTATCTCCTACCTCACCGCAGGAAAGCCCGAGGTCCGGGCCTGGACCATCCGCAAGGGCACCAAGGCCCCCCAGGCCGCCGGGAAGATCCACAGCGACTTTGAGCGGGGCTTCATCCGGGCCGAGGTGGTGGCCTACGACGACCTGATGGCCTGCGGCTCCATGGCCGCCGCCAAGGAAAAGGGCCTGGTTCGCAGCGAAGGGAAGGAATACGTCATGAAAGACGGGGACATCGTTCTCTTCCGCTTCAACGTTTAAGGAGTCCCCTGCCCTGAAAATAATTCCCCTGGCGGGGTTTACAAAACGGAGAAAATCCCTTATACTTTCTGGGGAATGAAGTTCTCCCTTGGGAAACCTAAACCGCTCCATGAGCTGATGACTTCTGTGATGCTACTGTCGCAGAAGGCATCAGCTTTTTGCGTCCAAAGGAGGATTTTTATGTTGGAATCCCTGTCCCTGATTTTCCTGGCCGGCCTTGCCGCAGCCGCAGTCTGCCGGAAGCTGAAGCTCCCGGGTATCATCGGTATGCTGGCCACCGGCATCGTCCTGGGGCCCTATGTCCTGAATCTCCTGGACCCCTCCATCCTTTCCATATCCCCGGACCTCAGGCAGATGGCCCTGATCATTATTCTTTTGAAAGCGGGGCTCTCCCTGGACCCGGCGGACCTGAAGCGGGTGGGCAGGCCGGCGGTGCTGATGTCGTTTCTCCCCGCCAGTTTCGAGATCCTGGCTTTTCTCCTTCTGGCTCCCACCCTGCTGGGGGTAACCAGGACCGAGGCCGCTGTAATGGGAGCCGTGTTGGGAGCCGTCTCCCCGGCGGTGGTGGTACCTCGAATGGTCCGGCTGATGGACCAGCGTCTCGGCACCTCCAAAGGAATCCCCCAGCTGATTATGGCAGGGGCTTCCTGCGACGACGTCTTCGTGATTGTGTTGTTTTCCACCTTCACCGGGATGGCCCAGGGCGGCGGCACACAGCTTACAAACCTTATCGATATCCCCGTCTCCATCCTGCTGGGAGTGGCTCTGGGAGCGGCGGCTGGGCTCCTCCTCAGCTCCCTTTTTGAGGCGGCCTGGGCCCGCCGCCGCCATATCCGGAACAGCACCAAGGTTATCATTGTCCTGGGAGTGGCTTTTCTTCTGACCGCGGCGGAGACCCGGGCAAAAGGCGTGATCCCGGTTTCTGGGCTGCTGGCGGTGGTGAGCATGGCCTGCCTTTTGAAGATGCGGTGTGTTCCCTCGGTTTCCAGACGGCTTTCGGAAAAATTCGGGAAGCTATGGCTGGCAGCGGAGACGGTTCTCTTCGTTCTGGTGGGAGCGGCGGTGGATATCCGTTATACCCTCCAAGCCGGTCCCGCAGCTGTCGGGATGATCCTGTCCGCCCTCCTCTTCCGGGGAGTAGGGGTACTTCTCTGCCTGTTGGGGACGCCTCTGAACCGGAAGGAACGGCTCTTCTGCGTCCTGGCCTATCTGCCCAAAGCCACCGTCCAGGCGGCCATTGGTTCCGTTCCTCTGGCTATGGGGCTTCCCTGCGGCCAGCTGGTCCTCTCGGTGGCGGTGCTGGCCATTCTCATTACCGCACCCCTGGGAGCCACAGCCATAGACCTGAGCTGCGGAACCCTCCTTTCCCGGGAGGAGGGCCCTTCTCCCGCCCCTCCAGCCTGACGGGAAACGCCGGCGCCCTGCCGCGGAGAAAACCCTATCCCCTTTTGGCTTTGCAATAAAAGATCACCTCCAGGGGCATACTGCCGTTGAGGTGATCTTTTTATGAAGTATCGAAATTTCCATGACGCCGGGAAAGGCCCTTTTTTTGAAGGATGGTATCTGAAACACCAGCAGGGAGAAAAGACCTTAGCCCTGATCCCCTCTTTCCACCGGGAGAAAAACGGACACGCCTTCGCTTCCCTCCAGATCATCACGGGAGAAGGGTCCTGGAGCACCGTCCTCCCTCCTGAGTCCTTCTGGGCTTCCCGGGATGAATTCCAGGTCAGAGCGGGAGGCATTTCCTGCTCCTCTCAGGGGCTTCACGCTGACCTGTCCCTTCCGGGGCTGAGGATTCAAGGGGAAGTGCGGTACGGCCCCTTTGCCCCACCCCGCAAGGATATGATGGGCCCCTTCCGCGTTCTTTCCTTCCTCCCCTGCCATCACGGGGTCCTCAGCCTTTTTCACTCCCTTTCCGGGCAGCTCTCGGTAAACGGGGAGCTTTGGGACTTCGCCGGCGGGCAGGGGTATCTGGAAAAGGACTGGGGGAGTTCTTTCCCAGAATCCTACCTGTGGACCCACTGCTTCTGGGAACAGCAGGGAAAGCACTTCTCCCTTATGGCGGCGGCTGCCTCCGTCCCTCTGGGTCCGGCGGTGATTCGGGGATGTATCTGCGCCCTTCTTCTTGGGGATAAGCAGGTGCGTATGGCCACCTACCTGGGGGCCCGGGTCCTCCAATGGGGAAAGGACGGCGTCCTCATCTCCCAGGGCCCTCTCCTTCTTGAGATCCGGCCTCTTTCCCAAAAGGGTCATCTTCTCCAGGCTCCCCAGGAGGGGGCCATGTCCCGGGGAGTCCGGGAGGCAGCGGCCCTCCCGGTGCGCCTGCGCCTCTGGCTGGATTCCCGGGCCGTCCTGGACCGGGTCTGCACCGGGAGCTGGGAGGCCTCCTTCCCGGAAAAAGAGGAACAGGAGTAACCCCAAAACCGCCTTGCGCGGACTTCACCGGCGGGAAAAACAGCATCTCCCGCCTATCCCCACCCCTAAAGAAGGGGCACGCCTCTCAGGACTGTTCCTGGTCCGGCTTTTGGGCGGCCAGGGCCAGACGACAGGCTGCCACCGCGTCCTCCTGGGTATCCGCCGACACCAGGAAGCGGTTGTTGTGGCAGAACCGCAGGGTGGGGATTCCGGTGATGGCCTGGAGTTCCGCGGCGGAACGTCCGGCCCACTCCGCCGGGAAGGGACATTTGAGGCTGCCTTCCTTTTCCGGCTCCGGGACGCACTGACCGCTCCAGCCTCCCCGCTGAGAGGGATAAACTACAAACTTTGCCGGGGTCTTCACCACAAATGGCTTCCAGGGGCAGTAGACTTCCAGAATCACCACCCCATCCTTCATGGCCCGGACCCCTTCCTTTACCACATGATAGGCCCGGCCCATGGCCTGCACCGCCTCGATGCGGTTCCGGAGGATCTTCTCCGCCAACTCCACCGCCTCAAAAAAACGGGCGTCCGGGTCCGCGCCGCTGTCCCAGAGGGGGTTGAAATCAGCGACGATATCCGGCAGCACCCCGCCGCAGCCGGTGTTGTCGTCCAGGTCCAGGGGCTGGACGAACCGCTCATCCAAGCGCCGGGCCTCAGTCTCTCCCAAAATAGAGGGGCCGTACTCCCGCCACAACAGGCCAAAGGCCGCATAGGGCACCCCATTGGGCCGTACCGGGGCCCCCGCCTGGTGGTGATCAAATTCCCCCCAGCCGATGTCAAAAGCCAAACCCTGAAAATCCTCCGGCACCTGGTAAACCCGCCGGATCTCCACTCCAGGCTTGAGAATCCGCAGCAGGGCGGCGGAAAAAACGTCATCGGCGTGGAATTTTCCCGCGTGGGTCAAAACAATATCCTAAATGGGGTGCATAAAACCGCCTTCTTTCTCCAATACTGATTTATTTGCCTTCCACCGGAGGGTTCTCCAGGGGACAGGCTGCCTTCTCTGTATTCTGAACGTTACCTCAAGTATACCACACCGGCGGGGAAATTTCCTCCCCTCCGGTTCTTTTTCACCGCTCCTGGGTGCGGACAGCCTTCCCGGGGCTTGCCCAGCCCTCCCGGATGCCGTATAATCAAAGTATCAGACCCTGGCGTCCGGCCGCCTCCGGACAGAAAGGAGCACTCTATGGAAAACCGTTCCCTGAAGTTTGAAACCCTCCAGCTCCACGCCGGACAGGAGCATCCCGATCCCGCCACCGGCGCCCGGGCAGTACCCATCTACCAAACCACCTCCTTCGTCTTTGAAAACGCCGCCCAGGGGGCGGGACGGTTCGCCCTCACCGAGGAGGGGAACATCTATTCCCGGATCATGAACCCCACCACCGATGTCTTTGAGGCCAGAGTCAACGCCTTGGAAGGAGGCGTGGGAGCCATGGCCTGCGCCAGCGGCGCCGCCGCCGTGGCCTACGCCTTCCTCACCCTCTGCCGCACCGGGGACCATATTGTCGCCGCCACCACCATCTACGGCGGCACCTTTAACCTTCTGGCCCACACCTTGGAGGACTTCGGCATCACCTGCACCTTTGTGGACCCGGATCAGGAGGGCGCCTTTGAAGAGGCCATCCGCCCCAACACCAAGGCGGTGTTTATTGAAACCCTGGGCAACCCCGGGGCCAGTCTGGTGGATGTGGAGGCGGTAGCGGCGGTGGCCCACCGCCACGGCATCCCCCTCATTGTGGACAACACCTTCGCCACCCCCTATCTGTTCCGCCCCTTTGAGCACGGAGCGGACATTGTTGTCCACTCTGCTACCAAGTTCCTGGGGGGCCACGGCACCACCCTGGGAGGCGTACTGGTGGACGGAGGTACCTTCGACTGGGCCGCCAGCGGACGGTTCCCCGGCCTGGTGGAACCGGACCCCAGCTACCACGGCATCCGGTACGTGGAATTGGCGGGGCGGGCTGCCTACATCACCAAGGCCCGGAACATCTACCTCCGGGATCTGGGAGCCGCCCTGGCTCCCATGAACGCTTTCTTCCTTCTCCAGGGGCTGGAGACCCTGAGTCTCCGGGTGGAACGCCATGTGGAAAATGCCCTGGCGGTGGTGGACTTCCTGAAAGACCATCCCAAGGTGGAGTCGGTGAGCCATCCCTCCCTTCCCCAGTGCGGCTATCGGGAACTCTATGACCGTTACTTCCCCCGGGGCGCGGGATCCATCTTCACCTTCGACGTCAAAGGGGGATACGAAAAGGCCATGGCCTTCTGCGACCACCTGAAGATCTTTTCCCTTCTGGCCAACGTGGCGGACGTCAAAAGCCTGGTGATCCACCCAGCCAGCACCACCCACGGCCAAATGACTGTGGAGGAGCAGGCCGCCGCCGGCATCCGCCCCGGCACCATCCGCCTCTCCATCGGCACCGAGCACATTGACGACATCCTCTGGGATCTGGACCAGGCCCTGTCCGCCATCTGACCGTTCAAGGGAGGCACATTCATGGGAAAACGCGTTTGTCTCATCCACACCGGGGGAACCATCGGCATGAAGCCCACCCCCTATGGCTATGCCCCCGCCCCGGGATACATGGCCGGGGCCCTGGCGGCCCTGCCGGAGCTGGCGGACCCCGCCATGCCTGAATACGACCTGGTGGAATATGAGCCCCTCCTGGACTCCTCCTATGTGGCCGCCCCGGAGTGGAACCGCATCGCCCGGGATATCCGGGACCGCTACCAGGATTACGACGGCTTTGTGGTCCTCCACGGCACCGACACCATGGCCTATACCGCCTCTGCCCTCTCCTTTATGCTGGAAGGACTGGCCAAACCGGTGATCCTTACCGGGAGCCAGATCCC
This sequence comes from Oscillospiraceae bacterium, assembly GCA_019423445.1. Classification (GTDB taxonomy): domain Bacteria; phylum Bacillota; class Clostridia; order Oscillospirales; family Ruminococcaceae; genus Angelakisella. The sequence goes on from JAHZBJ010000031.1 coordinate 14,302, forward strand.
CTTCTGCCGGATCCGCAGCGACGCCCGGGATAACCTCATCACCGCCATGCTCCTGGCTTCGGGATACCCCCAGGTGATCCCGGAGGTTGGCCTTTGGTTCGGAGGGAAGCTCCTCCGGGGCAACCGGGCCACCAAGGTCAGCTCCGATCAGCTCATCGCCTTCGACTCCCCTAATTTTCCCTTCCTGGCCCGGGCCGGGGTCCAGATCACCGTCCACCAGGAACAGCTGCGCCCCCCCGGTGAAAAACTGCATCTTCAGGAGTTCTCCACGCCCCGGATTGCGGTGTTGAAGGTGTTCCCCGGCATCCAGTTCGACCTGTTCGAAAAGATCATGACCCCGGACCTCCGGGGGCTGGTGCTGGAGGCCTTCGGCGCCGGCAATATCCCGGGGGACCAGGGCAGTCTGGCGAGGCTTCTGGAGCTGGCCCGGGAAAACGGCACCATCCTTGTAGTTTGTACCCAGTGCCTGAAAGGTGCGGCGGTAATCGGCCAGTACGAAACCAGCCGGCCCCTTCGGGAGATGGGCGCGGTGTGCGGCTGGGACATGACCGCCGAAGCCGCTGTGGCAAAGCTCTATTACCTCCTGAGCCAGGACCTGCCTGTGGACCAGGTGAAGCGCCGGATGGAGGAAAACCTTCGGGGAGAGCTTACCCCACGGGCCCCTTCGCCATAACCCGGGGGTCCTTCTAAAAGACCGGGGGTCTTCCCAACAGCGAATTTTTTGCTGTTGGGTTTTCTTTTTCCCCACACCTTTTCTCAGGGAAAGCCCGGCCTGTCCACTGTTGTGATAATCTTTCTTCCCACGGGCAAAGTAAGGAGGTCTCCCTTGTTTTTGCCCTTGCGTCTGGGGAAAATCCCGTCTCTTGTGCAACACAGACAATGCCTCGTGAAAATTTTAGTATAAAAAGTCTCATCTCATTGGCTTTTTTCGGAAAGTGCAGTGAAATGTTGCAATGTGTCCGTCGTTTTTTACCAGGAATGCTTTTTGTTCTTGGTTAAACCGTCTAAATATTTTCTGTCTCTTTCCGAAGCCCAGAGCTCTTTTCTTTATGAGTCAAGAATGAAATCCCTTTTCTGCAAAAGAAATGCAAAGTTTTGCAACATTAGGGGTGAAGAATTCTTGTGTTGTGTCTCTCCTGTTTATCGCTTATCATTTTAGATAAGGGAGGGGCCTGCGCCTTCTTCTCAAAAATGAAACGAGGAGCTGTTTCCATGATCCAGCTTACCAGCAGACAGCAGGCACTTTTGGGATA
>JAHZBJ010000031.1:15564-19815 GCA_019423445.1 Oscillospiraceae bacterium
TGGAAGTGGTGAGCGCCTGGCTCAAGAGCCAGGGCGGCGAGCTGGTAAAGCGTCCCAATGCCGGAGTAATGATCCGGGGCGGCGAGGATGTCCGCCGGAAGCTCTCCTCCTTTGACCGGGAGGGGGCGGTGGTAAAGGTTCTTTCCCCGGAGGAACGCCGGGAAGCCATTTACTACCAGCTGCTGTTTTCCGAAGCTGCCATTAAGGCGGAGGACCTGGCGTCCTTCCTTCGGGTCAGCACCCCCACCGTCACCAACGACCTCCACAGCCTGGGGCAGGAGCTCCGGGCAAAGCAGCTGAGTATCGCCAGCAAAAAGGGGGAGGGCTACCGCCTCCGGGGCGGCGAAGAGGAGTTCCGCGCCTGTCTGGTGGAGGCCTTGGTCCAACTCACCGATGACAGCCACGCCATCACCCGGTACAGCCTCACCAACCGTGTGGTCCGGGGAGTCCGCCGGGAGGAGCACACGCTCCGCTCCCTGGCTCTGGATTATCTGGCCGCGGTAGACCTGGACGCTCTGGCGGGGCTTCTGGGGTATGCCCGGGAGATCACCTACCACACCATGCCGGAAGACGGCTACATCCGCCTTCTTCTCTATCTTGCAGTGTTGGTCCGGCGGGCCTCCGGCGGGAACTGTTTCCCAGAGGGGAAGCCTTCCGGGGAGCGGGGCGAACTTCGGGAGGAACAACTGGCCGCCCTTCTCATTGACAGGCTTAAAACCAGGTTCCGTTTGGATCTGGGGAGCGGAGAAGCGGCACACCTTTCCAGATGGCTCATCTCCTGCAACATTAAGTTTCCCCCCAAAACCAACGATAAACTGGCGGAACGTCTTTCTTCCATTGTAGATGAGATGCTGGAAGTTCTCCATTCCTATCCCAGCTACGACATGCCGGATTTCTACCGAGACAAGCTGAAGATGAAGCTTATGAACCATCTGAAGCTCACGATCAAGAAATACCAGCTCCAGATCCCCTCCCCCAACCCACTGCTGGCCCAGATGAAGGTAAACTACCCTGAAATTTTTGCGGTGGTATACCAGATGGCCCAGGTGTTTGAGATGGGTACCGGCATTCCCCTGGACGAGGATGAGATTGGCTTTATCGCCATCCACATCGCCGCCAACGTGGAGGAATGCAACCGGCTGCGGAGCAAAAAGGCCCTTATCGTCTGCAACACCGGACAAGGCGCCGCCATGGTGCTCCAGAACCGGATCCGCAACAATATCCCCCGGCTGGAGATCCAGGGAACCCTTTCGGCTCTGGACGCCGAGAACATGGACGCCCTGGCCGGAGTGGATTTCGTGATCAGCACCGTGGAAATGCCTCCTCTGGATAAACCGGTATTCAAAGTGAGCCCCATTATCAGCGCCGCCGAGATCGACCGGATCAACCGTTACCTCAACGGCCGTCTCAGCGCTCCCGGAGCCCACGAGCACGCCGCCGGACAGGAATACTTCCAATCCTCCCGCGCAGAAAACTGGTGGACCGGTACGTCCGCCCCGAGGAGCGGGAGCGTTTCCGCCGGGAGTTGGAGAGCATCGTCCCCTTCACCGACTCCGGAGCCATCCAGCCCCTGGGGGAAATGACCGAGGAAAACATCATGTTCCAGTGCTCCATGGTCCTGGCCCGGATCGGCGGCGCCCTGGTGGAACTGGAGCAGGATTGCGGGATCCAGCTTTCCAACGACAAGCTGTTCGGCATGATTATTCACGTCCTCATGTCTTTCCCCCGCTGGCGCAAGGGGATCTCCGACCGGGAATACGCCAGCGAACAGTATAAAAACGAAAACATCTATGTTTACGAGTACCTTGTGCGGCAGCTCCGGGAGATTTCCACGGAATACGGCCTGCACATCCCTGACAAGGAAGCCCTGGCGCTCATGCGCTATTTCATATGATCATAGAGAAAGGAAGGTTTTATCTTATGGATCGTATTCTTCTCACCGGCGGCAAACTGCTGGACAAAAGTGAAGGCCTTCTGATGGCTGAAAAGGACATCCTCCTCAGTGGCGGAAAGATCGAAAAAATCGCCGACCACATCCAGGCGGAGCCCGATATGAAGGTGATGGACCTGGGCGGGCGGATCGTCTCCCCCGGCTTCATCGACATCCATGCCCATGTCTTCCCCGGAAGCCAGCTGGGGGTAGAGCCCGACCGCATCGGCGTCCCCTTCGGGGTCACCACCATCTGCGACGCAGGTACCGCCGGCCCGGAGAACATTGAAGAGTTCATCGAGAACTACATCAAGCCCTCCAAGACCCGGATCTTCTCCGAGATGCACTTCTCCCGGAAGGGGCTCTTCATCAAGCCCGAGGCTGACGACCCCTCCAAGTGGGATCTTGACCTGGCGGAGGAAGCCTATCACAAGCACAAGGACTACATCGTAGCCATCAAAGCCCGTGCCAGCAACAGCACCGTGGGCAAGCTGGGCATCGGCCCCATCAAGGAGGCCAAGAAACTGGCGGTGCGGTGCGGACTGCCCCTTTACGTCCACATCGGGAACCCCCTCCCCTACATCGAGGAGATTCTTGCGGTGATGGAGAAGGGCGACATGATCACCCACTCCTTCCACGGCAAGATCAACGGTCTGCTGGAAAACGGCAAGATCAAACCCGAGACCCAGGCCGCCCGGGACCGGGGCGTCCTCTTCGACGTAGGCCATGGCGTCGCCAGCTTCAACTTCAACACCGCCAAGGCCGCTTTCTCCCAGGGCTTTATCCCTGACGTCATCAGCACCGACCTTCATATAAAAAATATCAACGGCCCTGTTTTCAGCCTGCCCCTGACCATGGACAAGATGCTGGCCCTGGGCATCTCCCTGGAGGACTGCGTGGAGAAGGTCACTGCCGCTCCCGCCGCCATCTTCTCCATGAAGGGTCTCGGAAAGCTGAAAGAAGGATACACCGCCGACATCACTGTCTTCCATATGGAGGAAGGCAACTATGACTACCACGATGCCGACGGCAACGATCTCACCGGACACACCTCCATCCGTCCCGACTGCGCCATTGTCGGCGGCGTCGTGGAGATGCTGAAATTTTGATTGCGATAGAAACTGAGGGGGAAAAACATGACAGCATTGGAACGAGTGAAAAACGTGGAGGAGAAGATGGAGCTGACTCCGGAACTCTCCGCCGCGGTGGAAAAACATGTCCCGGCTCTGTTGGAAGACCTGGAGCGGGAAGGGGTCGTCTTTGATGAAAACAGCGGCATCGGCTTCATCTCCCACGCCATCAGCCTGGTGAAGCGGCTGGAAAGCGGCGAGAAGGTGAAGGACCTGGGGGAGGACGTTCTCTCCCAGCTGGAGGAGGACGCTCTGAGCATCTCCAGAAAGGTGCTGGAACCCATTGAGAAGGCCTATGGGGTCACCCTGGACCACTCCGAGCTGGCTCTGGTAACCATCCATGTTCAGACGGCCATGATGAAGATGAAAAAGGCGCAGAAGCGCCAGCAGCAATAAGCACAAACAGCAGCCAACAACAAAGAGAAAGGGTGTATCGAAAATGGGAAAGAAAGTTGTTATTGTGATCGGTGAGCGGATGGGCAAGGGCAACCATGTTGCCGACGGCATCCGGAAAGCCGGCGGCGAGGCCTATGTCATCCCCGGCATGGCCGCAGACATGAAGCTGGGCGACGTCATGCATGAGAAGAACGCTGACCTGGGGCTGAGCTTCTGCGGCAGCGGCGGCGCCGGCGCCCTGATGGCCGCCAACAAATATGGCTACAAGTGCCGTCACTCCATGCGTTCGGTGGACGAGGGTGTTACCGCTGTGCGGGATGGCATCCAGGTGCTGGGTTTTGGCTTCATGGACATTGAGGAGCTGGGCAAGCGCATTGTTGAGACCTACTACGAGGTTCACGGCCAGCCCGATCAGGAGTAATTGGAAAAAAGAGGAGGCACAAAGATGGATCAGCTGGGAAAATCCTGCTTGAAAACAATTACCAAGGAATTTGTCCTGGATGCTTATGGAAAAAAACGGGTGGACGCCGTCGCTACCGTTTTCGCTAAGCTGAAAAAAGAGGCCTACGACTCTGTAGACGGCCTGCTGATCCATATGGAGCCTGACGATGTTATCCTTCTTGCCGAAGAGGAAAAAACCAAAGTGCAGAAATTCCTGGGTTTTTTTGCTCCGAAGGAAATCCAGGACTATTACATCAAACTGAAGGTCATCGTCACCATCCGTTACATTTGACGGCTTTCGACTGCTTGTTTGCCGGGATCCACCCGGCAGCAAATATCGCGAGAGGAGCGGTA
>JAHZBJ010000032.1:0-4497 GCA_019423445.1 Oscillospiraceae bacterium
TGTCCTAGGCGGCGTCACAGGTGAAGGTCTCCACAATGTTTACGATGGGCAGGCCGCTCCCGGCGGTGATAGCGGTGTTGACTTGGTCGGTCTGGGTGGGCTGGCTGCCGGCGGCATCCCAGTTCTCAGGCTCGATACCCAGGGCGGCAAGCTGCTCGTCCATGGAGGCACGGACCGAGGAGATGTAAACATCGGCGTAGTTGTAGTAGAAAACGTCCACCCGCAGATCAGAAGCGGGGGCAGCCTCACCAGAAGCAGCCTCGCTGCCGGTGGAAGCAGCTTCACTGCTGGCGGAAGAGGCAGGGGTACCGCCGCAGGCCGCCAGAGACAGAGTCAGCACAGCGGCCAGGAAAATGGCCAGAATCTTTTTCATGGGGATAGTTCCTCCTTTTTGTTTCTTTCTTTTTCTTTTATCACGGGATTCCAGGGCATTGTTGCCCGCCCCTGTGATTATGTTCTCATTATAACGCATTCCCATCTCGTATAACATGGACTTTTCCGTCATTTATATAGAGTTTTAACGAAAAAACAAATTGCTGAAAATTGTTTTTATGCCATACGTCAAGAATCGTCCACTGTTTTTGTGGATTTTTACTGTTCCTTTTTTACTTGACTTTTTCTTCTCCCGCCAGGGCAAACAGGGCGGTAAAAAGATCGGCGACCGGTTCAGTCCTTGCCTATCCGCGCATGGAAATTTCTGTCACATTTCGACTTCTTCCGCTTTTCTCCGGGTCGTGTAGGCTCTGGGCGATATCCCTTTCACCTCTTTGAAAGCCCTGGAAAAATGGAAAGGATCATCAAACCCCACTGAGTTGGAAACCTCCCGCACCGAAAGCTCACCCTTGTCCAAAAGCAGGCAGGCCCGCTCGATACGGTATTCCAGGATGAACCGTTTTGGGGAAAGGTTGAACTTGGATTTAAAACCGCGGTAAAGACTGCTTTGGCTCACCGAAACAAAATCCGCCAGCTCCTCCACCGTAATGGGCTGCTGGTAATGGCTCATTATGTATTCCGCCGCTGCATTGACGCTGTCATGACCAGACGCCTTTGGATGCCATTCCCGCTGTGAGCGGCTCATTAAAAAGGCCATCAGCAAATAAAGCCTGCCTGTGATGGCAGCAGCGCTCCAGGGCGCCGTGCCGTAGTCCTGGTACAGGTCAATCAGCAGTTGGGCGATCTCCTTGCTGTGAGAGCCGTAGAGCACCGGATTTTCGGGAGAAAAATCGGTGCGCTCCACCATGGAGGCAGCCTCCAGTCCGTAAAAACCCACCCAGACATATTCCCAAGGATCTTCCTCGTCGGCGTAATACAGTATTGTGCGGTCGGGGTAAGTTAGAAAAGTATCCCCCGGTCCCAGGCAGTACTTCTTTTCCCCCAGCACCAGATAACCCCGGCCGGAAAGAACATGATGTATCAGATAGTGATCCCGGACCCCGGGACCCCAGCAGTAGCCCGGCGTACACTGCTGCCGTCCTGTATTCTGGACAGCCAGAGAAGCAATCCGCCGCTCAAGTTTGAAGGAATACTTATATTGCTCCACAAGACTTCCCTCCTGCTTTGATGGAAAGACCTGGATCTGTTGTGAGATTTCACAAGATTATATTACCATATCGCAAGCTTTTTGTGAAGCCCAAACCACAAGATTCTAAAACCACTTGCCCTGACCGGTTTTCCAACCCCGGCCGCAACGATCCACAGCGCCTCTTTTTTCCGGCTCTACCCGTCCGGCGGTACACAATCCGCCTTATGTTTTCCAGCGTTTGGAAACGCCAGGCAGCCAGAAAACAAAGAAATGACGATTGAGCCAAATGTGTGTGCTCAAATGTGTACTATACAAAAAAATTCCCTGCGGAGCAGCTTGCAAAGCCATCCCACAGGGAATTTCCTTGGAGCGGATGACGGGAATCGAACCCGCGTAACCAGCTTGGGAAGCTGGAATTCTGCCATTGAACTACATCCGCAAATGCAGCTTTTATATTATGGACCAAAACGGGAGAAAAGTCAATGGGGAAAAATCATTTTTCCCGTCTTCCAGAAAGAGTTTTTATTTTTTTAAAAAAATGAAAAAAGTCCTTGCTTTTTGCCGAAAGGTATGCTATTATAATTAAGCTGTTTCTGGGTGTGGCGCAGTTGGTAGCGCGCTACCTTGGGGTGGTAGAGGCCGGGTGTTCAAGTCACCTCACTCAGACCAGGCAAGGGTTTGGAACCGAATGGTTTCCAAACCCTTGTGTTTTTTCTTGCAGAAACTGTTCCGTCAGCACAAAGAGTTCCTTGTGTTCTTCTCTCCAAAATATCCGGTACACCCACCCGGCCCAGGATCCTTCGCTCAGACGGCCGTATTTCTTAACCCAACATCCGGGAGGTAAAAAGGATGGTCAAAATACTTTTTGTATGCTTGGGCAATATCTGCCGCTCTCCCATGGCCGAATTTGTTTTCCGGGACCTTGTGGAGAAACAGGGGCTTTCAGCACAGTTCCAGGCAGCTTCCGCCGCTACCAGCACAGAAGAAGTAGGCAACCCGGTCCATCCGGGCACCCGGCGCCGCCTTGCCCAGGAGGGGATCTCCGTCCAGGGAAAACGGGCGGTGCAGCTGACCCCACAGGACTATGCCAAATATCATCTCCTTATCGGAATGGAAGAGAGAAATCTGACGGCCATGCGGCGTATCTCAGGGGGAGATCCCCAGGGAAAGATCCGGCGCCTGCTGGACTTCTCTTCCCACCCCAGAGATATTGCAGATCCGTGGTATACCGGAAATTTTGACCGCACCTATGATGACATTCTGGAAGGGTGCCAGGCTCTGCTGAATCATCTGCTGGAAAATCCCGAAACCCTTTGAAAAAAGTCCAAGTTTAAAGGTGACAGGAGCAAGGCGGGGCAATACGCAAAACCGTCGGCTTGAGCATCCCACAAATAAAAACAAACCCTGACGCCGTTTTCCGGCGCCAGGGTTTGTTTTATCTGTACTGAAATCTCAGCGGTTATTCAGGATACGAAGAATGTCGGTAAGGTCAATATCATCCCCGCCGTCAGGGCCGCTCCCCAGCCCATCCAGCAAAGAACCCGTTTCGCTGCCATCGGCCGCACCTTCCTGGGAAACCTGGGAAGCGTCGCTGCCGGAGGAGGTACTCTCGGAGACCTTCTCCCCGGAAAGGGAGGGCATGGTGGGAATGCTGTACCCGGACTCGTGGTCAAAGTCGGTGGCGATAACGGTGATGCAGATCTCGTCCTCCAGACTTTCGTCAAAGGCCACACCCCAGATCAGGTTCACATCGTCGGCCGCCGCGTCGTGGATCATGGCGGAGGCGTTGTTGATGTCCTTCAGATCGATATTGGGGGGGACCAGGAAGTTGACAATAACGCCCCGGGCGCCGTTGATGGAAGTCTCCAGCAGAGGCGATGTAATGGCGTCCTTGGCGGCCTTTTCCGCCTTGCCCTCGCCGCTGGCCCGGCCGATACCCATATGGGCATAACCGGCGTCTTTCATCACCGAAGTGACATCGGCGAAGTCCAGGTTGATGACCCCCTTGATGTTAATCAGGTCAGAAATGCTCTGGACCGCCTGCATCAGCACTTCATCTGCAGCGGCAAATGCATTGAGGAAGGTGATATCGGGGTTGATGGTACGCAGCCGCTCGTTGGGGATCACCAGAAGGGCATCCACCTTCTCCTTGAGACGGGTGATCCCTTCCTGGGCCTGGTTGATCCGGCGCTTCCCTTCAAACTCAAAGGGCTTGGTAACAACACCGATGGTAAGAATGCCCATATCGTGGGCGATCTCAGCGATGACAGGAGCTGCACCGGTACCGGTGCCGCCTCCCATACCGGCGGTGATAAACACCATGTCAGTGCCCTTCAGGGCCGCGGCGATCTCTTCTTTGCTTTCCTCAGCCGCCTTCTGGCCCTTGGTGGGATCTCCGCCGGCGCCCATGCCCCGGGTGAGCTTGTCCCCAATGTGGAGCTTATAAGTAGCGCTGGAAAAACGGAGGGCCTGGATATCGGTATTCACCGAAACGAATTCCACGCTGCTCATTCCGCTGTTGCACATATGGTCCACAGCGTTGCCGCCGCCGCCGCCAACTCCCACCACCTTGATGGCGACTACCTTACTGAAATCGTTATCCAGATCGATACTCATTTTCATGATCCTACTTCCTCCGCTTGCTTCCTGGATTTTGCGAGTTCCCCTATTGAATTATAGTAACAGATTTTCCCGGCATAATCAACCTTTCGCGGCTTTTATCACCGGGTTTTCCAAAATTTGTACAGCCGTTTTTCAGTACTTGTAATAGTTCTCCAGATAGAACGAATCCATAAATTCCTCCACCGGCTCCTCCCGGGTATACGCCTTGGAGATCTTAGGCAGCACAGAAACGTCAACCACCCCGGTAAAATCCTCGTCCAGCTCCTGCTCCAGAATCGCCTTGGCAAACTCCAGCTTCCGGTCCAGTTCCAGTTCGGTTCCCAGTTTGATCAGCGCCCGCTGGTCCCAGAGAA
>JAHZBJ010000032.1:4507-19747 GCA_019423445.1 Oscillospiraceae bacterium
AATGGAAGTGGAAAGGTCGTCGCTGACATCGATATAGTTCACATTGGTGAGACCGGACGTCTCAATGGACTCCATGACATAATTCAGGGTGGTCATCACCCGGACCCCCTCCAGCTCCTGATCGGTAGCCTCCCGGTGGTCCTTCCTTCTGGTGTTGGTCACCACCTCCGGCAGCTCCTCCGGATAGGCCCCCTGCTGGTACCAGGAAAAGTTGGTGCCCAGCACCAGGGGCAGTTCTTCCTGGCTCATCCCGGCGCATTGTTCAATGATTCTCCCCCCGGTGCTCAACAGGGAGTAGCTGGTTTCGGAATTCACCACCACCAGGGCTGGCACCGATTCCACCAGCCGGATCTCCATGGTGGTAGGCAGCACCGGCACCACTTCCACCTCTTCCAGGTAGGAAAAAACTCCCTTGATCTGTTCCGCAGTGCGGGCCCGGTCCACAGTAAAAACATTCTGCTCCAGCTGGATGCCCGAAGCGCTGATAATCTCCTCGGCAGTGTAGCGCTGGTTCCCCACCACTACGATCTCCTGGGTACGGAAAAACATGGCAAGACAAAGCACAGCCGCTACTGTGAGGACAACGGCCAAAAAGGCCATATATCCCAGCCAGCGTCTGCGCTTGCGCCGTTTGATCCGTCCCTTCTCCATTCTACTTCCTCGCTCATCCGTTTCTTTTGATATCCGCTCCCAGCCGTACCAGATTCCCCTCAAAGTCGTCGTAGCCCCGGTCGATGTGGCTGAGTCCCGTAACCACGCTTTCCCCTTCCGCCGCCAGGGCCCCCAGAACCACCGCCGCCCCTCCACGAAGGTCGGTGCAGGCCAGGGCGGCACCTTCCAGGCGCTCCACACCGCTCACCACGGCCACCCGGCCTTCGGTGACGATATTGGCTCCCAGGCGCCGCAGTTCCGGTACGTGGCGGTAGCGGCTCTCAAAGATGTTTTCCACAAAAACGGTGGTGCCTCGGGCAACGGTTGCCGCCGCCATCATCACCGACTGCATGTCGGTGGGGAAACCGGGGTACGGCATGGTTTTGATGGTTCCCATCTCCCGGAGTCTGGGAGGCGCGGTGAGCCGCACCCAGTCCGGCCCTGCCGCTACCCGGCACCCCGCCCCGGCCAATACCGAGGAGCAGGAGGAAAGGTGGCCCGGGTTCACCCGCTGCACCAGAATATCCCCGCCGGTCATGGCGGCGGCGCAGAGATAGGTCCCGGCGGCGATGCGGTCCGGAATGACATGGTGCTCCGTCCCGCTCAGCTTCTCCACCCCCTGGACCGTAATAGTGCCGTCCAGGTCCATGGCGATCTGGGCCCCGCAGCCCCGAAGAAAATCTATGAGATCCTGAATCTCAGGCTCCCGGGCAGCGCCGGTAATCACCGTCTCCCCCTTCGCCGTGGAAGCGGCGATAATGGTGTTTTCGGTGGCCCCGACACTGGGGAATGAAAGGTTGATCTTGGCCCCCCGAAGGCCTTCCTTGGCGTTGCAGAAGAGCCTGCCCCCCGCCTCGGTGATTCTGACCCCCAGGCAGCGCAGAGCCGACAGGTGCAGGTCGATGGGACGTGCCCCCAACTCGCATCCTCCCGGCAGGGTAAGTTCAGCGCAGCCGTGACGGGCAACGATCCCCCCCAGAAAAACAATGGAGGAGCGCATGGCGCTCATCAGGGAATCAGGGATACGGCAGTCGCCCCCCTCGGTGCGGGCAGTAACTACAGCGTCCCCCTGGCGCTTGGCATGGCACCCCAGATGCTCCAGAATCTCCATGGCAACATCGATGTCAGTGAGGCGGGGGCAATTGCGGATCACCGAATCCCCGCATACCGACGCCGCCGCCAGAATGGGGAGGGCTGCGTTTTTGGCGCCGTGGATATCCAGCGTTCCTCCCAGCCGGTTCCCGCCATGGATTATGTAAACAGACATAAACACACCTGCTCCCTCGTGGGGTACTCGGCGGCAAAAGCCGCCTGCAGATGTATCCTATGCCCTGGGGAAAAGAAGGGTTCCTTTCCTCACACCAGAGAAACGATCTCCTCCACAATCTGCTCCACCGCATGGGGGGCCGCCATCTTTCGGGCGTTCTCCCCCAGCCGGGCCAGGCGCTGGGGATCTCCCGCCAGCTCCTTCACCAGTTTCACCAGGGTCTCCCCTGTCAGGTCCTTCTCCTCCAACACCACTGCCGCGTCAGCATTTTGAAGCACCATGGCGTTGTGGTACTGATGATTCTCCGCCACGTTGGGGGAGGGGATCAAAATAGATGCTCTCCCGGCCGCCTGGAGTTCGCTGAGGGTGCTGGCCCCCGCCCGGCAGATCACCAGGTCCGCCGCCGCCAGACAATCGGGCATATCGTCTATGTACTCCCGGATATCCAGGTTGGGGTTGTCCTTCCAAGCCACCCGCCGCTCCTCCAGCAGCCTGGGCAGCAGCTCCACCCCATAGCGCCCAGTGGCGTGGATATGGTGGATCTTGCCTTCCCGGGTATGCCAGGCCATGACGTCCGCCACCGCCTCGTTGACCCGCTGGGCCCCCAGACTCCCTCCAAAGGAGAGGATGCACACCTGGTCATCGGGGATGTGGTACTTGGCTCTGGCCTGTTCCCGGTGAGCGGTGAAGATCTCCGGGCGGACCGGATTCCCCGTCACCACGCACCGCTCCCAGCACTCTTTGGGGAGGTGCTCCCGGGCCTTCTCCACCGCCAGGAGGATCTTATCCACCTTGCGGGAAAGAAGCTTGGTGGTGACCCCCGGGAAGGCGTTTTGCTCGTGGGTAGCAGTGGGGATGTTCATCTGGGCGGCCTTGAGAAGGATGGGCCCGCTGACATAGCCGCCGGTGCCCACCACCAGGTCCGGATCAAAGGCCCGGATCACCCGGCGGGCCCGGCTGCCGGCAGTAGCCAGCAGCCCCACCGATTTGATGTTTCGATAGATGTTATAGGGGGTCAGCCTTCGCTGGATCCCCATGGCCCGGAAGGGGACGAACTCAAAACCGGCCGCCGGGACCAGCCGGGCTTCCATGCCGTCAGGATTGCCGGCGAAACGGATCTCCACACCCGGGTAGCGGCTGCGGAGAGCAGCGGCGATGGACAGGGCCGGGTTGATGTGTCCCGCCGTGCCGCCGCAGGCGAACAGTACCTTCATTGTCAACTACTCCTTTTCCAGAGCTGTCTGCCGGGAGATGGAGAGGATGATCCCCATCTGGGCCAGCAGCATCAGGAGGGCCGACCCTCCATAGGAGAAAAACGGCAAACTGATGCCGGTATTGGGAATGGTATTGGTGACAACGGCGATGTTCAGCACCGCCTGGATCCCCACCTGGGCGGTGAGGCCGGTGGCCATAAGCATCCCGAAGCGGTCCCGGGCTTTGACAGCGATCATAAAGCCCCGGCAGATCAGCAGGGCAAAGAGGACGATTACCAGCACCGCCCCGATAAAGCCCAGCTCCTCGCAGACGATGGCGAAAACGAAGTCGTTCTGGGGCTCCGGAAGGAACAGGTATTTTTGCCGGGAATTGCCGATTCCCGCCCCCATCAGGCCCCCGGAACCGATGGCATACAGGGACTGAATGGTCTGGAAACCGGAGTTCTGAGGGTCGATAAAGGGGTCCAGCCACACATTGATCCGGTACATGGCACGCTCCTGGATGGAGGGGATCAGCATAGCCAATCCCGCCAGGGCAACGCCCCCTACGCCTCCCACGGCGAACCATTTGAGGCTGGCGCCTCCCACAAAGATCAGCACCACCCCCAGGGCCACCATCATAATGGTGGCGGAAAGGTGGGGCTCTAAGATGATGAGGCCGGCAAAAATCATCAGAATAACGCCATAGGGAAGGATACCATACCGGAAGGTTTTCATTTTGTCGTAATTGAGGGAAATCATGTGGGAAAAAAGGAGCACCACGGTGAATTTTGCGATCTCTGAAGGCTGGAACTGCTGCCCCAGGATAAAGATCCAGCGATGGGCGTCGTTGACGGTGGGCATGAAATACACCGCCACCAGCAGCACCACCGAAACGGCAAAGGCCAGCCAGGCGAATTTGTGCCACACGTGGTAATCCCAGGCGGAGAAAAACGCCATAGCAGCAAGGCCCATAGCTGCCCAGACCAACTGCCGGGTGATGTAGTGGAAACTGTTGCCTTCGTAGTAATAGGCGTCGGCATAGCTGGCGGAGAACATCATCACCAGGCCGAACACCAGCAGGATCAGCACCAGTACCAGGAAGGTCAGGTCCACATTCCCCTTGGGCCGTTTGATGGGGGTTTTCCGGGCAAATTCATTGGCTATGGGTATCATCTCCTTTTTGGGATCACATCACCAGGTCGGCCCAGATGGCCAGGGCGGAACCCGCCGCGGTGACGATGGAAAATGCCACTACGATCTGCACCTCGGTGTAGCCGCACATCTCAAAGTGATGGTGGATGGGGCTCATCTTAAAGATGCGTTTTCCGTGGGTGATCTTGAAATAGGTCATCTGGATCACCACCGAAGCCATCTCCACCACATAGATAATGCCAATGAGGAGGATGAAGAGGGGCAGTCCGGTGCCGAAACAGAGAGCAATGATGAGGCCGCTGAGGAAAAGGGAACCGGTATCCCCCATAAACACCTTGGCGGGATAGAAGTTCCAGACCAGAAAGCCAAGGCATCCCCCCGCCATGGCGGCGGCCATGATCCCCATCTCCCACTGGCCCAGAATGGAGGTGAGGATCATATAGGCAATAGCCACCACAAAGGTGACAGAGGAGAGGAGCCCATCCAGGCCGTCGGTAAAGTTCACCGCATTGGAAAGGGCGAGGATGGCAAAAAGGGCAAAGGGGTAATAGAGGAACCCGATATCCAGAGAGCCAATAAACGGCACCACCAGCAGGGTGCTGCGGTTGCCGCTTATGTAGAGAAGGAGCAGATAGGTGACCCCGAACATGGTCTGAAGGAGAAGCTTTTGGTTGGGGGTAAGCCCTTCGTTCTGCTTCCGGACAATCTTCAGATAATCGTCGGCGAACCCGATGATGCCGAAGGCCAGAGCCAGCATCAGGCCGTAAAAGAGCCTTGCCTTAATCATGGCGCTGTCGGGGCGGTTGGAAAGCTCCGTCCCAACCTCCATCAGCAGGTAACTTGCCACCACCGCGATGACAATGCCGAAGATAAACATGATCCCCCCCATGGTGGGGGTTCCCTGCTTGTTCTTGTGCCACTTGGGGCCGATATCCAGGATAGTCTGGCCGAACTTCAGCTTGTGGAGGATGGGCAGCAGCCACATCCCGGAAAGAGAGGTAATGGCAAAGGCCACAACCACCGCCATGATGATCCATAATCTGTCCATGTCAACATCCAATCCCCGGCGGATACCGCCGGATTTTTTATGAGAGGAAACGGGCTCCGCCGGAGGTCATATGAGCTGGTAGAGGCCCTGAATGACCTCCTCCAGCTTCATTCCCCGGCTGGCTTTGAACCACACCAGGTCCCCTGCCCGCACCAGAGCGGCCAGCTCCCGGGTCAGATCCTCTTTCTCCGGGAAGAAGCGGGCTTCAGCCATCCCCGCCGCCTGGGCGCCCAGGACCGCCTCCCGGGAAAGCTCTCCCCAGGCCAGAAGAAGGTCCACGCCGCTGGCGGCGGCCTTCTCCCCCACCTCCCGGTGGCTGCGCAGGGCGATCTCCCCCAGCTCCAGCATATCCGACATGACGAAGATCCTCCGCCCTGTCACAGGGAAGCTCCGGACGGTGTCCAGGGCGGCGGCCATGGAGTCGGGGCTGGCATTGTAGCAGTCCTCCACCACGGTGACGCCGTGGTGATCCACCACCTTCTGACGCATCCCCGGGGGGGTGCACCCCTTCAGGGCCGCCACTGCCTCCCCCGGGGAAAGCCCCAGCTTCACCCCCACACCAAAAGCCGCCAGAGCGTCCAGCACCAGATGGGTTCCGGTGCCGGGGACAGAGGCGTCGTAGCTTTTCCCCTCCCAGCGGATGGAAAAAGCGGTGGAAAAAGGGGTGCCGCCCTTTATTGTACCACAGATGGCGCAGTTTGGATTGTCGATTCCATAGAAAATAGTGTCAAGTCTGGGAATTTTTACCGTGCCGAGAAGGTCGTTGTCCCCGCAGAGGAAAAGAGGAGCGCCGTTGGGGAGGCATTCCGCCAGCTCCAGCTTGGCCTTCAGGATGTTCTCCCGGCTTCCCAGCAGCTCCATGTGGGAGACCCCGATGTTGGTAATGACCCCCACCTGGGGCTGGGCTGCCTGGGCCAGGTCCTGAATCTCCCCGAAACCGCTCATTCCCATCTCCACCACGGCAGCCTGGGTGTCTTTCCCGATGGTGAGAAGGGTTTTGGGTGCGCCGATTTCGTTGTTCTGGTTCCCCTGGGTCTTGATGGTGCGGTATTTCGCGGAAAGCACCGCCGCGATCATGTCTTTGGTGGTGGTCTTTCCCACGCTGCCGGTGATTCCTACCACCCGCAGGTCAAACCTGGAGCGGTACCACGCCGAGAGGCGCAGCAGCGCCTCCAGGGTATCCCCCACCATCATCACCCGGTCCCGGGGAAAATCGCCGCCGTGGTGGGCCAGGGCGCAGGCGGCCCCTTTTTCCAGGGCCTGGGCGATAAAATCGTGTCCGTCAAACCTCTCCCCCTGAATGGCCACAAAAAGGCAGCCCGGCGTAACCTCACGGGAATCGGTGCAGAGAGACAGGACCTCCCCCTCGGTTTTGCAGGAGGTCCCAAGGGCCCCGGCAATCTCGCTGATCTTCAGTTTTTCCATGGGCATCCACTCATTTCTTTTGATTCCGGCTCTTTTCAGACCCGTTTTTTTCCTTCCAGAAGCTGCTGGACCAGAACCCTCTCGTCAAAATAGATGGTTTCGTCCGCCAAAACCTGATAATCCTCGTGGCCCTTCCCTGCCAAAAGGAGGATATCCCCCTCCCCGGCGTTTTCCAGGGCCCAGGCAATGGCTTCATACCGGTCCGGAATAATTCTATAAGGAGTTTTGAATTTGTCAAGCCCCGGTTTGGTATCCCGGATGATCTGGCCCTCGTCCTCTGTGCGGGGATTGTCGGAAGTAAGGATCACCAGGTCGGAGTATTTTGCCACGATCTCCCCCATCTTTTCCCGCTTGGTGCGGTCCCGGTCTCCGGCACAGCCGAAAAGGGTGATCATCCGCCCCGACCCTTTGTAGGGACGCAGTGTGGTGATGATCTGCTCCAGCTCCTCGGGAGCATGAGCAAAATCCCGGATCACGGTATACCCGGTATCGGTGGGGATCACCTCGGCCCTTCCCGGAACCCCGGAACAGGCCGAAAGCCCCCTGGCGATATCCCCGGGGGCCAGCCCCAGGGCATAGCATGCCGCGGCGGCGGCCATGGCGTTGCTTACCGAGAACTTCCCCGGCATGGCCACCCGGGTCCGTTCAATGATCTGCTCCCCCACAATGAGGAAGCTGCTGCCCCGGACGGTGGAGGAGATGTTCTTGGCGGTCAACGTGGCATCGTCCCGGCAGGTGGAAAACGTGATGGTTTCGGGTCCCAGCTCCCTGGCCAGCTCTTCCCCTTTGGGATCATCCAGGTTCACCACCGCGGCTTTGGTCATGGAGAAAAGCTTCTTCTTGGCCGCAAAGTAGTTTTCCATGGTGATGTGGTAGTCCAGATGGTCCTGGGAGAGGTTGGTGAATACCCCGACATCGAACAGGCAGCCGTCCAGCCGGTGCTGGTCCAGGGCGTGGGAGGATGCCTCCATGGCCACATATTCGCATCCCGCCTCCGCCATCCGTTCCAGCATGGCATGGAGCTGGTAGGGATCCGGGGTGGTGTGCTTAGCGGGGAACTCCAGTTCCCCGATCTCGTTGTGGATGGTGCCCATAAGCCCCACTTTTTTCCCAGCCTGCTGGAGGATGCTTTTGATAAGAAAGGTGACGGTGGTTTTTCCGCTGGTACCGGTGACCCCCACCAGCTTCAGCCGCCGGGCGGGATTCCCGAAGTGGTTGCCGCAGAGGACGGCATAGGCGGCCCGGGTGTTCTCCACCAGGATCTGCCTGGGAAGCCCCAGATCCCGTTCCGCCACCACTGCCGCAGCCCCCGCTTCCAAGGCGTCCCCGGCCTTTTGGTGTCCGTCGAACTTGCCGCCTTTGATGCAGACAAAGATACTGCCCTTTCTTACCTGGCGGGAGTCGTTGGTAACTGAGGAGACCTGGGCTGCTTCCAGCTGCGCCTCCGAAAGGCCGGTGCTGTACCGGATCCCCTCCAGATATTCCTTCAGTGTCATAATCGGTTCCTTTCTCCGGCGCCCTGAATCAGAAGCTGTCCTGGAGGGTGGTGTCCGCAAAATCCACTGTGATCAGCGTTCCCCGGGCCACCTGCTCTCCTGGCTGTACGCTCTGCTTGGCCGCCACGGCATTTTCGTTCTCGATCCCCACCCCTGTGATCTTGATGTTCAGGCCGGCGTTGAGGATCCGTCTGTTGGCCACAAGGCCGCTCTCCCCTACTACGTCGGGGACCGTAACCAGGTCGCTCTGACCGCTGTCATCGGTGTAAAGCATAATGGTACTCCCCTTGGGGACGGTGGAACCTGCCACCGGGATCTGGGAGACAACGGTGCCGCCGCCGCCAATGATCTTGGCGTTGAGGCCCTGGCGGGTGTAATAGCTCTGGGCGTCGTGGGCTACGCTCCCCACCTGGCTCTCCACATATACATCCAGGTTTTCCAATTCTTCCTCGGTGTATACCTTTTCCACTCCCAGGTAAGGCAGCACGTCTGCAAGGATGGATCCCACCACAGGAGCGGCGATGGTGGAACCGTACTCGTTGACCAGGGTAGGCTCATCCAGCAGCACCAGGCAGGCGATCTGGGGATCGTCCATAGGGGCGATGCCCACAAAGGAAAGGACGTTGCGCATCTCGCCGGTCTGGTTCGCCTGGTCGATCTTCTCGGAGGTTCCCGTCTTGCCGCCGATGCGGTAGCCGGGTATGTAGGCGTTTTTACCGGAACCTTCGGTAACCACGCTTTCCAGCATCTCGCAGACAATCCGGGAGGTCTCCTCCGAGATCACCTGGCGCTTGGCCTCCGGCTCGATGGTCTGGACGATGTTGCCGTCGGCGTCCAGGATCTGCTTGACGATGTGGGGCTCATAGAGGGTGCCGCCGTTTACCGCCGCCGCCACCGCCGTAATCATCTGAAGGGGGGTGACCTTAAAGGTCTGGCCGAAAGAGGAGCTGGTGAGGGAGTTGTCGTAGTCGTTGGGGTCGGTGAGAAGTTCCTTGGAGTGATAGGCGCCGATGGCCTCACCGGGGAGATCCACTCCGGTACCCTCTGTAAAGCCGAAATTGCTGAAATAGTCGTAGAAATCAGCGCCTCCCACCCGCTGACCGATCATCATAAAGGCAGGGTTGCAGGAGTTCTGCACCGCCTGTTCCAGGGTCTGATCTCCGTGGCCTCCGATTTTCCAGCAGCCCTTCCGGACATTGCCTACCATGTAGTAGCCGGGGCAATAAAAATGGTCGCTGGGGGTCACGGCGCCGGTTTCCAGAGCGGTGGACAGGGTAACGATCTTGAACACCGAACCCGGCTCATAGGGCTCGGAGATGCATTTGTTGTTCCACTGCTGGAACCGGGCAGCATTCAAAGCCTTCTGATACTCCTCGTCGTTCCCCTTGAGGGCTTCCACCTGGGCCTTTGTGGTGGGGTCGGCGATCTCGTAGGCCTCATTGGGGTCAAAGTCCGGTTTGGTGGTCATGGCCAGGATCTCCCCGGTCTTGACGTCCATGATAATGCCGGCGGCACGGTTCCGGACCTTGTGCTCCACTACGGCAGTCTCCAGATGCTTATCCAGCATGTGCTGAATGGTCTCATCAATGGTTAGTACCAGGCTCTGGCCGTCCTGAGCCTCGTACATCTCCTGGTAGCTGAAAGGCATATCTGTGCCCCAGGCGTTTTTGGCAGCCACCACTTTGCCCGGCGTTCCGCTGAGGACGTTGTTGTAGTAGGACTCAATACCGTAAGCCCCCTGGTTCTCGTCGTTGACAAAGCCCAAAACGCTGGAGCCCAGGCTCCCGTAGGGGTAATACCGCTTGCTGTCCTCCTGGAGGCTGACACCGTTGATATCGTGCTCCGCCGCGAAGGCGATCACTTGATCGGCTGTCTCCTTATCCACCTTTTTCTTGACGATTTGGTAGTAATTCTTCTTGTTCCTGGCCTTTTCGATGATAAACTCCGGATCCACCCCCAGAATATCGCTCATTCCCTGGGCCAGCACTTCCGCCTGCTCGTCGGTAATGTCGTGGGGAGAAAACAGCACGGTCCAAACAGTGGCGGACATGGCCAAGGTGTTCCCGTTCCGGTCATAGATGGTGCCCCGGTTGGCGGTAATGGGGGTAGTTCGCAGCTGCTGGGCAATGGCCCGCTGCTGGTAAAAATCCCCGTTGACAATCTGTATTTGGAACAGATTGTAGATCACTACCCCAAAGCCCAGGCACACAAGACAGATCCCAACGATCAAAAGGCGCCGGCGGGTACTGGTTTCAGGCAGATTTGACATAAAGGTCCCTTTCTCGCTATGTACTGCTGATGCGGCCTTCAAAGCCGCTTTCCCTCAACTTTTCCTATAATAGCACATTAAGAGCTAAGAATGTGGTACAATCTTACCTCTTAATGTCATTTTCACATATTCAGTTTATTCATTTTAATTTCATGTATTCCAGAAGACTGTCGAACCCGCGGAGAAGAACCTGAGCCGGGGTCTTGTCCGGCGCCTTGTCGGTTCGGAAGATAGCCCCCTCCCCATCCATGGTCACATAGGTGACCTGGTACTTGTCCACCACTCCCATTCCCAGCTGGGTGGACGCGTAATTCTCCACCGTCTCTGCCGAGGTCTGGCTTTCCAGCTTGGACTGGAGGACCACCGACTGGCTCTGAAGTTCTTGGAGCCGCTCCTTGGTGTCGTTCAGCTGATCCCCAAGCTCCACCATAACAATGTTATTATAAATGGCCAGGGAGATCAGCGCCACCATCAGGGCACAGCAGCAGAGAAGCCGCAGAGGCGCAACCCCTTGCTTCGGCTTTCTCCCCTCCTTCACCTGCAGCTGGGGGGAGGGCTGCTCACGCCGGACGCCGCGGTAATCCCGGCTGCAGCTGTATTCATAATCGTCCCGGACCTTTGCGGCAGTGCTCTGCATAACGACTCTCCTTTTATCCTACAAAGAAAAGCTTTTTCTTCACAGCTTCTCAATGATTCTGAGTTTTGCCGACTTACTGCGGCTGTTGCGTTCCTGTTCCTCCCGCCCCGGCTCGATGGGCTTGCGGTTTACCAAACGCCCCTCGGGGGTATGGCCGCAGACGCAGACCGGAAAATCCGGCGGGCAGATGCAGCCCCGGCAGTATGCGGCGAACTTCTGCTTCACCATCCGGTCCTCCAGGGAATGGAAGGTGATGACGGCAAACCTGCCGCCAGGGGCAAGGCGCTCAAAAGCGGTATCCAGGCACCGGGAAAGGTTGTCCAGTTCGCTGTTAACCGCGATGCGGATGGCTTGGAAGGTGCGCTTGGCGGGATGCCCTCCCTCGTATCGGGAGCTGGGCGGGATTGCCTCACGGATCAGCTCCGCCAGCTCTCCTGTCGTCTCCACCGGTTTTTTCTCCCTGGCCCGGCAGATCTTTTTGGCAATGGGGAGAGCGTATTTCTCCTCTCCGAATTCCCGGATGATTCTGGCAAGGGAGCTGACGTCGCTGCTGTTTACCAGATCGTAGGCGCTGGGGCCTTTCTGGGTCATCCGCATATCCAAAGGGGCATCCGCCATGTAGGAGAAACCTCGCTCAGGCGTATCCAGCTGGTAGGAGGATACCCCCAGATCCAGGAGGATACCGTTCACCTTGGGGATCCCCAGCTGATCCAGGACTCCTGTAAGGTCGGCGTAATCGCTTTCCACCACCTGGGCCGGGAAGCCTGTCAGCCGTTCCCTGGCCACCTCCACCGCAGTGGGATCCTTGTCCAAGGCGATAAGCCGGCCGGTGGTAAGGCGCTTTGCAATCTCCCGGGAGTGGCCCGCGCCCCCTGCCGTCCCGTCCACATAGATGCCGTCGGGCCGGATGGCCAGCCCTTCCAGGCACTCACTGAGGAGGACCGGCGTGTGAGAAAACTCCGCCATGGCTCCTCCCCTCCTCTTTTAGAAATTCAGGCTGTCCATCAGCTCCGCCATCTGGTCGGAGGTGAGGTCTTCGTTGTCCGCCGCCCAGCGCCGGGCATCCCAGATCTCCACCCGGTCCGAAGCGCCGATCACCACAACATCCTTTTCCAATCCTGCATACTCCCGCAGGACCCCAGGGATCAGGATCCGACCCTGCTTGTCCGGCTCCACATCGGTGGCGCTGGCAAAAAAGAAGCGTTTCAGCTGCCTGGATTTGGAATCGGGAAGGCTGCGGAGCTTTTCCTCCCACCGCCCCCATTCCTCCAGGGAATAGACGGCGATGCAATTATCCAGGCCTTTGGTGAGAATGAAGCGGTCCCCCATGTCTTCCCGGAATTTGGCGGGGAAGTTGATACGGCTTTTGGCGTCGATGGTATGCTCATACTGGCCGATCAGCACCCCACTCACCTCCGTTTTGCTTCAAAATCAGGGTTTTCAAACCACTTTAACCCACTTTCACCCACTTCACAGTAAAAATTATAGCCTGTTTGGAGAATAAATGCAACAAAGAACTACTGTTCTTTTTCCTTTTGTCCAGAACGCCGAAAAAGCTGTCAAAACGTCAAATTTTGCCTCGAAAATCCGGTGAAAAGCTCTTTTTTCTCTCGTTCTGCGCTCCCCCCTGGGGTGTCGTTTTTGGTTTTCTCCAAAATTTTCCACTTGTTTCTGTGGAAGCCCGGGACTTTTCCCTTGGGATATGGTAAACTGAAAAAAACGGTATCCCGCCCCCCTGGGAAACGGCAAGGAGGAAACTCTATGTTCTATTCCACACATTATCCTTCTCCTCTGGGGGCCATCACCCTGGCCAGCGACGGAACACATCTGGTGGGGTTGTGGCTTGAGGGTCAAAAATACTTCCAGGCCACAGTGGACACCCTGGAGGAGAATCGCAACCTTCCGGTCCTGGCTGCCGCCAGAGAATGGCTGGACCGGTATTTTGCCGGCGAAAAGCCCCAGCCTGGGGAACTCCCCCTGAAACCCCTGGGCAGCAGTTTCCGTCAAGAGGTGTGGTCCATCCTCTGCCGCATCCCCTATGGACAGATAACCACCTACGGCGCCATCGCCCAGGAGATGGCCGCAGCAAGGGGGCGTTCCTCCATGTCCAGCCAGGCGGTGGGGGGCGCTGTGGGCCATAATCCCATTTCTATCATCATCCCCTGCCATCGGGTGGTAGGGACAAATGGCAGCCTCACCGGTTACGCAGGCGGCATTTCTGCCAAGGTTTGGCTGCTGCGCCACGAGGGAGCGGAAATGTCCGGGCTGTATCTCCCGGGGGAAGGAGGACGTCCCGTTGAAGGATAAAACCATCACCGGCCCGGATCAGAAGGCGCGGTGCTTCTGGGCCAACCCTCACAACCCCCGGTACCTCCGGTATCACGATGAGGAGTGGGGGGTGCCCGTCTCTGACGATCACAAACTTTTTGAGATGCTGCTCCTGGAATGTTTCCAGGCCGGTCTCTCCTGGGAATGCATCCTTAACAAAAGGGAAGCCTTCCGGGACGCCTTCGACGGCTTCGACCCGGAGAAGATCCAGGACTACGACAGCGAAAAAACCGCCTCCCTCCTGACGGCGCCTGGGATCATCCACAACCGCCTGAAGATCCAAGCTGCCGTGGCCAATGCCCGGGTATTCCTGGAAATCCAAAAGGAGTGGGGGAGTTTCTCCCGCTATTTGTGGCATTGGACCCAGGGCCGTGTCATCCGGGAACGGGGAAAAACCTCCTCCCCCTTGTCGGACGCGGTATCCAAGGACCTGAAAAAACGGGGCATGAAGTTTGCAGGCACCACCATCGTCTATGCCTACCTCCAGGCGGTAGGGGTAATCTGGTCCCACGAGGCCGGTTGTTTTCTGGACCACACCGATTGCTGACCCCCATCCCCAAACCCCCGAACACAGAAAGGCCGTCCCGTGCTCCCAAAGAGAGCGGGACGGCCCAATTGCTTTTACCTTATTTTTTCTTTTTCCAGTGCTGCCAGCTTTTTCTGGAGATACCGTTTGCGGTACTGGATGGAAGCCAGCCGGAACACCCTGCGGCAAACGGTGTTGTTCACCAGTCCCCCCGCCGCCCCCACCAGGGGCACACCCTGGATAAACTTTTCCAGAAGAAGGGCCCGGGAGAGAACCGAGGCTGTTCTCTCCAACTCTCCGCGCAGGTCGCCGGAGGGCGTTCCCAGGGCCCGGAAAGCCGCGTCCCTCTCCTGGGGGGGAACCAGCGCCGCCTGGAGGAGGCGGAGGACAAACACATCCTCCCCAGGCTCTTCCCAGGAAAAGCCGTAGGACATCCCGATTCCCCGGACCCCTCGAAGCAGAACCGCAACAAATAACGGGATATCCGGCAGACCCAGCCCCACCAGGCCCATTCCAAGGCCCTCCCCTGTGGCTAAAGCGGTGCTGCCCAAGCTGCACCGGGAGGCAGGCCCCGCCATGCGCCTCAACCCCCGGCGGGGCTTCTCCCCGGCCAAGCGGTCAGCCTCCCGATGTCCCAGCTTCATCCGCTCCTCCGGAAGGGTCTTCCCCACCAATCCGGATCCGTGGAGGAACACCCCCTCAAATGTCTTTCGGAACACAAGTTCCAGGGAACGCTGAAGGTTCTCAGGCACCCGCTTTCTCACCGCTTCTTTCCATGCCTGGGGCCGCTCCTCTGCAAGAAGGAATTTTTCCTCCTGGCGAAGGGTTTTCAACAGGGCCCGGTTCAGAGCCCTGGCATCTTCCCTTTCCATAGCAGTTCCCCTCCCCCAGTTCAGCAAAGAAATGGAGCCAAGGCCTCTTCCACACAGCTTTCAAAGCTGTCTGAGGCCCCCCAGTCGAAACGGAACAGCCCTTCTCCCCCGCCGCCGGAGATAAGATGGACCCGGGTACTCCCCCGGAGATTGTCAATAACGACTGTGAGAGTCAGCCGGTTCCCCGCCCGCCAGTAGTGCTTTTCGTAAACCGCCACAATGCAGAGCTTTCCATCTTCTCCCTGCACCGTGTGGGAATCAATGAGCTCCCCGGTGATGCTCCCGTCCACAACAGCACGGTTCACCACCTCTGCCGCGTGGCGGGGGTCCAGGTTCACCCGGAAATCCATGGCCATAGTCAGCTCCTCCTTTC
>JAHZBJ010000033.1:0-790 GCA_019423445.1 Oscillospiraceae bacterium
CGCAGAGACCGATCAGCAGCGGTATCTCTGCCTTTGTGATCTTGTCGATACTGATACCAGTCATGGAAGAACCCACAAAGAGGTTGACGGCCACAGGCGGAGTGACGAAAGCGATGGCCAGGGCCAGGTCCAGAATGATACCGAAGTGAACAGGGTCGCAGCCCACCTGGCTCACAACTGCCAGCAGGGTGGGGGCCAGAATGATGATGGCGGGAGTGGTCTGGATGAACATACCCACGATGAACATGATAACGAAGATCATGAACATAACCACATAGTAGTTGTCGGAGATGCTGAACATGAAATCGGAGATAGCCTGGTTGATGTTCAGGTAAGCGAAGACGGAACCGGTGGCTTTGGCGGGGCACATGATGAACATGGTGCCGGCGATGAAGGCGGCGTTGTCCCGGAAGATAGCCCAGAGGTTTTTCCACTCCAGCTCACGGTAGAGGACGAAGCCAACAAAGATGCCGTAAACCACGGCCACCACAGCCGCTTCAGTAGCGGTGAAGAAACCGCCGTAGATACCGCCCAGGATGATGATGGGCATGATCAGGGCCCACTTGGCGTCCCAGAAAGCCTTGGCGGCATTCTTGACGTTGAAGTGATTCTCGCCCTTGAGGCCCCGCTTCTTGCAGTAGAAATAGTTGATGAGGATCAGAATGCCGCCCACCACGCAGGAGGGGAGCAGACCGGCGATGAACAGGTCGCCCACCGACTGGCTGCAGGTGACGCCGTAAAGGACCAGTGGATAGCTGGGGGGAACGATGACGCCCAGACCGCCGGCCAC
>JAHZBJ010000033.1:800-4705 GCA_019423445.1 Oscillospiraceae bacterium
GATCATGATGGCGCCGATGGCTGCCACAGTGGCAGGGGCAGAACCGGAAACCGCGCCGAAGAACATACAGGCGATAACGGTTACCATTCCCAGAGAGCCGGTGACGCCGCCGATAATGGAGTTGGCCACGTTTACCAGACGTTTGGAAAGACCGCCGGTCTCCATAATAGTACCGGAGATCATGAAGAAGGGAAGGGCCAGGTTGGTGAAACTGGCGATACCGCCGTAGGTGGTCTGCACCAGGAAGGCGTTGGTGGTGACGGGGTCAACGAGGATCAGGAGTGCCATAGCGATGAACATGGCCACCGCAATAGGCACGCCGAAGAACATCAGCCCGAACATGGAAATGAACATTACTGCGGTTCCCATCAGGCGTTGCCTCCTTTCGCTGCCAGAGCCGCTTCTTTGGCGGCCTTCTTCTCCAGATAGATCCGCTCGCACTCCTCAAGATCCATAGAGGGCTTGGAGGCGCCCAGATTCTTCTCGTCCTCGTGGTAGAGCTTAATGGTGTCCTGGACAATCCGGACGCAGCTCAGGATGACCCCCACGGGGATGATGGAGTAGACAAACTGCTGGGGCAGCCGGAGCATGGTGGTCTGGCTGCTGCCCAGACGCTGAATGATACCGGCAAGGACGGTGAGCATCCAGATGTTGAAGCCAATGAAAATGAAGTTGGAAACGATGAGCATGAATTTCTTCACCTTAAAGGGGACCATCTCAAGGATGAAGTCGATGCGCAGGTGTTTCCGTTTGGTGACAGCGGCGGACATGGCGAACCAGATCATCCACACGAACATAATGGTGGAAAGCTCCTCGATCCAGGCGAAGGAATGCTTGAACAGGTAGCGGGCCGCCACGTTGGAAAAGAGCAGAATCGTCAACGCGATGACAGATAGAGTTCAAAGTTGTTCAGGAAAGTTTTCAAATCGAATTTTCCGTCTTTCATACTTCCTCTCCCATCTTTTCGGGGAAGGCGGGGATCCGCCTTCCCCGAAAGTATTTACACACTTTTAGGCGCTGGTTTTGTTGGCCTGGTATTCCATAACGAAGTCAATGAGCTTATTGTAGGCTTCGCTGCCCATCTGCTCCTCAACCATGGGCCAAATGGTCTTGGCCACATCCTGGAACTGCTTCAGTTCGTCGGTGGTGAGCTCGATGATCTGGCAGCCGTTCTCGCCGGTGCCTTCCATCTGGACGAAGAACTCGTCAGACAGGGGCTCAGTGAGGGTGCGGACATACAGCTCGGTCTCATGCCACAGGTCGGTGAGAAGCTGTTTGTCAGCGTCGGAGATGTTGCCCCAGAACACAGGGCTGGCAGCCATAATGGTGGTGGTGAAGTTGTGGTTGGTGATCATGCAGTATTCCTGGAGCTCATAGAGACGAGAGGAGACGATGTTGGAAGGGGGGTTCTCCTGAGCGTCCACCAGCTTCTGCTGGAGAGCGGTGTACAGTTCGGCATAGGGAACAGGGGTGACGCTGGCGCCAAGGGCTTCCCAGCAGGCGGTCTGGATGGGGTCCACCATGGTGCGGATCTTAACGCCGTTCATGTCAGCGGGGGTATGGATCTCCTTGTTGGCAGTCAGCTGACGGAAGCCGATGTCCAGATGGGCCAGGGGGATGCACTGGGTGTCGGCCTGAGCCCGTTCGTCCCACTCTTTCCGCAGGTCGGAGTCCAGAACGGCATAAGCATCGTCATAGTCCATGTACAGATAGGGAATGTTCAGACCAGCATAAGCGGGGGTGTAGTCGGCCCAGGAACCGCAGTTCAGCTGGAACATTTCATAAGCGCCGGCCTGGGCGTTGCCGATGTATTCCTGGGTGGAGGAGGCCAGCTGGCCGTCGGTGAAGATCTGAACGGTGATTCGGCCACCGGTGCGCTCTTCAATCTCTTTCTTGAAGTAGATCATGCCTTTACCGGTCTGGCTGATGCCTTCGCCCTGGATATCCGCAGCAGTACCGTTGGTAGCAATACGGATGGTATAGGATTCACCCTGAGTGGGGTCGCTGGGATCTCCAGTCGCCGCGGCGCCGGAAGATGCTGCGGAACTGGTGGTCTCGCCACCACCGCAGGCGGCCAGTGTCAGCACCATCAGCATCGCAAGGATCGCAGCAAGAGTCTTTCTCATAACCTTTTTTTCCTCCTTGTTTTTGATGTTTTTCGACAGGAAAATTGATAAATACCCGGAAATGAGGTTGTGCTTTTTGAATGGCACAGGTATAATGATCATGTCCGGAGATTCATTTATTTTCCTTTCTGGTCCTATTTTAGCGCCGCCTTTCAGGAACGTCCAATGATGATTTTGTGTGGTTTTATGAATAAGAAGGAATTGTATTAAACTTTTGAGGCTATATTTATCTATCTTCAACAAACAAATTGGCGAAATCTCCAAATGAGTCTTGGGTCGTCTGGACACAGCAAGCGGACAGTTTTTATCAAAAAAAACAAAAAAAGACTTGGGTAGGTGAA
Organism: Oscillospiraceae bacterium; assembly: GCA_019423445.1. Taxonomy (GTDB): domain Bacteria; phylum Bacillota; class Clostridia; order Oscillospirales; family Ruminococcaceae; genus Angelakisella. The sequence goes on from JAHZBJ010000033.1 coordinate 3,268, forward strand.
AAAATGACAAAGGAAATGCTTGTGTGCTTTCGAACGGCAGCTGAATTTGAGCATATGACCAAGGCTGCGGATAAGCTTTACATCACCCAGTCAGCCCTTTCTAAAACCATCCGCGCTCTGGAAGAGGAACTTGAGGTGGAATTGTTCCAGCGGCGGGGCAGAAATGTGGAGCTTACCCCGGCGGGAGAAGCCTTTTACAGGCATGTGGTCCGGGCTCTGGACGAGCTGGAGGAAGGGATCGGGGAAGCCAAGCGTTATATGGAGATGAAAAGCAACATCATCCATCTGTCGGTCCTCTTTACCCAGTTCGCTTCCCAGCTCCCGGAGAAGATCCTTGCCTTCCACAGAGGGTATCCCCTGTGCCATTTCTCGGTGGAGTACAAGTACACTTCCGCTGTTGTGGAGGACCTGTTCAGCGGTTCTTCGGAGCTGGGGGTTTGCGGCTTTGTGCCGGAAACCGGAAACTACGCCAAGATTGAAAAGAAACTGATCCAGCGGGAGCCGGCTTCCATTGTGGTGGGAAAGAACCACCGCCTGGCCAGACGGGGCACAGTCACCGCTGAGGATATCCGGGATGAAAAATTCGTGGTCTGGAAGTGGAGCGAGCTGGGGATCAACGAAGAGATCCGGAAAATTGGAAAGAAATTTGGATTTGTCCCCCGGATCGGCTATGAGGGCCACAACGATTTGGCGGTGCTTAACGCTGTGGCGGTGGGAGAAGGCGTCGCCGTGGTGCCCGTGGGGGGAACCTTGGACCTGAGTCAGGTGGTGCCGGTGCGGCTGGAAGGGGATCCTTCCCTGACCCGGGAAGTGTATCTGGCCTGGAGAAAGGACATCAAGCTTTCTTCCTTGGCCGTCCAATTCCGGAATATGCTTCTCTCCCAGATAAAATAAGAAAACGGCAGGCAGGACATTACCAAGTCCTGCCTGCCGTTTTCGTTATAGAATACTATAATAGTACTCGCTTGGCCAAAGGACCTCCGAGGATTCCCTCCGGCAAGGAAAAGTGCAGAGGAAAGGACTGGATCAACCTTTGACTTTACAGGGGGAATGGGATATAATGAAAAGACATTTTATATACAGGAGGGTTTTTTATGAACAAGCTGATCCAGATTCTGGCAAACAACGCCCGGCTCACCAGCGAGCAGCTGGCGGCCATGACGGGGATGACTCCCGCTCAGGTGGAAGCAGAGATCGCAGCCCTCCAGGCCCAGGGGGTTATCCGGGGCTATAAGGCCATCGTGGACTGGGACAAGACCGACCGGGATTTCTGCACCGCCCGGATCGAGCTGAAGGTAACCCCCAAAAGCGGAATGGGTTTTGAAGAGATCGCCGAGACGGTTGCCCAGTTTGAAGAGGTGGAGTCGGTGGAGCTGATGAGCGGCGGCTATGACCTGGGCCTTACCGTCACCGGCAAGACCTTTAAGGATGTAGCCAT
>JAHZBJ010000033.1:4715-5402 GCA_019423445.1 Oscillospiraceae bacterium
TGGCCCAGCGGCTGGCCCCTCTGGATTCGGTGGAGTCCACCGCTACCCACTTTGTCCTGAAAACCTACAAGCAGGGCGGTCTGATGACCTGCGACGGGGAGAAGGATGAGAGGGAGGGGGCGGTCTGATGGATTACAGCAGCCTGCTCTCCCGGTGTGCCCAGGATCTGAAGCCTTCGGGCATCCGGAGATTCTTTGACCTGGCCTCCACCATGGAGGGAGTCATCTCCCTGGGGGTGGGAGAGCCGGATTTCAAAACCCCCTATATCATCCGCCGGGCGGGGATTGAGTCCCTGGAAAAGGGCCGTACCTTCTATACCGCCAACGCCGGCCTGGTGGAACTCCGCCGGCAGATTGCTGCCTACCTGGAGCGGCGGTTCGGCCTCTCCTACGATGGGGAGAAGGAGGTCCTGGTGACGGTGGGCGGCAGCGAAGCCATCGACCTCTGCGTCCGGGCCTGTGTCAACCCCGGGGACGAGGTCCTGATCCCTCAGCCCTCCTTTGTCTGCTATGACCCTATCACCCGGCTGGCCGGAGGGGTGCCGGTGCCCATTGTCACCCGCCCTGAGGACGGTTTCCGCCTCACCCCCCAGGCTTTGGAGGCGGCCATCACCCCGAAAACCAAGCTGCTGGTCCTCCCCTACCCCAACAACCCCACCGGAGCCGTTATGCGCCGGGAGGATTTGGA
>JAHZBJ010000033.1:5412-6570 GCA_019423445.1 Oscillospiraceae bacterium
GCCCGGGTGCTTCGGGACCGGGACATTCTGGTCCTCTCCGACGAGATCTATGCCGAGCTTACCTACGAGGGGAAGCACGTCTCCATCGCTTCCCTTCCTGGGATGCGGGAGCGCACCGTGGTGGTCAACGGCTTCTCCAAAGCCTACGCTATGACCGGCTGGCGCCTGGGCTACGCCGCCGGGCCCCGGGAAATCATCAAGGTTATGATTAAGCTCCATCAGTTTGCCATTATGTGTGCCCCCACCACCAGCCAGTATGCCGCCATTGAGGCGATGAGAAGCTGCGATGACGAGATCGAGCGGATGGCCATCCAGTTTGGGATGCGCCGGGGCCTGATGACCTCCACCCTTAACCGGATGGGCCTTACCTGCGCCGATCCCCCGGGTCCCTTCTATGTCTTTCCGTCCATCCGTTCCACCGGGATGACCTCCGAGGAGTTCTGCGAGACCCTCCTCCGGGAGCAGAAGGTGGCGGTGGTCCCTGGAGACGCCTTTGGAGAGAGCGGAGAGGGCCATGTCCGGATCTCCTATTCCTACAGCGTGGATCATCTCATTGAAGCCCTGCGCCGCATTGAGATCTTTGTGGAGGCCCACCGTTGAGCCGGGTTTCGGTTCAGAGGACCCCCGATTATTCCCCCGCCGTCCTTGCCGGGGCGGTGGGGGAACATTTTACTGTTCTGGAGGTGGAGAAGGACCTCCGGCCAGGGATGCGGGTTCTCCTGACGCCCAACCTTCTGGGGGCCCGGCGTCCGGACCTGGCTGTAACCACCCACCCCGCCCTGATCCAGGCGGTGATCCACCGGCTCCGGGAGCGGGGAGTGGAGGAGATCCTCCTGGCGGACAGCCCCGGCGGTCTCTACGGCCCGGGAACCCTGAAAGGGGTTTACGCCGCCTGCGGCATGGACACCCTTGAAGGAGTGGAACGGAACCTCTCCTTTGACTCCTTCCGCCGGGAGTTTCCCCGAGGGAAGGTCTGCCGGAGCTTTGAGCTGATTTCCCCCGTCGCCCGGGCGGATTATATCATCAACCTCCCCAAGCTGAAAACCCACGGCATGACCACCGTTTCGGCGGGGATCAAGAACCTCTTCGGCCTGGTGCCGGGGTTGGGAAAACCTGCCCTTCACTGCCGCTTCCCCGGAGGGGAGGAGTTCGCCGGGG
>JAHZBJ010000033.1:6580-19327 GCA_019423445.1 Oscillospiraceae bacterium
ATGCTTCTGGACCTGGCGGAGCTGGCGGCTCCCCAGGTGACCCTGGTGGACGGAGTGGTGGCCATGGAAGGGAACGGCCCCGGCGGAGGGACTCCCCGCAGTCTGGGATACACATTTGCCAGCCGGGACCTCTTCACCCAGGACTGGTTCCTCTGCGGCGCCGTTATGGGGATCCCACCCAGGCAGGTGCCCATGCTTCGCCAAGCCCTGGAACGGGGGTTGGTGGAGGAGGAGCCGGAACTTCTGGGAGATCCCTTGGAGGAAATCCCACCCTTTGTGCTGCCGGAGAGCCGCAGCGCCGACTTTGCCGACCGGCTTCCCCGGCCTCTGCGGCCTGCCGCCCGGGCCCTGATGGACACCATCCTCCGGCCCTGGCCCCGGGTACTGAGGGAGCGGTGCGTGGGCTGCGGCCGCTGCGCTGAGAGCTGCCCCCAGGGGATTATCGCTATCCGGGAGGGGAAGGCGGTTATTGACAACCGGCGGTGCATCTCCTGTTTCTGCTGTCAGGAGATGTGCCCGGTCCAGGCTATCGCCGTCAGGCGCGGCCTGCGCTGAAAACGAGTTGGGATCATGCCAACCGTTCATCGCTCTGGATAACACAGAAAGAGAAAGGCGTTTTTCATTTCAACGGGAACAAGAAGAAATGGAGGTGCGTTCTTGTGAAGAAGAAACTCATCAAAAACGGCATTGTCATCACTGTGGACCCCAAGGATACCGTTTGGCTCAAGGGATGGATCCTGGTGGACGGGGACAAGATCCAGGCCATGGGGGAGGGGGAGGCCCCGGAGCCCCCTGAGGGATGCGAGGTGCTGGACGCCGGAGGGATGGCGGTGCTTCCGGGCATCGTGGACGTCCACACCCACGTCTGCGGTTCCCTGTTCAAGGGGATGACCGAGGACGAGAAGAACGGTTTCTACGGCTTCGCCCTGCCTATGGAGCGGCTGCTGACCCCGGAGAGCACCTATACCCTGAGCCTTCTGGGGGCCGCGGAGTGCCTCACCGCCGGGGTCACCTGCATCAACGACATCTACCACTATATGAGGGATACGGCTCGGGCGGTATCCCAGCTGGGAATGCGGGGGGTGCTGGCCCACAAGATCATCGAGTGTGACCTTGCAAAAATCCAGTATGGGGACTACACCCGCACCCCCGCCGAGGGTCAGGCCCGGGTGGAGGAGAACGTCCGGCTTATTGAGGAGTACCACGGGGCGGACAACGGCAGGATTGTCTGCAAATTCGGCCCCCACGCCACCGATACCGTCTCGGTGGGGCTGGCCCGGCAGATCGTGGAGCTGGGAAAGAAATACGGCGTGGGCTTCCACACCCACGTGGCCCAGAAGCCCCAGGAGGTGGACTTCCTCCGGGAGAGCATCGGCATGACCCCGGTGGAATACCTGTGGGAGACCGGTCTCATGGGTGAAAATCTCACCGCTGCCCACTGCATCTATATCACCGACCACGACATTGACCTTCTGGCCCGGGGCGGCTGCACCGTGGCCCACTGTGCCGAGATGAGCGGCAAGCGGGGGAATCTGATGCCGGTAAAGAAGATGTATGACGCCGGGGTAAAGGTGAGCTTCGGCACCGACTGGGTCACCATGGACCCCTGGACCAATATGCGCACCGCCATTATCGTGGACCGCATCGGGGGCTGCACCCTGGAGGACATGAATGCCCGGCAGGCCCTGCGGAAGTCCACCATCGAGCCGGCGATCCACCTGGGGCTGGGAGACAGGATCGGCTCCCTGGAGCCGGGGAAGCAGGCGGATATGATCTTCGTGAATCTGGCAAGCCCCTCCCTGCGGCCGGTATTCGATCAACCGGTGCCCACCCTGGTCTACAACGCCAACCGCAGCGACGTGGACACGGTGATGGTGGATGGGGAGATCCTGGTCCGGGGCGGGGAGCTGACCCGGTGCAGTATGGCGGAGATCCTCCGGGATGCCCAGAAGGTGGCGGACGAGATTTACGAGGACTATAAGGCCGGAAGATAAGAAGCGGCGGGGTGGCCCCCGCAGGCGGGTCTGTGAGAGAAGCGCCTGGAAATTGCCAAATTGTGCCCCGCTCTCCGGCGGGGTGGCCCCCGCAGGCGGGTCCGTGAGAGAAGCGCCTGGAAATTGCCAAATTGTGCCCCGCTCTCCGGCGGAGTGGGGCCCGCAGCGGGTCTGTGAGAAAAGACTCTGCAAGGCGGCAGTCCCTGCGCCGCACAACATGGGAAAACATCAGTGGCTGCTTTTCCTGAAGAAAAAGGAAAGTTGGCGGGGCAGGCAACCGGCAGTTGACAGATAGTTGGTGGACGCCGCAGTCCTCCTTGGGTATACTGGGGGAAACACCGCCCCAGAGGCCGGAAAGGGAGGAGCACCGCAACATGGAAAGGGAATTGGAAACAGAGATGGGAATCAAAGCGGGAAAGAGAATCCGTGAACTGCGGACCCAAAAGGGCCTGACCCAGGAAGCCCTGGCCCTGGAACTTGGAATCTCCCGCCAGGCGGTAGCCAAGTGGGAAGCGGGCCAGGCGGCCCCCAGTACAGCCAACCTGGTGGCCCTTGCCCACCTTTTGAATGTCCCTTTGGAGGAACTGACCGAGAGGAAGCCTGAGGAGGCAAGGGACATCCCGGAAGCTGCGGTCTGTCCCCGGAACCAGAAGGAGCCGGAGGCCGTTCCAGAAGCCAGCGGAGCGGTTCCCGCCGCCCCATCCCGGAGGAGCCGCCCTTTTCCTGCCTGGGTGTGGAAGGGAGCTGTGGCTGCCGGAGCCTTGGCGGTGGCGGTGTCTGTTTGCCTCATGGCGGGGGAGAAGGCGGCCTTTTCGGCCATGGAAACGGTAATCGGCGGTGCGGATGGCCCCACACAGATTTTCATCACTGGCCAGCCCCTTGGCCCCCGGCTTCTGCTGGGGTTGGGGTTCCTGCTCTTGGGAGTAGGCGGGCTGCTGGCCTGGCGGCACAGAGCAGGAGGAAAGAAATGAAAACAGGACTGACAAAAAAGACGGCCCTTTTGGCGGCGATGCTGCTGGTTTTGGCCTCCGGGTGCGGGGCTGTGAATGCCGGAAACACCCCAAAGGCCGGTGATACCGCCGGGGAGAGCTCCTCCGTCGCCGAGATTCCTTGGGAAGAGCTTTCCCACTGGCCGGAGAACGATTATACCAACCAGCTGCCAAAGCCCCAGGCGGGGGATCCGGATTATGCTCTGGGCAGCCCTGAGAGTGGGTATTATGCGGTATTCCTCAGCGGCCTGACCCTGGAGGAGGGGAAGGAATACCTGGATCTCCTTCGGGAAGCTGGATTTACGGAAGTGCAGTCTCAGTCGAACCAAACGGCCGGAGGTTGGCTGATGGAAAAAGATTCCCTGTGGGTGAGCGTCAGCTGTTCCCAGGGGGTGTTGGGGATCTGCATCACCTCGGATGAGGGGATCCCTCCCCTGGATGAAAGCCAGGAAGCCACCGGAGAGTGAACCGGGGGAAAATGGAACCTTCCCAGTGAGGGCGGAAGCGGGAGCTTCCGCCCTCACCTTCTCCCGGCGCCTGGGTACCCAATGTCGGGGGAGGAACCGGCCGAGAAGGGGACCTTGACCCTGTTCCCGGAGAGGTATAAAATGAAGAAAAGCAAGGAGGGATATTGAATGGAAGAAGTATATGAGTTTCTGAAGGCCTGCGGAACCTATTATCTGGCAACCATGGACGGGGATCAGCCCAGGGTGCGCCCTTTCGGCACCGTGGATATTTTCGGCGGACAGCTTACCATCCAAACCGGCCGGAAGAAGGATGTGGCGCAGCAAATGCTGGCAAACCCCAGAGTGGAGATCTGCGCCTTCGATGGCCAACGGTGGCTGCGTCTGGCGGCCAAGGCCGTGGAAGTTCCTGAAACCGCCGCCCAGGAACATATGCTGGATGCATACCCCAACCTCCGCGCCCTCTACGCCCCCGGAGACGGCAACACCATGATCTTCGCCCTGACAGAGGCTGCTGCTACCTTTTCCTCTTTCACCGAGCCCAGCCGCACTGTCACCTTCTGAATCCAGCCTTCCCAAAGAATAGAAAAACGCCCGCCGCCAAGAGAAAATCCTCCTGGCGGCGGGCGTTTTGGCCGTTGTTAAAGTCCTTTCCGGCAATCCCCAGAAAGCTGCCTTTCCTCCAGCAGCTGCAGCAGTTTTCTGGTGGTATTGGCGTTGCGGACAGTGATCTTGGCATACTCCGCGGTTCCCGACAGCCTGGACCGCCGGGTCTGAGAGTAGGTCTTTACAGGGGCGGACCAGAAAATCACCGGGCCGGAGACGGCGATCCGCTCATATTCCGGCCGTATCCCCACCTTTTCCGCCAGCGCCCCGGCGTCCCAGGGGGGGATCACAAAAATGGCGTTATGTTTTGTCTCCGGCGCGTCTCCCCACCAGGAGGGGGCGCCGGACATGGCCTTCCGGATGGTGGAGGCGGAGAATACCGCCGCGGCCACCGACAGGCCGAAACGCTGAAAGATCGCCTGGCGGCAGCGCTCCTGCAGTTCCAGTTCCTCCGCGCCGTCAGGGGCCAGGAACAGCACGTTCCCGCTGTTGATGTAGGTGCCCACGCCGGAAAAGCCGGCTTCCTGAAGGGCGGTTTTCAGCTCCGCCATGGGTACGGGGTTTTTCCCGCCCACATTGACCCCCCGGAGCAGGGCCAGATAAGGCTGCATCATCTTCCTCCTTGAGGGTTCCCCCCTCACATCTGCCCCTTCCATACCCGGGCCAGGATATCCTTAAGCACCAACAGGGCGTCGGTGTGGTTGTAGCCGTAGTCTGCCCGCAGCTGGGTGAGCATTTCCCGAAGGGCAGGGGCATAGTCGTCGATGCGCACCGTTTTATGGTAGGTGGCCAGAACCGGGTATTTCTTGCTCCACACCTTGTTCCAGTCGATTCTGGCTTGGGCCTCTTCGCTGACGCTTTCGATCATCTGCTGGGCCTGGGCCTCATCAAAATCGTACTGGATGAGATCATCCAGGGTCATGTGGTAGAGCATGGCCAGCCCCTTGGACTGGCGGATGTCGGGGAGGGTCTCGCCCTGCTCCCATTTAGAGATTGTTTGCCGCACAACATTCACTTTAACTGCTAGCTCTTGTTGTGAAAGTCCTTTTGATTTTCTGATTGCTTTTATGTTTTCGCTTAACATTAGGGATAACTCCTTTCGTTCAGGTGTTACCGCTATTGTAAGAGGGATGGGCCGTTGCTGCAAGCAACGCGTGTTAACACTGCCTATTTCAGCAATTCCTTTCGCAGATCGTCCAGGTACAGCTTCTGCTGCCGCTTTAGATAGCCGGGAACAAAAGGACGCATCCACCAATGTTTTGCTGCCACGGTTTCAGTACAGGTCAGCCGGGTGCCGTCCTCCGCTGCCTCAAAGATCCCTTCCCAGCTGCCGGACATGTTGCCGTTCTCCATGGTGAAGGCCCAGAAGCGGGGAGGCTCACAGGCTGTGACGGTGAAGCCTGTGGCATAACCGCTTTTGGTGCGCTCCACAAAGTGGACCTCGTCCAGCACCTCCACCTGCGCAAGATCGCTGCGCCAAGCAGTATTGGTGAGGTCGGTCACTGTATGCCACACCCGCTCCACGGGGCAGGGAAAATAGACTGTCACCTTGGAAACCGCCATGCCATCACCCCTTCTTTGATTTCTTGTTCAGTTTCAGGCTGATACCCCGGCGGTCCGCTGCCTCTTGAAGCAGCCCCACAGCGGCGAGAGCCCGTTCCTTGATGGGCCGCTCCGCCGGTTCCGGCTGGCGGTTCACAGCGGCCATCACGGAGCGCAAATCCTCCAGAGGCAGAAGATAAACCGCAGTATGAAATAGAGTTTTGCGGCGGCCGTCGTTGTAATGGGCCAGAAGTTTACCCAAGACGGCCCGCTTTTCCTCCAGCTGGGCAAGGTAAGCTTCCAGTCCCAGCGCCCGGGTCTGAGCAATATCCTGCTGCCGGTTCCGGTGGGGGACAAAGGAATCTCCATCGTCAAAGCCCTCGTAGCGGGGGCAGGGGTATTCCAGGCACTCCCAGCAGAACTGGACGCCGCCGTGCTCCAGGGAACACCGGGCGATGGCGCAGCTTTGGTTGCCCTCACCCCCGCCGCAGCCGGGGCAGTAGCCCCCCAGGTGCATGGAGCAAAGGGCGCAGCCCAGGCCGCAGAGGGAGAAACGGGTTTCTTCCCTGGTAAAGCCTTTCATAACCTTTCCTCCCTTAGAACCACATTGCCTGTTCCTCCCGGAACACCGGGGTGTTCCCCTGGGCGTAGGGATCGTAGCGGTTTTCGTTGCAGCCAAACTCCTGCAAAAAGCAGATCTGGCCCTCCTCATTCCAGCGGATGAGGGAGAGGCCGTCAAAGCTCTGGACAACACCGTCCGTCATGGCGCACCGGAAGGACCATTCCACCACCGTCTGATCCCCTTTGTGGAAATACTGCCGGATGTCCCAGCGCTGCACCGTTCCCCGGGTGTTCCACTCGTCAAACCACAGCTTGATTTTTCCGCTGCCGTGATACTCCGGCCCCCAGCTCTCAATGTAGACTGCGTCGGGGGAGAAGGTTTCCTGGATCCCCGTGTCCCGCTTGTCCAGCCACATGGAAAACCATTTCCGGATCTTATCTTCTCGCTGCTTCTCCAGCACATTTTCCATATTCATATCCTCCTGTTGTACCCCTTGGGTGATGTCCCGCAGCATCAAATATTCTGTGCCTTTTTCCGCCAGGATCCGAAATCCCGCCCGCTCATACAGGCGCCGCGCCGGGTTATCTTTCTGAACGGAGAGGGATGCCCGGGGATATCCATTTTCTTGCAGCAAAAGCAGAAGGCTGTTCAGCAGCTGCGTCCCGATGCCCAGTCCGCGGTATTCCGGCAACAGCGAAATGGCAAGGGAGGGTATGCCGTTATCAATGTGGCCATAATCCTCCATGATGCGGCTCCACGCTGCGCCGGCTACCGTTCCTTCCGTCTCAGCCACAAGGCAGTAATCGCCGGGCTGTGTGCCGAAGCCGGCAAGATAGACCTGCAGCTCCGGAAGATCCACCACCCATCGGGGCGGCGGTTCTGCCCCCTCAGGGAGATAGATGGCCTGATAAAGAAATTCCCGCAGAAGGCCGTATTCATCCGGGTCCATTTTGCGGATTTGTGTATAAATGGGCTGCATCACTCTGTCCTTCTAATTGGGTGACGAATCACCGTTTTCAGCCGCTCCGGCTTGCACCGGCGCACGTCGCTTAGGTAAATCTCGTGGTGGAACCGCGCCTCTCCAAAGTCCTCCTTGTAGCCCTGGGCCTTGGCATATTCCTCCAGGGCGGCCACGGTGGCGGGCTCGTTGTCATAAGGGCCCAGGTGCATACACTGGACACACAGCCCTTCCTCCCAGGGGAAGAACTCTACCTGGGAGAAGTCCTGCTGTTTCTTTTCCGTGGCTTCCCGGATGGCCCAGCGGAGGACTTCTTCTGTCACAAACTCCGGCAGACGGATGAGGGAGATCCACCGGAAATCCTCCTTGTGAGCGTAGTCCACCCCCCAGACGCCCTCCTGCCACCAAAGCCCCTCCAGGGGCGGCACCACGTAGTCAAAGTAGCCCTTCAACTTGTATTTGCCCAGCTTGCTCATCTTAATGGTGTAAGCGACAGCATAGAGCATCTCCAGGGCCTGCCTATAGGCGCCGTCTTTCTGGTTGGGATCCCCCTGCCCCCGCACCGCTAGGAAGTTCATGGCGGGTACCGTGACGATACCCGGCGTTTTTGGGGGCAGATAAAATTCCCGATACTCTTTCTTGTAATCAAAGGCCATGGTCATTTCCTCCGTGTCTTTTTGGGCTGGACCTGAAGGGCCAGACAGGTGAGACGGGTGAGGGCGGTCATGGTGTCCCGGTCGTCCACATCCTCCACCCAGATATAATCTTTGGCTCCTTCGTAAGGAGGAGCCTTGGGCAGGTGGGGGAACGCCCCTTCGCCCTCCGGGGTGATCTTTACGAAAAGCTGATCGTCACAGATGACGGCGAAGAACACGCCGTCGCAGTAAAGACCGTATTCGCCGAACATCTTCCGGCTGCGGATGGCTCCCGCTTCCCGCAGCTGCTCGGCCACATAGTCCACAAAGTCCTTATGAGACGCCATGTTGATCCCCCTTTCGGTAACGGCGGGCCAATGTTATGGCCAAATCCAAAAGCTGCTCCCGCAGTTCTTGCGGTTCCAACAACTCTGCCTTGTTCCCAAAAGTCAGAACCCAGCTGAGGACGCTGTCCGCATCGGGAAAGCCGCCGGTAAAGCGCAGTCTGCCGTCCGGTTCCAAGGTGAATCGGTCCGCGCCGTACTCCTCCACCAGCCGCCAGCGGCAGGCGGGATCAAAGAGAACGGTGACCTGATACCGGATGGGGAAGATCTGCTCCGGCTCCAGGTTGGGCAGCGGTGCGGAACGAGGAGCAAAGGACTCACCGGTGGTGAGTTCCGTCATACGGTTGAGTTTAAACAGGCGGAAGTCCTTTCGGGTCTGGCACCAGCCCCACACATACCAGGTGGACCAGTGGAACACCAGGTAATAGGGCTCGACGGTGCGCTCCGATTCCCCCTTGGGGGAGAAATAGGTAAAGCAGATGGTGCGGTGCTGTTCAATGGCTCCCTGAATAACCTCAATCTTCGGCGGCAGGCTGGTCTTGTACCAGGAGGAGAGATCAATGAGCATATGGGCGCCGCCTGGCACCAGCCCGCCTGTCCCGGCGGACAGCTTTTCCATCAGCTGGGCGTAGCGGCGGGTGCCGCTGACGCTGTCCAGGCTCCGCAGTCCTGCCAGAATGGCCTGCATCTCGGGGGCGGTGATTACGGTGCGGTCTACCCGTAGCCTTCCATAATGGAGATGCCGCCGCCGGCGCCCTGGAAGGTGGCGATGGGGATGCCCGCCCGGCACAGGGCCTCGATATCCCGCTGGATGGTCCGGCGGGACACCTCGAACTGCTCCGCCAGCTCCGGGGCGGTGACCTTCTCCCGCTGGAGCAGGATGGACAGAATGCCAATGAGCCGCTCCATCTTCATAAGCTGTACCGCCTTTCCTGATTCTATCTGCATTATAGCACAGGAACACGACAGCTGTCTGTCATGTTTCCTGATTTGGTTCCAACTGTGAGATGCAGGGAAATTTCCAGGCCAACCAGCTGCCAGAGAAGCTGACTCTTGGTGAGACAGGGGAGAGCCCCCTCTATTGAAAGGACTTCTGCTGGAGCAAGTTCAGTTTCCATTGGGAATTTGTCGCTGCCCTATCTTGCCTGAAGATTTGTCCCGATAAAACATACAAAATAAAATTCCCCTATTATTGTGGACGACCTTACCAATACACGTTTTAACCAACATGCTGTGGAAACGATAAAAAATGAAACATTTGGGATTTCGGATCATCTGCTTTTCTATCCGGCGGTGGTAATTAGTGCGAATGAAGATGTGAAAGTTGTAGCGCAGGAAATTACACGGCGGACTGTGATCTGCAGGGTGCAGGCGGGCATGACCAATACTCAGGTGATGCGAAGCAATGTGGTCAGAACCGTACAGCGTGAAATGGGAACAGCGTTTTATCGCGAGTATTTGAGAAGAATGTTTGACATTGTTCCGGACTTATTGGAAGAACTTAAGGATGATAATTCAGAAAGCGCGCCGGATATTCTGGCGGCTTCTTCTGAGGTCCTTATGGGTATTTTTTCTGATTTTGCAGATCAGGAATTGCCATTTTATATCCGATCCCTTACACTGGATGATTATTTTAGTGAGAAGGTGACGGGAAGCTATGTGATTAAAGCAATACGAAACGCTTGGGAAACCAGCCGGTCTTCCTTTGAAATTGTGGAACGGAGCAATGAGCTGCGCTATAACGCAGGAGCTCCTTATGAGGCAGAACGTATCATTAAGGAATTACCGGAAACTTTGGTGGCGCGAAAATCGAGAGATTGGGTGATTATGGACTTGGAAGCCGCCAGAGAGTTTTTTAATTTGCCGTTTGCAAAATCTTGGTTGGATCGGTTCAGGAAAAGGTGAGTGAGATGAGAAATGCTATAAACTGGCCCGTGGCAGAATTCCGGAGATGATGGAAGCGGACAGCAAAGCCTGAATCTGTGTCTGCTGGAGGAAAAGCTGAACAAGGAACCGGCAGAATATCAGGAAAGCAGATTACTGGAGAAATAGGCCGGCCTGCTGGAAGTAATGCAGACTGTGGAGAAAACCAGGGCTGGATGCTGGAAAAACAGGAGCAGATGCGGAGGACAAGGCTGCAGAAAAGATAAAAGCATCCTATGAAATATCCGTGGAGCTGGAAAAGCTGTTTCCCGGACGGCACGATACGCCTGACGGTTACATGGTTGGAAGTATCGGCAAAATACAGGCGGCCAGCTATTATGGCCTGGAGCTCTTTCCGGCAAAAAATGTTCCATTCGGTCTAGCGGTATGAAAGGGAAAATCCACAAAGCAAGTTCCTTTTTCCTGTGGTACTGCTTATTTGCACAAAGAAGTCCGAAACTGCGGGAAAGGAAATCGGGGAAATGCAGAAGCGGCTCAAAAAGCCCCGGCAGCACATTGAATATCCAAAAGAGAACCGTTGGAGGTCGAGAGTGCCGGAAAAAACAATTTGCAACAGGTTGGCTTTTGCCCAATAGGCAGAGCAAGTTAAAAATATCGGGGAGCGCTGCAAAATTCAATCTGCAGCGATCCCCGATTCTCATAGAATCAATAGTTGTCGGTGTGGATTTCAAAGAAGCTCTTGGAGTACAGGCAGGTGGGGCACACCTCTGGGGCGGAGGTACCGACTACGATGTGGCCGCAATTACGGCACTCCCACACTTTGACCTCGCTCTTTTCAAAGACCTGAGCGGTCTCAACGTTGCGCAGCAGGGCGCGGTAGCGTTCCTCATGGCGCTTTTCAATGGCAGCCACCAGGCGGAACTTTGCCGCCAGCTCAGGGAACCCTTCCTCCTCGGCGGTTTTGGCAAAGCCATCGTACATGTCTGTCCACTCGTAGTTTTCGCCCTCGGCGGCGTGGAGCAGATTCTCAGCGGTGTTCCCCACACCATGCAGCTCTTCAAACCACATTTTGGCATGGGCTTTTTCATTTTCTGCAGTTTGGAGGAAGAGGGCGGCAATCTGCTCATATCCCTCGTTCTGAGCGACGGAAGAGAAGTAGGTGTACTTGTTCCGCGCCTGGGATTCTCCGGCAAAGGCAGCTTCCAGATTCTTCTCGGTCTGGGTGCCAGCATATTTGCTTGCGCTCTTGACAGGGGCTTCCTCAATCAGTTCAAAGGCAGAGGCGGGCTGTTTGCAGACGGGGCAGAACTCCGGGGCACTGTCGCCTTCATGAATATATCCACAGACTTTGCATTTCCATTTTTTCATAACCTTTTTTTCTCCTTCCGATACGGTTTCGTTACAGGGGATGCGCTCTAACAACTCTTTTGCTGCTTGTACAGGGAAATCAGTGGCTGGCGGCGCGTCCACGAAATCCTGCAGCAGCTGGTGGGCATTGGCGCTTTGAGGAAGCATATAACCAGCCTCCCGGAGCAGGTCCTCGTTGACCAGGCGGATGGATTTTTCGGCGGCTTTCATCAAACGGTAAAGACCATCTTGATCCGTGCGTTGTGCCAACTGCCGGGCAATATTCTCCTGATCTGCCTTGCTTCCAGCCATATGATTGGCCTGGGCCACTACATCCACATTCTTTTTCTGCTGCGGGGGATATTCCGTGGGAACCATGGAAATGGCGCCGCTGGGACAGGCATCGGCGCACACGCCGCAGCCCAGACATTTATCTACATCAATAATGCTGTTCTCAGTATCGGTTGCCCCGGTGGGACACACATACAGACACAGGCAGTCCTTGGTGCATAACCGCAGATTTCGTACTGCAACTTGTTTCATCCTTCATCCTCTCCCTTCTATTTTTTCAAATTTCCATGCCGGCACCTTGCATACCGGGCAGAGTGGGGGAGCGTTGTCGCCTACATAAATAAATCCACAGACGGTGCAGACCCACACTTGGGTGTTCTTTAAAAAGGCTTCCCCATCCTTTTGATAGCGGTTCAGCAAAGAATCCAGCATCCGGGTGACCTTTTCTCCCCAAACACAGATCCGCTGGGTACCTCGGTCACCAGCAGTCACGGCGGCAGTATTAAGAGCAGGGTAACCCTGGCTGAGATCCTGCTGAATCAGTTCCATCAGTTTTTCCAGGCTGGGATCGGGGACTGGGGGCTGGGCAGCGGACAAATAATCTGCGATCTCCTGGAACAGGGCGGCCTCTCTGGACTGATACTGCTTTTCACAGCCTCGGGCCAGGTTGGAACACACAGCGGACAGCTCCCCAGCAGACAGCTGTCTCATCTCCCCAATAGGATGGATAGGGGAAGGCTGGGCTTTGGTTTCACTTGAGGAATGCTGAAGGGAGAAGGCGCTCTTGTCTGCGCCGCACAGGGGACATACCCAGTCGTCGGGAAGCTCATCAAAGGCAACCCCCTCCTTTGCCTCATCATAGATGTAACCACAGATTCCACAGACCCATTTTTTCACAGAATTTCCCCCTTTCGGATGGATGAGTTCGCTTCGATCCTGATAGGTGGTATGGAGCATCTGTTCCGCCAGTTCGCTGAGAGGCTGGCCGTAGAAAGCCTCGTATACTTCTTTGATCTCAGGGTTTTCGTGACTGGTGCGGAGGGACATGGAGCCGTCACGCTGATAGAGGGCGGCAATGCGGCTCTTGCGGATCTCATTGGCGTCCTTCATCAGGTCCTTGGGCTGTCCGCC
>JAHZBJ010000034.1:0-615 GCA_019423445.1 Oscillospiraceae bacterium
CCTTTCACAACTGTCTTTTTCATATGTACGTTTGTATTCTGATGATAGCATTTTTTGCAAAAGAAAGCAATCTGCACAATTTGACGCGGAAAAGTTGATATTTCTTTTGCGCAATCAGAGCGGAAAGGCCCTTGCAATTCACCCTTCAAACGTGTATGATAATAGCAATCACTTATTCGCTTTAAACCATAAAAGCTTTAAACCAATAAAGCGAAATTAAACGGAAAAGGGGAATTGATGATGAAAGCCAAACGAATCGCCGCGGCCCTGATGGCCTGCGCAGCCGCCCTGTCCCTGGCCGCCTGCGGCGGGACTTCCGGCACTTCCTCCCAAAGCGCCTCCGCTTCCGGGTCCACTTCCACCTCCGGCAAGACCCTGAAGATCGGGATCATTCAGCTGATGGAGCATGATGCTCTGGACCAGGCCTATCAGGGCTTTGTTGACGGCCTGGCGGAAGCGGGTTATGTGGATGGGGAGAAGATCAGCATCGATTACCAGAATGCCCAGGGGGAGCAGGCCAACTGCGTCACCATCGCCGATAAACTGGTGGCTGACCAATGCGACCTGATTTTGGCCATTGCCACCCCGGCGGCCCAGGCTATGGCCAACGCCACC
>JAHZBJ010000034.1:625-13676 GCA_019423445.1 Oscillospiraceae bacterium
GATCCCCATCCTGGTCACCGCTGTCACCGACCCCGCTGACGCCAAACTGGTGGCCTCCAACGACGCCCCTGGCGGCAACGTCACCGGCACCTCGGACATGAACCCGGTGGGAGAGCAGATGAAGCTTCTCAAAACCCTGGTTCCCGATGCCAAGACGGTGGGATTCCTCTACAATTCCGCTGAGAGCAATTCCAAGCTCCAGGTGGATATGGCCAGGGAAGTAGCCGGAGAGCTGGGGCTGGAGTGCATCGACTTTACCGTTTCCAATGCCAATGAGATCCAGCAGGTGGTGGAATCCGCCGTGGGCAAGGTGGACGCTTTCTACACCCCCACCGACAATGTCATCGCCAACGGTATGGCCACCGTCACCGCCATCACCGAGGCGGCGGGGATCCCCGTCATCTGCGGTGAGGAAGGGATGCTGCAGAACGGCGGCACCGCCACCTTCGGCCTTTCCTACTACAATCTGGGCAAGCTCACCGCTACCCAGGCGGTGGACATCCTGGAGGGAAAGAGTGTTCCCGCCGATATGCCCATCCAGTACCTCACTGACTGCGTTCTGGCGATCAATGAGGAGAGTTGCCAGAAGATGGGGATCACCATTCCCCAGGAACTGCTGGACCAGCTGAATGCCTGAGACATTCGCTTCTTCTGAATTTCTTCCACCCCCGCTCCGTCCGGGCTTCTGCCCGGGCGGGGCGGAGGAATTTTCATGCCCGGGGCTTCCCGGAATGTGATTTTGGTGTATAATAGGAACATTGGCCCGGCGCCAGGCTCCGGGCATCCGATTTTGTTGGGAGGTTTTGGTTTTGTCTATCCTGCTTGATTTCCTCTCCGGCCTTTCCCTGTCTCTGCAGGGGGCCGCTTCCCAGGGGGTCCTCTGGGGCGTTATGGCCCTGGGGGTGTATATCACCTTTAAGGTGCTGGATTTTGCGGACCTGACGGTGGATGGCAGCTTCGCCCTGGGGGGCGCCGTAAGCGCCACCCTTATTGTGGCTGGGATGAACCCCTTCCCCAGCCTGCTGATTGCCCTTGTGGCAGGGATGCTCTCCGGTATGGTGACGGGGCTTCTGCATACCAAGCTCCAGATCCCCGGCATCCTGGCGGGAATCCTCACTCAGATCGCCCTTTACTCTATTAACATCCGGATCATCGGGGCGGCCAATGTCCCCCTGCTGGGGGAGGATACCGTCATCTCCCTCATCAACGGGGTGTTCCCCATCTCCAAGAACTGGATTACCCTTCTGCTGGGGGCGGTGGTGGCGGCTCTGGTGATCGGAGCCCTCTACTGGTTCTTTGGAACCGAAATGGGCTGCGCCATCCGGGCCACCGGCAGCAATGAGAACATGGTCCGGGCCCTGGGCGGGAACACCGACACCATGAAGCTGGTGGGACTGGCTATTTCCAACGGTCTGGTGGCTCTCTCCGGGGCCCTGGTGGCCCAGAGCCAGGGCTACGGGGACGTGGGGATGGGCACCGGCGCCATTGTTATTGGTCTTGCCTCTATCATCATCGGCGAGGTGATCTTTGGCAACCGGTTCAGCTTTGCCTACAAGCTGATGAGCGTGGTGCTGGGCTCGGTGATCTACCGGGTTATCATCGCCTTTGTGCTGCGGCTGGGCTTCCGCTCCACCGACCTGAAGCTCCTTACCGCCATCATCGTGGCCCTGGCCCTCTCCATCCCGGTGCTGCGCCGCAGCCCCGACCTGCGGACCTACGCCATGATTCTCCTGGCAGGGGTGGTGGCCTACGGTGTTCTGGTGCTGGTAGTGAACCAGCTCATCGCCGCCGGAACCCTCCCTGAGGACGGCATGGCCCTGAACGGGGTCCGGCTGCTGGTGGCCGCCGCTGTCCTTCTGGGGGCCTTTGTAAAGTGGATGCGGGACCGCCGCCAGGTGGCCGCCGTCCTGGGACAGTAAGGGAGGGAGAAAGCCATGCTGGTATTGGAAAATGTCTGTAAGACCTTCAACACAGGTACCATCAATGAAAAAAAGGCCATTAACGGCTTGAACCTCCATCTGGCGCCTGGAGATTTCGCTACCGTCATCGGGGGCAATGGCGCCGGAAAATCTACCATGCTTAACCTGATCTCCGGTACTTATCAAGTGGACGAAGGCTCCATCATTCTGGACGGGGTGGCCATGGAAAAGCTGCCGGAGCACCTCCGTGCCAGGTTCCTGGGGCGGGTGTTCCAGGACCCCATGATGGGCACCGCCGCGGGAATGGGGATCGAGGAAAACCTGGCTATGGCCTACCGCCGGGGAAAGCGTCGGGGTCTCTCCTGGGGCATCACCGCAGAGGAGCGGGAGGAGTTCCACAGCCGCCTGGCCTCTCTGGGGCTGGGGCTGGAGGACCGGATGAAGTCCAAGGTGGGGCTCCTTTCCGGAGGCCAGCGCCAGGCCCTCACCCTCCTGATGGCAACCCTCCAGAAGCCCAAGCTGCTCCTTTTGGATGAGCACACCGCCGCCTTGGACCCCAAGACCGCGGCAAAGGTCCTGGAGCTTACCGAGGAAATTGTGGCCCGGGATCATCTCACCACCCTGATGGTAACCCACAATATGCGGGACGCCATCCGTCTGGGGAACCGCCTCATTATGATGCATGAGGGCCGGGTCATTGTGGATGTGGCCGGGGAGAAGAAGAAGGGACTTCAGGTGAAGGACCTTCTGGAGGTGTTTGAAAAGGCCAGCGGCGGCGAGTTTGCCAATGACAGGATGCTTCTTTCTTAAGGCCTCGGAAAAAGCACAAGATCAAAAAGAGAGGACGCTTTGGGCCCTCTCTGCTCATTTGGGCCTGCTTGCAGGGTGGCACACGGGAGATAAAAAAACAGCCGTCCGGTTTCTCCGGACGGCTGTTTTTATGAAAGATCGTCTTCCAGGGGAGCCAGGTCCCGGATGTGATGCTTATAGAGGCTGGAAAACAGGATAATGCTGGCCACCACCGAGAAGCCTTCGGCAATGGGGAAGGCGTACCAGACGTAGCCCACTCCAAACCGGGAAAGGTACCAGGCCACAGGAAGGATCACCACCAGCTGCCGGAGCATGGAGATGAAGAGGCTCCGGGTACCGAAGCCGGTGGCCTGGAAAATGGTACCGAACATAATGCCGAAGGCGGCGGGAATGAAGCTGATGCTGATGATCCGCAGGGCGGGAACCCCCAGGTCCAGCAGCTCCTGGGTGGGGTTGAAGAAGCCCAGGAACACCTCAGGCAGGGTTTGGAACAGGATGGTGCCCACGGTCATAATGACGGCGGCGATACAGCAGCCCCATTTGAGGGCCTCCAGAAGGCGGGCCTTTTTCCGGGCGCCGTAGCTGTAGCCCATAATGGGCATGACCCCCTGGTTCAGGCCGAACACCGGCATAAAGACGAAAGACTGGAGTTTGAAGTAGATCCCCAGCACCGAGACCGCCACCTCGGAAAAACTGATCAGAATCATATTGAGGCAGACGGTGAGAAGGGAGCTGATGGACTGCATAATAATGGAGGGGAAGCCCACAGCGTAGATGTCCCGGACGATCCGGCCCTTGGGACGGAAGCCCCGGAGATCCACCTTTACAATATGGTCCTTGGTGAAGACCACCCACAGGGCGTAGAGCATGGAAAGGATTTGGCCCGCCACAGTGGCGATGGCTGCTCCGGCCACCCCCATCTCCGGGAAGCCGAAGTAACCGAAGATCATAATGGGGTCCAGGATCAGGTTGGTGATGGCGCCGGTGAGGAGGAACTTCATGGGGTGGATCATGTCCCCGGTGGCCTGGAGGGTCTTCTCCAGGAAGATCTCCACAAAGGTGCCGAAGGAGAAGACAGTGCAGATCCGGGTGTAGCTGACAGCCATGCTTATGAGGGTGGCATTCTCACTGAAGGCGTTGAAAAAGGGTTCCACCAGGAAGATGCCAAACACCAGAAACACCAGCCAGCTGCAAATCCCCAGGAAGATGCCGTGGGTAGCGGCGTCGTTGGCCTCCTGGTTGCGGCCCTCGCCCAACCGGCGGCTGATAAGGCTGTTGAGGCCCACGCCGGTGCCCACACCCACCGAAACGATGAGCATCTGAACCGGGAAGGCCAGACTCACCGCCGCCAGGGCGTTGACAGGGTCGTACTGGGAGACGAAGATGCTGTCCACCACATTATAAAGGGCCTGCACCAACATGGAGAACATAGCGGGCAGGGCCATGGAGAAAATAAGTGGGAGGACAGGCTGGGTCCCCATTTTGTTTTCTTCCACACAGGTCACTCTCTTTCTTTTTAGTTTGCAATCTCAACTATTATAGCCCCAATAAAAATCAATTGCCAGTACCTCTTCTTCTTTTCCCTGTTTCCAACAGCTTTCCAGCCGGAGGCAACGACAGAGTTTGTCCAAATAGCACAGGAAGACTCCGGCTTTCATTGACGAACCCCATTCCCATACCTATAATAAGGATAGAATTTCCGAAAAGGAGGATCCCACAATGACGACCCCCTTCTGCAAAGGAGATATTCTGCTGCCCCGCCAGGGGCTGGAGACCTGGAGCGTGGTGGCCTGCGACCAGTTCACTTCCGATCCCGGCTACTGGGACCGGGTGGAGGCCCTGGCCGGGGACCGCCCCAGCGCCTGCCGCATCATTTTCCCGGAGGCCAGGCTGGAGACGGCGGACTTTGAGGGAACGGTGAATTCCATCAACGCCGCCATGGCCCGCTATCTGGAGTCCGGCCTGTTCCGGGAGCTGCCGGATTCCATGGTCTATGTGGAGCGGACTCTTCTGGATGGTTCCGTGCGCCGGGGGATCGTGGGCTGCCTGGACCTGACCCGGTACGATTACCGCGCCGGATCCCGGAGCCTGATCCGGGCCACCGAAGGCACCGTTACCGACCGCCTCCCGCCCCGGGTGCGGATCCGGGAGAAGGTCCCCTTGGAGAGCCCCCATATCCTGGTCCTCATCGACGACCCGGACCGCCGGGTGGTGGAGCCCCTGGGGGACCGCACCGGCGGAATGGAGCCCCTCTACGACTTTACCTTGATGCTGGGGGGCGGACGGATCCGGGGCTGGCGGATGACCGAGGAGGACTGCGCCGCCGTCACCCGGGAACTGGCCCGGCTGGAGGACCCGGAGGTGTTTGAAAGAAAGTATGGTCTGGGGCCGGAGGTGCCGCCGATGGTGTACGCCATGGGGGACGGCAATCATTCTTTGGCCACCGCCAAGGAGTGTTTCCGCCGGGTGGCGGAGGAGTTGGGGGAGGAGGCCGCTATGGCCCACCCCGCCCGGTACGCATTGGTGGAACTGGGGAACCTCCACGACCCGTCCCTGAAATTTGAGCCCATCCACCGGGCGGTATTTGGGGTGGAGGAAGGAGCCTTCCTCCGGGAGCTGGAGAGCTGGTGCGTTTCCTCCTCTGGGGACCAGCCTCCCCAAACCTTCCGGGTGGTGACCCGGAATGGGGAGCGGGAACTTGCAATCCCCCACCCGGTGAGAAACCTCACCGTGGGCAGCGTCCAGGATTTTCTGGACAGCTACACCACCCGGCGGGGCGGCCGGGTGGACTATATCCACGGCGAGGATGAGGCCCGGCGCCTGGCGGCGGAGGGGGCTGTTTCCATCCTCCTGGACGTCATGGACAAAAGCCGGCTTTTCCCCACTGTGATCCGGGAGGGAGCCCTCCCCCGGAAGACCTTCTCCATGGGAGAGGCCCAGGAGAAGCGGTATTACCTGGAATGCCGCCGGCTGACCCCGGAGGGCTGAGCCCCGGAGCTGACAGCCGGGAGGTGGGAAGAAAGGAAAGACAGCTACGAAGGCTTTCAGCCTCTTTGACATTGTAGGGCCCAACATGATCGGCCCTTCCAGTTCCCACACAGCCGGAGCGCTGCGCATCGCCCAGCTGGCCCGGGGAATGGTTCACGGCCGGGTGGTGAAGGCGGAGTTCACCCTTTACGGCTCCTTTGCCCGGACCTACCAGGGCCACGGCACCGACCGGGCTCTCATCGCTGGGGTGTTGGGCTTCGGCACCGAGGACAGCCGCATCCGGGACTCCTTCCGCTGGGCGAAGGAGATGGGGCTGGAGTATTCCTTTGCCCTCAACACCACCGAAACGGAGTGCCATCCCAACACCGCCGATCTCCGCCTCACCAGCGAGACCGGGGAGGTGGCCCAGGTCACCGGGGTCAGCGTGGGAGGCGGCAGCGCCGTCATCACCCGGATCAACGGGGTGGATATCAACCTCACCGGGGACTATTACACCATCCTGGTGCGCCAGAAGGACACCCCGGGGGTGGTGGCTTCCATCACCGGCATCCTGAGCCGGAACAATATCAATATCGCCTTTATGCGCCTTTATCGGGAAAGCCGGGGACAGCTGGCCTACACCATCATTGAGGCGGATGAGGAAATCCCCGCCGGGGCGGTGGACCAGATCCGGGCCCAGCCTTCGGTCCAGAGCGCCTTGTTGATCCCCAAGCTCAGCTGAGATCCGCCCAAACCCCGGGAGAGCCCGGGGGATGCTGCGGAATACCGGTAAAAATTGCAGGTAACGGAAGGAGTCCTTGAAATATGGATTTTACCACTGCTGCCGCCCTCCTGGAACTTTGTGAGGGAGAGGGCCTTTCCCTGGCCCAGGTGATGTGCCGCCGGGAAACCGGCCTTTTGGATACCCCGGAAGAGGAGATCCGGGAACGGCTGTCCCATTCTCTGGAGATTATGAAAAATGCCGCCGCCACCGCTTTGGCCGCCCCTCAGAAAACCATGGGCGGACTCATTGGCGGGGAGGCCGCAGCCCTGGAAGGCCGCCGGGCCGCCGGGAAATCCATCTGCGGCTCCCTGATGGCCCGAACTGCTGCCATCGCCATGGGAACTTTGGAGGTAAACGCCTCCATGGGTCTGATTGTGGCTGCCCCCACCGCAGGTTCCTGCGGGGTGCTGCCGGGGGTGCTCCTGGCCCAGGCGGAGGAGTACGGGTTCTCCGACGAAGAACTCATCGACGCCCTTCTGGCGGCGTCGGCGGTGGGGTACCTGATCGCCAGAAACGCCACCATTGCCGGAGCCCAGGGAGGGTGCCAGGCTGAGGTGGGGGCCGCCAGCGCCATGGCTGCCGCAGCGGCGGTGCAGCTCCATGGAGGGAGCCCCCGCCAAAGCCTTGCGGCGGCAGGGATCGCCCTGGTGGGCCTTATGGGGCTGATCTGCGACCCCATCGGGGGCCTTGTGGAATCCCCCTGCCAGGGGCGCAACGCCACCGGTGCGGCCCAGGCCCTGGTGGCGGCGGAGGAGGCCCTGGCGGGAGTGGAAGCCCCGGTGCCTCTGGACGAGATTATCGCCGCTATGTACGTTGTGGGACGGGCCATGCCCAGGGAGCTTCGGGAAACGGCTCTGGGGGGCGTTGCGGCGGCTCCCTCAGCCTGCCGGCGCTGCGGCGGCTGCGGCTGAGAAAGACTAGATGAAATCAAAAGCGGGAACCCTTTAATGGGTTCCCGCTTTTGATTTGGGGGGAGGAGGGTCACACAGATGCCGGCTGACGGGTAAAGCAGCGGCGGAAAATCAGGCGGGAGAGGGGGCCTGCGGCAAAGAGGTTCCAAAACAGGGCCATGGGGAAGTTTTTCAACAGGGTGCCCACCCAGTAGGCGGGAAATTGGCTCCAGCTGCCGCCCCCCAGGACAATAGAAAAAAGCACTGCCGCAACGGCGCTCATGGTGGGACACATAATCAATACAGTGCAGCTGGAAATAAACACGGTGCGGAGGAAAGGATTGTCCTCCTGCCGGCAAATTTTCCCCGCCAGCAGATGGCCCAGCCGGTTGCCCCACACGCTGGAAAAGAAAAAGACGAAGATCCACATATACGCGGTTTCCAGCAGCGCCTCCTGAAACACCCGGTTAGTCATTTGGGAGAGACCGCCTTCTTTCAAAGCTACGTTGTACACCTCCATCCCGTAGGCCATGGTGATGGACATGAGAAGTCCGAATACGATCCCCTGAAATTTGGTTCTTGGCATAAGAAAACAACTCCTTTCCAAAAAAGAAAGCGTGTCACGGTGGATTTACCATGACACGCTTTGCGAAACATATTTGCTACACGCAGGATTTATTATAACCGTCGAAAAACCAAAAGTCAAAGCAGAATTCCGATTTCAAAAAGGAACCGGAATCTGTTCCAAGGGTCAGGAGTTTTCCTTTTCAAACACCAGGTCCATCTCCTGAATGTGGCCGGTGCCCCGTTGAACGGCGGGGATCCATCCCACATACCGCCAACCCTCCCGGGCCCTGCGGGCGATGATCTCCTGGTATCCCTCGGTGCTGTACCGGGAGCCGCCCGCCATCCCCCAGCCGGAGATGCCGGCGGATACCCGTTCATATTCGTAAGTGTAGTTCATAAGATGCCCTCCCTGGCCTTCTGCAAAACTGCTTCCACCTGGTCCCGGTGGGGCATGCTCCGGAGAGCGCCCCGGCGGGTCACCACAATGGCCGCCGCGGCATTGGCAAAGTCCAGCATTTCCTCTAAGGCCTTCTGGTCCAGGGTGTTCAGGGGCCGGTCCAGCAGAAAGCTGAGACAGCATCCAAGGAAGGTGTCCCCGGCGCCGGTGGTGTCCACCGCTTCCACCGAAAAGGTGGGGCGCTCCACTGTGATCCCGCCTAAAAAGGCTGCGGCGCCCTCCGCCCCTCGGGTTACCAGCAGCAGGCGGATACCGGGGCAGCGCTCCAACAGCACCTGGACCCCCTGGGGAATCTCCCGGCAGCCGGTGAGGAAGCAAAGCTCATCCTCAGCCACCTTCATTACCTGGCAGTGGGCTGCCCCCCAAAGCATCTGGCGCCGGGCCTCCTCGGGACTATCCCAGAGGAGGGGACGGTAGTTGGGGTCGAAGCTCACCAGGGCTCCGGCGGCAGAGGCGGCCTCCACCGCCGTCTGGGTGGCGCTCCGGGCGGGCTGGTGGGTCAGGGAGAGGCTCCCGAAGTGGAAGATCCGGCAGCCCCCCAGTACCTCGGGGTCCAGCTCCTCAGGGGCGAGAAGGGTGTCTGCCCCCGGGTCCCGGAAGAAGCTGAAGCTCCGCTCTCCGCCGGGGCCGGTGAGAACAAAGGCCAGGGTGGTCCCGGCCCGGGGGTCCCGCCGGAGACCCCGGCAGTCGATGCCGGCGCCTTGGGCGGCTTCCAGGAGGAAGTCCCCCATCAGGTCCCCGCCCACCTTCCCCAGGAAAGCGGTGCGCCGCCCCAGCCGGGCGGCCATGGCAAGGACGTTGCAGGGGGCGCCCCCTGGGTTGGCCTCAAAAACGGGGTTGCCCCGGGGGCTTTGGTCCCCGCCGGTGAAATCCACCAGCAGCTCCCCCAGTGCGGCGATATCCCAGGATTTTTGGTTTTGGGGCATGGCGCGTCTCCTTTCTGTTTCCGCGTTGGGACAGCAACAGCCCCGGACCAGGTCCGGGGCTGTTTGGTTATGGGCTTACAGGTATCCCAGACTCAGCAGCACATAGATGAAACCGAAAAGACTCACCACCGAAAGGGTGGTGGAAAAAACCACGATCTGTCCCGCCAGCTGCCAATCGGCTCCCTTGGTGTTCCGGGCCATCACCGGGGCGGTCACCGGGGAGGGGGAGGCGAAAAGGATGAGGATGCAGAGCAGCTCCATGTGGCGGAAGCCCATCCAAACGGCGATGGGGATGAAGATGAGGGGAAGGATCACCAGTTTCCCCAGCAGCGCCCCAGCCAGCTGCTTCCGGCTCCGGCCAAGCCCCTGGAAGTCGAGGCTCCCCCCCAGGACGATGAGGCTGATGGTAGTGGCGGTGGAGGAAACGTTTTTCACGGTGGTCTCCAACAGGTAGGGCAGGCGCAGGCCAGCCAGAAGCATGGCCAGAGCCAGGAGGGATGCGATAATCAGGGGGTTGCGGACCACTTCCCGGCAGATCTTTTTGGGATCCGGCTTCTGGGAGGAAAAGACCTCCAGAGCGATTACCGCAAAGGCGTTGAACAGGGGGGCCACCACCGTGGAAGCGATGGCGATGATGCTCATATCCTGTCCGGGGTACATGGAGGTGGCAAGGCCCATTCCCAGCACCACAAAGCTGCTGCGGAAGATCCCCTGGATAATGACCCCCACCCGGGAGCGGTCCTTTTCCAGCCGGGGGATGAGGAGCATCAGCAGCAGGAACACTGCCGTTACCGACACCATACAGAACAGCAGCAGGAGGGGGTTGCTGAAGCTGGCCAGGTCCGCCTCGTAGATGTTATAGAACACCATGGCGGGGACCAGGACGTCGAAGCTCAGGGTGTTCATCTTGGCGCAGCCCGAAGCGTCCAGAATGCCCACCTTCCGCAGCAGAGCCCCCAGAACGATGAGAAGGAAAATAGGCATAACAATGTGAATGGTGGTGATAAAGGTGGCCAAACAGCCTTCCCCCTTTCTGTGGGCTTTTTTTAAGTGTACCAGTTTTTGGAGGGGTGTGCCAGACTTTTTTAACCCGGAGAGGGAAAGGTTTGCTTTTGATGGGCTTCCTGTATTATACTGAGGACAGAAAATACAGGGAGGGACGGAAGATGGCTTGGGAAGGGCTCCGTTGGGAGAGCCGCCGCTTTGAGACGGAGGACTGGAGCGAATCGGAGCTGCGGGGCTGTACCTTTGAGGGCTGCTCCTTCACCGGAGGGAGCTTTGCCGGAAGCCTTCTTCAAAGGTGTGTCTTTCTCAGCTGTTCCTTCCGCTTTGCAAGCTTTGCCGGGACCCGGGCGGAGGGATGCGTCTTTACCGGCTGCTGCATTGACGAGGCCAACCTTTTCGGCGCCTTGTTCCGGGACTGCAAATGCGACGGCAGCGGTTTTTCCGGGGCCAACACCACCGGGTTCTCCCTGGAAGGGGGAAGCTGGGCCTCCTGCGGATTGGCGGGGATTTCCTTTAAGGGAGCGTCCCTGGCGGGGGTGCCCTTTCCTCAGGCGGATCTGCGGGGCTGCTCCTTCCGGAAGGCGGACCTGCAGGGCTGTGATTTCACCCGGGCCCTGATGCAGGGCTGCGACCTCACCGGGGCGGACCTGCGGGGGGCGAAACTTCAGGGGGTGGATGTCCGGGGACTGACCCTGAGGGATACTCTCA
Source organism: Oscillospiraceae bacterium (assembly GCA_019423445.1). GTDB lineage: Bacteria > Bacillota > Clostridia > Oscillospirales > Ruminococcaceae > Angelakisella. Next base: position 11,659 of record JAHZBJ010000034.1, read on the forward strand.
TCGGCCTGGAGCAGGCCGTCCACCTGGCCGAGGCCCTGGGATGCCGACTGGCCTGACGGAGGAGGAAGAAAGCAAAGGACAAGCCCATCCCGGAGGGCTCCGGGGTGAGAAAACGGGGAGGGAAGCGCCATGAGCCAGACCATGATCATCGGCATCGCCGGAGGGACCGGCAGCGGCAAGACCACCATTACCCGGAAGCTGAAGGAGCGCTTTGGGGATGATGTCAGCGTCATCTACCACGACAGCTACTATAAGCGCCGGGATGACCTGACCTATGAGGAGCGGGTAAAGCTCAACTACGACCATCCCGACGCCTTTGACACCGGGCTGATGGTCCGGGACCTCCGGGAACTCCGGGCGGGACGGGCGGTCCAGTGCCCCGTCTACGACTACGCCGCCTACAACCGCACCGACAGGACCCAGGAGATCCGCCCCACCAAAGTGGTTATCGCCGAGGGAATCCTTATTTTCCACCACCCGGAGCTTCGGGAGGAGATGGATATCAAGATCTTTGTGGACACCGACGCCGACGTCCGGATCCTCCGGCGGATCCTTCGGGACGTCCGGGAACGGGGCCGCACTCTGGAAAGCGTGGTGGGGCAGTACCTTGCCACCGTCAAGCCCATGCACGAGGAGTATGTACAGCCCAGCCGCCGGTACGCAGACATTATCATCCCCGAGGGGGGTCACAACCTGGTGGCCCTGGACATGTTGGTTCAGCGGATCCGCAGCCATATCCAGGAGGGCTGAAGTCTGGGAACAGAAGCTGCTTCTTTTGGAGCGAATCCTCCTTCGGGAAACCGACGAGGATCACGGATTGACCCTGGAACAGATCATTGAGATGCTGGCCCAGGGGGGAGTGACCGCCGAGCGCAAAAGCATCTATTCCGACCTGGAAACCCTCCGGGACTGCGGTCTGGATATTATCTCCGCCCGGCGGGGGGGACGTACCGTCTACTTTGTAGGGGAGCGGGACTTCCAGCTCCCGGAGCTGAAACTCCTGGTGGATGCTGTGGAGTCCTCCCGGTTTATCACCCGGCGGAAGAGCGACCAGCTCATCAAGAAGCTGGAGGGCCTCACCAGCCGCCATCAGGCCCGGCAGCTGCGCCGGTCGGTGTATGTTTTTGACCGGGCCAAGGCCCACAACGAACGGATCTACCTCAACGTGGACGCCATCCATACCGCCATCGCCCGGCAGAGGCAGATCGCCTTCCGTTACTTCAAGTACGACGTAAAGGGGGAACGTGTTCCCCAAAACCAAGGGCAGGAGTACCTGGTGACCCCTTACGCCCTCACCTGGGGGGAAGGGAACTACTACCTCATCGGCCACTACCCCAAGTACGGCATCACCAACTTCCGGGTGGACCGGATGGAGCGGGTCCGGGTCACCGAAATCCCCGGCCTCCCCGCCCGGGAGGCTACGGGAGGGGAGGAACTGGATCTGGCCCGGTACAGCGCCCGGACCTTTGGAATGTATAACGGCCCCCTCCGCCAGCTGGAGGTGCAGTTCCACAACAGCCTCACCGATGTGGTTATCGACCGGTTCGGGGATTCCGCCATCCTTACCGACCGGGGGGACGGCAGCTTCACCGCCACTTTCCAGGTGAAGGTGAGTCCCATCTTTTTCGGCTGGCTGATGAATTTCGGCACCCGGGCCCGGATCCTCTCCCCCGCCGATGTGGCCCGGCAGTATGCGGAATCCGCGGCGGCGGTAGCGGAGATGTACCGAAAGGAAGAAGGGTGAGAACCTTGCGCCTGAGTTTTGGGCGGCCCTTTGGGGCCGCCCCCTGGCTGCCTTTACACCCGGCCCCCTCCCATGATATGATAAATGCCGCACGCACCGGGCTTCCCAGGAAGAGGCCCCGGCGGGGAAGGAGAAAACGCCATGGAAGAGAAGATACGTCCCGGTGTTTACCGGCACTTTAAAGGAAATCTTTATCGGGTGCTGGGGGTGGCCCGGCACTCCGAAACGGAGGAAGAGATGGTGGTCTACCAGGCTCTTTACGGGGAGAGAGGCC
>JAHZBJ010000034.1:13689-17485 GCA_019423445.1 Oscillospiraceae bacterium
GCTGGAAACAGTGGAACGAGATGGAAAAACCATGCCCCGCTTTGCCTGGGCAGGGGAGGAGGAGCCATGATTCAGATCTTTGGAAAAGCAAAATGTTCCGACACCCGGAAGGCGGAGCGGTTTTTTAAGGAGCGGGGAATCCCCTTTCAGCGGGTGGACCTGACCCAAAAAGGGATGAGCCGGGGGGAGCTGCTGTCGGTGAAGGAGGCCCTGGGGCTGGAAGCACTGGTGGACCCCAAGGCCAAAAACGCCCCTCTGGTAAAATATCTGGCGGGGGAGGAGGCCAAGGTGGAAAAGCTCCTGGAGGACCCCACCCTGCTGCGAACCCCCATCCTTCGCCGGGGCAGGGAGGCCGCAGTGGGATATGCCCCGGAGGTTTGGACGGAATGGGCTGGGCAGGAGAAAAAGACCCGGTGACAAGGCCGGAAAAGGAGGAAGCAGCGTGAAAATCACCTTTATTGAATACCCCAAGTGCAGCACCTGCCAGAAGGCCAAGAAGTGGTTGGAGGAGCGGCAGGTAGCCTTTGAGGACCGCCACATTGTGGAGAAGAATCCCACCCTGGAGGAGCTGTCCTCCTGGGTGGACGGGGGACTGCCCCTAAAAAAACTCTGGAATACCAGCGGTATGAAATACCGCCAGCTGGAGCTGGCCCGGCGGCTGCCGGAGATGAGCCGGGAGGAGCAGCTTGAGCTGCTGGCCACCGACGGAATGCTGGTGAAGCGTCCGGTGCTGGTGGGGGAGGGATTTGTCCTCACCGGCTTCCGGCCCGGGGAGTGGGCTGCCGCCCTGGGGGTGGAGGAGTAATGGGCTGGAACAGCCTGGGGCTTACCCACGATTTTATGACCCGGTACGTCCGTCCGGGGGCCTTCTGCATTGACGCCACAGCGGGCCGGGGCCGGGATACGGTGCTTCTTGCCAAACTGGCGGGGCCCACCGGCCGGGTGCTGGCCCTGGATATCCAGCCGGAGGCGGTGGAAGCCACCCGGGCCCTGGCTCTGGCGGAAGGGGTGGCGGACCGGGTGGAGGTGCGCCTTATGGGGCACCAGGACCTGGACCGCTGTGCCGCCCCCGGTACCGCCGACTGTGTGGCCTTTAACCTGGGGTGGCTCCCCGGAGCTCCCCATGGGGTATTTACCACCGCCGGAACCACTCTCCCCGCCCTGGAGAAGGCTTTGGAGGTCCTGAAGCCCGGCGGGGTTCTTTCCCTGTGCATCTACTATGGCAAGGAGAACGGATACCAGGAGCGGGATGCCGTTCTGGACTGGCTCCGGGGGCTGGATCCCCGGGTTTACAACGTCCTGCGGCTGGATTTCCCCAACCGGACTGGGGACCCGCCCATTCCAGTGTTTATTCTCAAGGAGTGACCCTGAGGCCTCCGAAAAGTGAAAAGCAGGCGCGGCGCGGCATGGTTTCAAGCCATGCCGCCCTTTGCGCGCTTTTGGGGGAGAACCCCTTAGTACTCCCTTTCAAGCTGGGTGATGGAGAAGTGAGATTTTTCCATCTGAAGTTTGCCGGAAAGCTGGACGGTTCCCGAAAAAAAGGTGAAGGACTTTTGGAGAAAACGACGAAGTTGGGGGAATTTGGAGGGAATCTTAAAAAATCTACATATTTTATTCACAGTTTGTTTATTGTTCCGAGAGGCGAAATAGAATAAAATTCGTTTGTAATCGGTTGACATTTAACCGGATAACATAGAGGCGCTTTCCGCCTGAAAGAAGGGTAGATCCATGATCGGCAAAGATATCCAGTTCCTGGAACTGGACCGGAAAAACCACATTCTTTATCAGTCCTGTGTTTTTCATATGCTGGCAGGGGAGGAGCTTCATCCCAGCCAGCTTCCTATTCTGTGGACCCTCAGCAGGAGCGGCCCTTCCAGCCAGGGGCAGATCGCCTGCCTGCTGGGGGTGAGCCGGGCTGCGGTGGCGGTATCGGTGAAACGGATGGAACGCTCCGGTCTGGTGCACCGGGAAAAGCGCCCGGGGGATCAGCGGAAAAACCTGGTTACCCTTACCCCCAAAGGGGAGGCGGTGGCCCGCCGGGCCCAGGAGCTCCAGCAGGAGATCCTGGACAGGAGGCTCCGGGGCTTTACCCAGGAGGAGCTGGTCCGGATGATGGAGTTTTACGACAGAATGAATCACAACCTGGAAAGTTACCGGGAAGAGCTGGAAAGCGCTCTGCCCTGCTGTGCTGGTGAGAATATGGGGAACGAGGAGGAGAAGGCATGCTGAAAATTGGATTGGACGTGGGATCCACCACCATCAAGTGTGTGGTGTTGGATGAAAAGGACGAGATCATTTACTCCTCCTACCAGAGGCATTATTCCCAGATTACCCAGAAGACCGGGGAACTGCTGGGACAGGTGGAGCGGGATGTCCTCCGGGGCCGCGCCGCCTCTCTTGCCATCTCCGGTTCCGCTGGCATGGGGATGGCCCAGGGCTGCAACATCCCCTTTGTCCAGGAGGTGTACGCTACCCGGGTGGCGGCCAACCGTCTCTGCCCCGGCGCGGACGCCATCATTGAGCTGGGGGGCGAGGACGCCAAGATCCTCTTCCTCACCGGCGGAATGGAAGTGCGGATGAACGGTTCCTGCGCCGGAGGCACCGGGGCCTTCATCGACCAGATGGCCACCCTCCTGAAGCTGACCCCCGCCCAGATGGACGAGCTGGCGGCCAAGAGCCAGCGCACCTACACCATTGCCAGCCGCTGCGGCGTGTTTGCCAAGACCGACATCCAGCCCCTGCTGAACCAGGGAGCCAAAAAGGAGGACGTGGCGGCCAGCATCTTCGGTGCGGTGGTGAACCAGACCATCGCCGGCCTTGCCCAGGGGCGGCGGATCCAGGGGAAGGTCCTCTACCTTGGGGGTCCCCTTACCTTCCTCCCCCGGCTTCGGGAGAGCTTTGACAAGACCCTGAAGCTGACCGGCATCTGCCCGGAAAACTCCCTCTATTATGTAGCCCTGGGCGCCGCCTGGTGCGGCGAGGAGGAGATCGACCTCCCCCGGGCCATCCAGGCCCTGGAAGCTTACCGGGGCCACGGGGAATACGCCGTCATCCCGCCCCTCTTCCGGGACAAGGAGGAGCACATGGCCTTCACCCAGCGCCACTGGCGCCATGCCGTCCCCTGCGGCCGGCTGGAGGATGTGGACGGGCCGGTCTATATCGGCATCGACGCCGGTTCCACCACCGTCAAGACGGTGGTTACCGACGAGAAGGGCGGGATGCTCTACTCCAAGTACCAGTCCAACTCCGGCAACCCGGTGCCTCTGATCCGGGAGTTCTTCCAGGAACTCTATGAGAAGAAGCCGGATATCCGCATCGCCGCCGGGGCGGTCACCGGCTACGGGGAGGAGATCATCAAAAGCGCCTTTGGGGTGGACTACGGAGTGGTGGAGACGGTGGCCCATTTCACCGCTGCCAAGAAGTTCATGCCCGACGTGGATTTCGTCATCGATATCGGCGGCCAGGACATCAAGTGCTTTAAGATCAAAAACGGCGTTATCGACAATATCTTCCTCAACGAAGCCTGTTCCTCCGGCTGCGGCAGCTTCCTCCAGACCTTTGCCGAGGCTCTGGGGTATTCCATCCAGGATTTTGCAAACCTGGGGCTTTTCGCCCAGCACCCGGTGGATCTGGGAAGCCGCTGCACCGTCTTTATGAACTCCTCGGTGAAGCAGGCCCAGAAGGACGGCGCCAGCGTGGAGGACATCTCCGCCGGTCTCTCCATCTCCATCGTGAAGAACGCCGTCTACAAGGTCATTCGGGCCGCCTCCGCCGACGATCTGGGCAAGCATATTGT
>JAHZBJ010000034.1:17531-18732 GCA_019423445.1 Oscillospiraceae bacterium
GCGGTGCTCCGGGCCTTTGAGCAGGAGCTGGGGGTGGAGGTGATCCGCCCCAATATCGCCGGACTTATGGGAGCCTACGGCGCCGCCCTTTACGCCATCCAGATGGCCCAGATGGACAAAAAGCCCGGGGAGGAGCCCCGGTCCACCATCCTGGGCCCCCGGGAGGTGGATTCCTTCGTACATAAGGTCCAGAATGTCAACTGCGGCCTTTGCCCCAACAATTGCCGCCTGACGGTGAACACCTTCGGGGAGGGGCGCAAGTTCATCAGCGGCAACCGCTGCGAACGCCCCATCACCCACAAGGCGGCGGACGACTCCCTGAACCTCTACCAGCGGAAGCTGGAGATGCTTCTGAGCTACAAGCCCGTCCCGGGCCCCCGGGGGAAGATCGGCCTGCCCATGGGCCTGAACCTTTACGAGCTGCTGCCTTTCTGGCACGCCTTCTTCACCAGCCTGGGCTTTGAGGTGGTCACCAGCCCCCTCAGCGACCGGGACCTCTACCTCAGCGGCCAGCATACCATCCCCTCGGATACCGTCTGCTTCCCCGCGAAGCTGATGCACGGCCATGTGGAAGCCCTGATCTCCATGGGAATCACCAATATCTTCTACCCCTGCATGTCCTACAACCTGGACGAAGGGCTGGGGGATAACCACTACAACTGCCCGGTGGTGGCCTACTACCCCGAGGTGATCCGCTCCAATATGCCCGAGGCACGGGGGGTCACCTTCATCACCGACTATGTGGGGCTCCACCAGCGCCGCCACTTCCCCAAAAAGATGACCGCCATCCTGGAACAGTACTTCGGCGGCATTACCCTCCGGGAGGTGAAGCGGGCTTCCGACGCCGCCTACGCCGAGTATGAGCGGTATCTCTCCTCGGTGCGCAGCCAGGGGGAGGAGATTGTCCGCAAGGCCAGGGCCCAGGGCCGGGAGATGATCGTCCTGGCGGGACGCCCCTACCATGTGGACCCGGAGATCAACCACGGCATCGACAAGCTTATCGCCGGCTTCGGGGTGGCGGTGATCACCGAGGACGCCGTCAGCAATCATATGCAGAAATTCCCGGTGGCGGTGCTGAACCAGTGGACCTACCACAGCCGCCTCTATGCCGCCGCCCGGTACATCGCCACCCAGCCGGATATGAACCTGGTGCAGCTGGTGTCCTTCGGCTGCGGGGTGGACGCCATCACCACCGACGAAG
>JAHZBJ010000034.1:18742-19122 GCA_019423445.1 Oscillospiraceae bacterium
TTCGCCTTCGGAGCCTGTTTGCCGCCATCCTGCAGCAGCGGGCCGAGGAAGGCCGGAAGGAGGAGACCGCCCATGTCTGAGAAAAACCGCCTGGAGCGGGTGGAATATACCAAGGAGATGAACAAAGCCGGGTATACCATCCTCATCCCCAGCATGGCCCCCATCCACTTCGCCATGCTTCAGTACGTGTTCCGCAGCAGCGGCTACAAACTGGAGGTGCTGGAGAACCAGGGCCCCAACGTGGTCCAGGAGGGCCTGAAGTACGTCCACAACGACACCTGCTATCCGGCGCTGCTGGTCATCGGCCAGATGATGGACGCCCTCCACAGCGGGAAGTACGACCTTTCCAAAACCGCCCTGATGATCACCCAGACGGGAGG
>JAHZBJ010000035.1:0-5048 GCA_019423445.1 Oscillospiraceae bacterium
CCGGATTCAGCCCTCTGATGCCTGTGGCTGTGGAAAGCCGCCGCAGCAGCAATACCCTGGAAGCGGTGGTTACCGCCATCATCCTGGAGATTGGTGTTCCGGCTCATATCAAGGGTTATCAGTACCTGAGAGACTCCATCATCATGGCGGTCAGAGACCCTGAAGTCATCAACGGCGTTACCAAAGTGTTGTATCCCAGTGTGGCCAAGAAGAATGGCACCACAGCATCCCGGGTAGAGCGGGCGATTCGCCACGCTATCGAAGTGGCGTGGGACCGGGGGGATGTGGATGTGCTTAATTCCTATTTCGGTTATACCATTCACAACCTCAGGGGGAAACCCACCAACAGCGAATTTATCGCCATGATCGCCGACAAGATCCGTTTGAATCAGAAAAGCCAGGCTGAATGATGAAAAGATTTTTTCGAAAGCCGGGGGAGATTTCTCCTCCGGCTTTCCGATGTCTTAGGGGGCCTTGTGCCCTGGATATTTATTCTTGAATCTGATGGGGCATCGTGGTATAATGAAAAACAAATTATTTTTCCATCACCAGGAGCGTACCGCTTATGAAGGAACCATTGTCCAAAATCACCATTATCTGTGGTCACTACGGTACGGGCAAAACCAATCTCGCAGTGAATCTGGCTCTTCAGGCCGCTGAAGAAGGGGAGACCGTGACTGTAATGGATATGGATGTGGTGAATCCATATTTCCGTACAGCGGACTTCCGGGAGCTGTTTGACCGCAAAGGGATCCGCTTGATTGCCCCCACTTATGCTGGGACCAACCTGGATATCCCGGTGCTTCCGCCTACGGTGGCGGCGGCGATCCGCGCCGGAGAAGGACGGCTCTTTCTGGATGTGGGAGGGGACGACGACGGAGCGGTAGCGTTGGGCGGATTTTCTGCCATTCTGGAGGAAAAAGGATATTCCATGCTCTTTGTGGTGAATACCCGACGTGAGCTGGAGCCGGATCCCCAGACCGACGCGGATCTTCTGGAGCGGATCCAGCGTTGTTCCCGCCTCCGGGTGACCCACCTGATAAATAATACCAATTTAGGCTGCGAAACCACCCCGCAGGTGATCCGGGAGTCCCAGTCTTATCTTCAGGAGCTTTCCCGTATGACTGGGATCCCTGTTCTCTTCACGGCGGTGGAGAAGCGATATATAGGTGATTTCCCTGCCGGGGAGATCCTGCCCATTGAAATTTTTGTAAAACCACCCTGGGATGAAGAAGAAAAGAGGTAATGGAAATGGCAAGAGCGATCATTGACGAGAAGATCTGCAAAGGGTGCGGCCTCTGCGTCAGCGTCTGCCCGAAGAAGATCCTGCGCCTGGCTACAGGCCGGATGAATGACAAGGGCTACAATCCCGCTGAGGTCACCGATCCGGCCAGCTGCATTGGCTGCGCTATGTGCGGTATCATCTGCCCGGACAGCGCCATCACGGTGGAGAAATAAGGGAGGGAAAATCCATGTCGGAACGTGTTTTGATGAAGGGAAACGAGGCCATGGCGGAAGCGGCCATCCGAGCCGGCTGCCGTCACTTCTTCGGTTATCCCATTACCCCGCAGACTGAAGTCGCAGCCTATATGGCCAAAAAGATGCCCAAGATCGGGGGTACCTATCTCCAGGCGGAATCTGAGATTGCCGCCATCAATATGGTACTGGGGGCCTCCGCTGCCGGAGCCCGGGCCATGACTTCTTCCTCCTCTCCGGGTATTTCCCTGAAGACCGAAGGGATTTCCTACATAGCAGGAAGCGATCTGCCTTGCCTGATCGTCAATGTGGAACGGGGCGGCCCTGGCCTGGGCGGCATTCAGCCTGCCCAGTCGGATTACTGGCAGGCCACCCGTGCTCTGGGCCACGGCGACTTCCACGCGCTGGTTTTCGCTCCCAGCACCGTCCAGGAACTGGTGAACGTGGTGTTCATGGCATATGATCTGGCAGAGAAGTACCGGATGCCGGCCCTCCTTCTTTCCGATGGCCTTTTGGGTCAGATGATGGAGCCTGTCTCCTTCCCGGATCCGGTGGAGAAGGTGGCAGAGAAGCCTTGGGCCACCTGCGGCCACGGCAATAAGCGCCCCCACAACATCGTCAACTCCCTGTACCTCCAGCCGGACGAGCTGGAGCGCACCGTCAAGGAGCGGTTCCAGCGGTACGCCCAGGTGGAGAAGGAGGAGCAGCGGTGCCAGGAGTACCTCTGCGATGACGCTGATTATATCCTGGTGGCCTTTGGGGCTACCTCCCGGATCAGCCAGTCGGCGGTTGACACTCTCCGCGCTCAGGGGATCAAGGCGGGACTGTTGCGTCCCATTACCCTTTGGCCCTATCCTAAGGATGCCATCCGCCGCCATGCGGATCATGCAAAGGCGTTCCTCAGCGTTGAGATGAACATGGGCCAGATGGTGGATGACGTCCGTCTGGCGGTGGAGGGGAAGGTTCCGGTGGAATTCTTCGGACACACCGGAGGTATCATCCCCCGGCCCTCCGAGATTGTTGAAAAGGTGAAAAACATGGCTGGAGGTGACCGATAATGGCGATGGTTTATGAGAAATCCAAACTCCTCACCGATGTGCCCCTGCATTACTGCCCCGGTTGCACCCACGGTATCATCCACAAGTTGGTGGCGGAGAGCCTCCAGGAACTGGATGCCGGCGGAAAAGCGGTTGGCGTAGCCCCTGTAGGCTGCTCGGTGAGGGCCTATGATTATTTTTCCTGCGACATGGTGGAAGCCCCCCACGGCCGTGCTCCCGCCATTGCCACTGGTCTGAAGCGTGCTCTTCCCGACGGAGTTATCTTCACCTATCAGGGGGACGGCGACCTGGCTGCCATCGGTACTGCGGAGACGGTACACGCAGCCACCCGGGGTGAGAACATCACCGTGATTTTTGTCAACAATGCTATCTACGGCATGACCGGCGGTCAGATGGCTCCCACCACCCTTCCGGGGCAGGTGACCCAGACCACCCCCTATGGCCGTGATGTAGCCTATTCCGGCTTCCCGGTGCGGGTTTGTGAGATGCTGTCCACCCTTTCCGGGGTGGCCTATGCTGAGCGTGTCTCGGTGGACACTGTCCCCAACATCCGCAAAGCCAAAGCGGCTATCAAAAAAGCCTTTGAGACTCAGATTGCTAAAAAAGGTTTCTCCATTGTGGAGGTTCTCTCTACCTGTCCCACCAACTGGGGCCTGACTCCTCTGGAAGCCATGGAGTGGCTCCGGAAGAATATGATGCCCTATTACCCCCTGGGGGTCTATCAGGATCGCACCGGAAACGAAAAGGGGGTATTCTGAATGAAAAACTGGAACTTTATCTTTGCCGGATTCGGCGGACAGGGGATCCTTTTCGCCGGGAAGGTGGTTGCTTACGCCGGGATGATGGAGAACCGGGAGGTCTCCTGGCTCCCCAGCTCCGGCCCGGAGATGCGGGGCGGCACCGCCAACTGCAGCGTCTGCCTGGCGGACCAGCCCATCGGTTCCCCTCTGGTGCTGGAACCGGACGCCCTGGTGGTTATGAATAACCCTTCCTATGACAAGTTCATCGACACAGTGGTGCCAGGGGGCTTTGCCGTTATCGACAGCGCTCTCGTGGACCGGAAGACCTCCCGTACCGATATTACTGTCGTTTATATTCCCGCCACCAAACTGGCCCAGGAGAACGGCATGGGAAAGCTGGCCAACCTGATTATGTTGGGTGCTCTTTATAAGGCTGCTGGCTTTACCACCATGGAGGCTCTGCGGGCCGGGGTGGAAAAGGTGGTTCCCCCCACCAAGAAAGAGCTGGTGGAACTGAACATGAAGGCCATCCATATCGGAATGGACTATCAGCCCTGATTTTTTGAAAAAGCATAAAGCTTGGCCGGTAACGAAGATCTCGTTGCCGGCCAAGTTTTATGCCGCTCTTTTTTTGAGCGGGGGGATATGATACAATAATGGCAGTGTATCTCCGAGCAGCGGCATGGAGCCGGAGAAGAAAACCCCCTGGGGGATTCGGGGAAAGGGAGGGAAAAAGATGCTGCGTCTGATTATCGGCAGGACCGGGACCGGAAAGACCACCGAGATCTTTCGATTGGCTATGGAAGCGGCACGGCAGCGGAGCCGGGTCATTCTTCTGGTGCCGGAGCAGTTCTCTTTTCAGGCAGAGCGTCAGGTTTATACCGCCCTCCAGGGGGAGGACGCCCTGGCCATTTCAGTCCTCAGCTTTTCCCGTCTGTCGGAGAATATCTTCCGGACCATGGGAGGGCTTGCCCGCCGGAAGCTCACCGATGCTGCCCGGTTGGTACTGATGCGCCTGGCGGTGGAGGAGATGGGGGACACCCTGGAGGTCTATGGCAGGCAAAAAGACCGGGTGGCATTCCTTGACACCATGCTTCAAACGGTGGAGGAGCTAAAGCAGAGCGGGACCTATCCCAACCGCTTGGCGGAAACAGCGGCCAGCGTGGGAGACCCCCGACTGGCAGCCAAGCTCCGGGACGTGGCAGGGGTTTTTGGAGCCTATCAGGCTATGGTGGACCGCAGCTACAGCGATCCTTTGGACGACATTGCAAAAGGCGCCCAGCTGGCGGAGGAGGGAAGGTACTTTGCCGGCGCCAGGGTCTATGTGGACGGGTTCAGCTTTTTCAGCCCTCCGGAGCGGCGGATGATCCATGCCATGATGGAGCAGGGGGAGGAGGTATGTATCTCCCTCTGTGCCGACGGCCTTTCCTCCGGGGGAGATGCCGACATCTTCGGCGACCAGAAGAAAACAGCCCGGGAACTTCTGCGATATGCCCGGGAACATTTTGTGGAGACGGCGGTTCCGGTAAATCTGGAACAAAACCAGCGCACCCGCCTTCCGGCCCTGGAAGCGGTAGAAGCTTTGGCCCGGGGAGAAGAGCCGGAGGAAACGCCCCAGGAGGGGGTCTGCCTTCTGGCTGCCCGGGACCGGTTTGAGGAGGTGCGCTTCGCTGCAGCGGAGATCGCCCGGCTGGTTCGGGAGGAGGGCTGGCGGTATCGGGATCTGGCACTGGTCTGCCGGGATCTGGAAGACTACCGGGCGGCGATTGCCAGT
>JAHZBJ010000035.1:5058-8159 GCA_019423445.1 Oscillospiraceae bacterium
GTGTTTTCTGCTTATGGGATCCCAGTGTTTATGGACCGAAAGGATTCTCCTCTTTCCCGCCCGGTTGCGACGCTGGCGGTGGCGGCCCTGGAAGCGGTGAGCGGCAGTTACAAAACCGAAGCCATTCTGAAGATTGCCCGGTCTCCTGCCATGGCCCTGCCGGTAGAGCAGGCTGCGGCGCTGGAAAACTATGTTTACATCTGGAATGTGGAGGGGAAGGATTGGGAGTCCCCCTTCCGGAATAATCCCCGGGGGTTGCGGGACGAGCCCCCCCAGCGGTATGCCGAAGCTCTGGCGGAGGTGGAAAACGCCCGCCGCCTGGTGATGGAACCACTGGAGGTTCTCCGGCGGGAACTGGCCCCGGGGGACGGCGTGAGCTTTGCCAAGGGGCTCTATGGTTTTTTCCGGCGCACCGGAGCTTTGGAGAATCTGAAGCAATATTTTCAGGCGGACCCGGATGGCGGTTTGGAACGAGGCCGGGAAAACGACCGCCTTTGGAACTACATGGTGGATGTTCTGGACCTTTTTTCTGACCATCTGGAAAACGTTCGGTACACAGTGCGGGAGTTAACAAGGCTGTTTGTCCTTGCCTTGGGCTGCGCTCAGATGGGAAGTATCCCCGCTACCAACGACCAGGTTCTGGCGGGTTCCGCCAACACAGTACGCCTTGGTTCTCCCCGGGGTGTTTTTGTGCTGGGCCTCAACGAAGGGGTCTTTCCGGCGAAAGGGAAGCCCCGGGGGGTGTTTACCGACCGGGAACGGGAGCGGCTGATCCTTCAGGGGGTGGAGATTGCCAGCCCAGGGATTGAGAAATCACTATTGGAGCAGTTTTATCTTTATTCGGCGCTTTGCGCCTCAAGAGAGCGGCTCTATGTCTCCTGCGCCAAAGGAAGCCTCACCGGAGAGCCCATGGAGCCCTCTTTCATGTTTGGCCGCCTCATGGAAACTTTTCCCGGCGCTGTTATTCGCCCAGAGAACTTTTCTCCTTACTTTTTCATTGCCACCCGGGAGACGGCCAAAAGTATCTGTGCAGCCCTTTTGGCAGAAAAAGGCGAGGAAGAAGCTACAGTGGCTGCTTTTTTGGAAGAGCTGGGAGAAGGCGGCTTTCTGGAATCTCTTTCCGCTTTGGCTCAAAACCTTCCCCTGGGAGATATTGCCCCGGCCACGGCCAAGAAGCTTTTGGGGGAGAAGATTTCTCTTTCCCCCACCAAGATCGAGAACTATTACCGCTGCCCCTGTCTTTTCTTCTGTGATTACCTGCTGAAACTGACCCCGAGAAAACGGGCGGAGTATTCTCCATTGGAATCTGGTACCGCCATCCACTACGTCTTGGAGATGCTTTTAAAAGAGCAGGGGAATACCGCTCTTGGTGAGCTCCCGGACCAGGAGCTTCGGGAGCTGGTGCGAAAACACCTCCAAAAGTACCTGGAGACTGTGGTTTCGGATATGGACAGCCTTACCTCCCGGCTGCGGTATCAGTTTGAGCGACTGGTTACAGTCCTCTTTCTTCTGGCGCGCCATCTGGGGGATGAGTTTGCCCAGAGCGCTTTCCAGGCGGTAGGGATGGAGGTGCCAGTGGGGGAGGATGGAGTAATCCATCCCTCTCCCATTGCCGCATCCGACGGAACACCGGTGCTTCTGAACGGGAAGATCGACCGGGTGGATACCTTCCGGGATGCCTCCGGGGCATATGCCCGGGTGGTGGATTATAAATCCGGCGGCAAGGAATTCCGCTTGGAGGAGGTTCTCTACGGCCTGAATATGCAGATGCTGGTCTATCTCTTTGCCCTTTGCGACGATCCTGCTGCACCCTACGGCCCGGTGGAGCCGGCGGGGATCCTTTATATGCCCGGCAACATCACCGCTGTAAAAACTTCGGCAGAGGCGGGGCAGGAGGAGGTGCGCCGGGAGGTGGCCAAGAAGCTTCAGATGAGCGGCCTGGTGCTGGAGGAGGAAAATGTTCTGCGGGCCATGGAGCATGACCTGGAGGGAAAGTTCATCCCGGTGCAGAAAAAGAAGGACGGGGCGTTTACCGCCGCTTCCAGGACGGGGACGCGCCAGGAATTTGCCGAGATACGGCGTCTGGTGTATCAAAACATCCGGGAGATGGCCGAGAACCTTCTTCTGGGAAAGGTGGGGCCGCTCCCCGCCAGGAGTTCCCGGATGAACCCATGTGATTACTGCGATTACAAGCAACTTTGCAACAACGCCGGAGGTTCTCTCTGCCGGGAGCTGAAGGAGAATGGAGCGCCGGAAGGGGGTGAGGAGGGATGAAGGAGGTCCAGTGGACCCGGGAGCAGCTCCAGGCCATAGAGGGCCGGGGAGGGAGCATCTTAGTCTCCGCCGCTGCTGGAAGCGGCAAAACGGCCGTACTGGTGGAACGGGTCATTGGAATGCTTACCCGCCAGGAGGATCCGGTGGACGCCGATGAGCTTTTGGTGGTGACCTTTTCCAATGCCGCTGCCCGGGAGATGAAGCAGCGGATCTCCCGGCGCTTGTGGGAGCTGGCCAAGGAAAATCCCGGTGACCAGCGGTTGGCCCGTCAACAGCTGCTGTTGGAATCCGCTCAGATCAGTACCATTCACGCCTTCTGCATCTCTTTGATCCGGAGCTATTTCCAGCGCCTGGGAATCCCTGCCGAGTTCCGCATTGCCGATGAGCGGGAACTGGATGTTCTGCGGATGCGCACAGTACGGCAGGTAATTGAGGAGGCCTACACCGCGGGTGAAGAGAGTTTTTTTGATTTGGTGGAGCTTCTTTCTACAGCCAGAAGCGACGGCAGCCTGGAACGAAACATTCTGAAACTGTACGAATTTGTCCGGAACCACCCCTTTTATGAGGAGTGGATGGAGCAGGTTTTGGCAGAATATGATGCCCAAAAGCCCCTGGAGAAAACCCCCTGGGCCGAGATCCTTATGGAATACGCCAGGGAAGGGGTGGACTACTGCCGCCATCTTACCAGCGAGACCATCGCTCTTATCCGTGGGGATGCTGAAATGGAAAAGGCTTATCTGGCCCCCTTTCTCCTGGATGCGGCTGCTCTGGATACTTGCCTGGAAGTTTTGGATTCAGGAAGCTGGGACCAGTGCTGTCAGGTCTTT
>JAHZBJ010000035.1:8169-18629 GCA_019423445.1 Oscillospiraceae bacterium
GGATATGGAGCAGCAGGAACCGGTAATCCGGAAGCTGTTCCACCTCACCCGCCGCTTTGGGGAGGAACTGGGAAAGGCAAAACTGGAACGAAACCTTCTGGATTTTGGGGATCTGGAGCATTACGCCCTTGCCCTGCTTTATGATGAGGATGGACAGGGAGGACATATTCCCAGTCCTGTAGCGGCGGAGGTGGCTGCCCGGTACCGGGAGGTATTGGTGGATGAGTACCAGGATACCAATGCTGCCCAGGAGATGATCTTTGCTGCGGTCTCCCAAAAGGGGAAGAACCTTTTTATGGTGGGAGACGTCAAACAGAGCATCTACCGCTTCCGCCAGGCACGGCCGGAGATCTTTCTCCGGAAAAAGGAGTCTTATGCCCATTATGATGGGCACACCTTTCCGGCAAAGATCGCCCTGAACGCAAATTTCCGGACCCGACGGGAAACCACTGGACTCATCAACGACTTCTTCCAGGCAGCTATGTGCCCCACAGTTGGGGAGATGTACTACCAGGAGGAAGATGCTCTGGTATCTGCCGCGTCTTTTGACTACTCGGTTCCAGGACCGGTGACTCTGGCGGTGGTGGACCCTGAAGATCCTGGCGTGGAAGCAGCTTCCCTGGAAGCGGAATACATTGCTGAAGAGGTGGAAGCGCTTCTGTCAGGGGATTTTACAGTGGAAGACAAAGGACGCCGGCGTCCCCTGGTGCCGGGGGATATCTGTATTCTCCTGCGTTCCCCAAAAAACAAGGCGGAGCGATACACCAAGGCCCTGGAAGGAAAGAATATCCGCTGCTGGGCGGAACGCCAGGGCGGTTTTCTGGAAAGCCGGGAGATCGCGCCGGTGACAGCTTTTTTAAAGCTGATCACTAACCCTCTGCTGGATCTGGAGCTGGCTCAAGTGCTCCTTTCTCCCATGTACGGATGCACTGCTGATGAGATTGCAAACCTGCGAGCAAGATGTAATGGCAAAAAGCTTTACACATATTTTTCCCTGGAGCAAGGGCCTCTTTCCGGGCCCTTAGAGGATTTCCGGAGAGATTACCATAGGATGCGGGGGCTGGCTTCCTCTTTGTCGGTTCAGGAGCTTCTCATGGAGCTTTACGCTGCCACCGGTTTACCGGATAAGGTACGGGTGATGCCCCAGGGAGAGACCCGGGCTGCCAATCTCCGCCTCCTTTTGGATTACGCCGGTGATTACCAGAGCCGGGGCGGAGATTTTGGAGATTTTGTATCCTACCTCGCCTCCCTCCAGGAGCTTGAAAGCGATCTGCCGGCGGCCGCGCCTCCGGCAGGGGATGCGGTTTCCATCATGAGTATCCACAAATCCAAAGGGTTGGAGTTTCCGGTGGTTTTTTTGGCGGACATGTCCGCTCCCTTCAATCTGAGGGATTTGTCCGATGAGGTACTGCTGAACCCGGAGCTGGGGGCGTCTTGCACCCTTCGGGACAACCGCCGGATGCAGGAGCACGAAACGGTGGCCAGGGCGGCCATGGGGGAGAAAAACCGTCAGGCACTTCTTTCCGAAGAGCTGAGGCTCCTTTATGTGGCAATGACCAGGGCCCGGGAGAAGCTGTATCTGGTGGGGGTGGACTCAGGCCTGAAAAGACTGAAATCTGCCGCGGGACATCCTCTGGGAGAGGGCAGAGTACAGCCTTGGCTGATGCGTTCCGGCCGCTGTTTCTTCGACTGGATTGCGGAGGTGCTGGTACACCATCCAGGTTTCGGAAAAAACGAAGAAATGGAGATCTTCTTGGGGAAATCCCGGGAGACCCGTAAATGGCAGGGGGAGCTGGAGGTTCGGTGGGTGCGTTCCGTGCAGGAACTTCCGGCGGATTCTCAGAACCGGGAGACGATAGCAGGTGTTGTGGATGGAGAAGCGCTGTCCCGGCTGCATCAGGCGGTGGAGTATTCCTATCCATATCCTCAGGATGTGGTTACACCTTCTAAGCTGTCGGTTTCGGAACTGACCCACGCGGTCCCGGGGGAGGAGGCTTATCTGTTCCGGAGAAGGCCGAAATGCCTGATGAAGGAATCAATGACCCCCACAGAGCGGGGAATCGCAGCCCACAAGTTTATGCAGTTTGCGGATTTTGAGGCCGCTGTCCAGGATCCCGAAAAGGAGATTGCCCGTCTCCGGGAGCAGGGGTTCATCACCCCGGAGGAATCGGAGCAGATGGACCGGCGGATGGTTACGGACTTTTTCAGGAGCGCAATCGGCAGACGGGTGCTGTCGGCGGAAAAGGTATATCGTGAAATCCGGTTTCTCAAGGAGTTTTCTTCGGAGGAGCTGGAAAAGGCGGTTCCGGGTTTGGAAATCGGTGGTTCCACTGTGATCCAGGGAGTGGCGGACTGTGTCATTCTGGAACACGGCAAGGGAACCATTGTGGATTATAAGACGGACCATGTCCAAAGGGTGGAGGAACTGGCGGAGCGGTATGGGACACAGCTGAATCTATACCGGGCTATTTTGGAGGAGTACTTGGGAATCCCCATTGAGGAAAAGATTCTTTATTCCTTTACCCTGGGGGAAGCCGTAACCGTTCCGTGAGCAGGAAAAGTAAAAAAGCCCTTGACAAAAGGTGCGGATACTGGTATTCTATTTTAGAAAACAAAGCAGAACTGATGATTCGTTCTCACCTGCCCGCCAAAGCGAGGCATGGTCAATCGATCCAAGAAGCTCCGGCCTTATGAAGGGTGCGGGGAATGGTTCATTGAGCGTGGGCGAGTTTCATCGTCCACGCTTTGTGGTTATTGAAGATTTGGAGGTGCTTTGCAATCGCAACCAAGGAACTGCAGATCAATGAGGAGATCCGTGACAAGGAAGTGCGTCTGATCAGCGATACCGGCGAACAGCTGGGGATCGTGGCGGTTAGGAACGCCATGGAAATGGCGCTGGAAAAGAACCTGGATCTTGTGAAGATCGCTCCCCAGGCGGTCCCCCCGGTCTGCCGCATCATGGACTACGGCAAATACCGCTTTGAACAGGCCAAGCGCGAGAAAGAGGCCAAGAAGAATCAGAAGGTCACCGAGATCAAGGAGATCCGTCTCTCCCTGAATATCGACACCCACGATTTCGAGACCAAGGCGGGACATGCCAAGCGTTTCCTCACAGGAGGGGACAAAGTCAAGGTTTCCATCCGCTTCCGCGGCCGTGAGATGGCCCATTCCCATTTGGGCAATGACATCATGAAAAAATTTGCGGACGCCTGCGCGGAGTTTGGAAGCGTTGAGAAAGCTCCCAAGCTGGAGGGGCGCAGCATGATCATGTTCTTGAACGCAAAGCCTGCAAGTAAACCAACAGGAGGAAAAGAAAATGCCTAAGCTGAAAACTCATTCCGGTGCGAAGAAACGCTTCAAGCTCACCAAGACTGGGAAGATCAAACGGGCCAAGGCCTATAAGTCCCATATCCTCAACAAGAAGACCACCAAGCGTAAACGCGGCCTGCGTCAGGCGACCTATGCCGACAAGACCAATGTGGCCGCCATCAAGCTCCTGGTGCCCTATAAATAACCAGGCGGCTTTCGGAACCTGAAAAACAGCAACGTATGGAGGTAAATAACGATGGCTCGTGTTAAAAGAGCGATGATGACCCGCAAGAGAAGAAAAAAGGTGCTGAAGCTGGCCAAGGGTTACTTTGGATCCAAGAGCACCCATTTTAAGATGGCCAAACAGGCCGTTAAGAAGTCTGGCAATTACGCCTTTGCCGGCAGAAAGCAGAGAAAGCGTGACTTCAGAAGACTCTGGATCACCCGTATCTCCGCCGCCTGCAAGATGAACGGGATCAACTACTCCCAGTTCATGAACGGCCTGAAAAAGACCGGCATCGTCCTGAACCGGAAGATGCTTTCCGAAATGGCCATCAACGATGCGGCGGCTTTCACCGCCCTGGTTGAGAAGGCCAAGGCTGCGCTGTAAGAAACAGGCAACGCCCGTGTCTTGATCGGATACGGGCGTGTTTTCATAATAGGATGCCATGGCGTTTTTTGGAAAAGACTGCTGAAGACGGGGGATGAAGCCTGTGCCGGAGAAGATCACTTCCAGGGAAAACCGCATCATCAAGCTGTGCAGAAAGCTCCGCTCCGGCGCCAAAGAGCGCCGGGAGGAGGGGCTTTTCCTGGCGGAAGGAGTTCGTCTCTGCAGGGAAACCCTGGAAGCTGGTTTGGGAGAATGTACCCTTCTTGCTACTCCGGATGCGGCGGAAAAATACCCATGGCTGACAGATAAGGCAAGGCTTACTCTGATTACTCCGGAGCTGGCGGGATATATTTCCGATACAGCCACCCCCCAGGGGGTTTTCTGTCTCTGTCCGCTTCCGGAGGAGAAGAAACTGTCCCCGGATCCCAGGGGGCGGTATCTCCTTCTGGACAATCTTCAGGATCCGGGGAACTTGGGAACAATCATCCGGGGAGCAGAAGCCTTCGGCATTACAGGGCTGATTCTCTCCCGGGGCTGCCCGGACTGCTTTTCTCCCAAGGTGCTGCGCAGTACCATGGGAAGTATCTTTCGTCAGCCGGTTTACCGATGCGGGGATCTCGCTGAGGAGGTTGTTCGGATGCGGAATACGGGAATACAGACCTATGCGGCTACGCTGAATCCCGGCGCGGTAGGTGTTCAGGCCCTGGAAAACTGCCGGGAGGGGCTGGCTGTGGTAGTAGGAAACGAGGGAAACGGAGTTTCCCCCCAGGTTATTGATGCCTGCGGCGCCGCGGTTTATATCCCCATGTCCCCGGCAATAGAGTCCCTGAATGCGGCGGCGGCAGCCACGGTGATCATGTGGGAGATGGCCGGCAGAGGCCGCTGAGAAAGGGGAGGCTATGGACGGCAGAGAAAACTGGATCCGTTTCCAGCAGGTCTTTGGCTGCGGTACCACCCGCGGCCAAAAGATCCTGACCCATTTCGGCCATCCTGACGGGATATTCACCCGGACGCCTGGAGAGTTGGCTCAGATGGGAGTCTTTACTCCTGGGGAACTCCGGCGGATTCGGGACTCCATAGTGGAGGACCAGGCGGTAAGAATCCTGGATTTTTGCGAGGATTATGGCTGTGCGGTTCTGACACCGGAGGATCCCTCTTATCCCCGTCTGCTTCGGGAGATCTACGCGTTTCCCCAGGTACTTTATGTGATGGGAAGTCTGGAAGGGCTGGAAGACGAGTTGGCCATCGCCATAGTAGGCACCCGGCACTGTACCGAATATGGAAAGCGAGCGGCAGAGGTAATTTCTGGAGAACTGGCGGCTAAGGGAGCGGCTATTGTCAGCGGTTTGGCCAGAGGGATTGACACCATCAGCCATACCGCTGCCTTGCGGGCAGGAGGAAGGACCATCGCGGTCCAAGGCTGCGGCATCGACGTGACCTATCCGCCGGAAAATCTTCGCCTCAAAGAATCCATCATTCACTGCGGTGGTGCGGTGATCACCGAGTTCCCGCCGGGGGAAGCGCCTAAGCCGTACCATTTTCCCATCCGAAATCGGATCATTTCCGGCATCAGCAATGGGACAGTGGTGGTGGAAGGGACCAGAAGCAGCGGTTCTTTGATTACAGCGGGACATGCGTTCACCCAGAACAGGGACGTTTTCGCCGTACCCGGGAGCATCTTTTCCAGGACATCCCAAGGGCCAAATTACCTGATCCGCCAGGGGGCCAAGGCGGTAGACAGTGTGGAGAGCATTCTGGAGGAGTACCGCCATCTGATTCGATGGGAACTTCCGGGCAGGGAGCCACCTCCGCAGCAGAAAACTTTGTTTGAAGAATTTGACAAAAGCGGTTATAATGAAGGACAGTGGCCTGAAAAACCGGGAACTGCTCCCGCGAAGGGGAAAGAGAAGACAGCTCCGGTCCAGCAACCGCTGCCCGCTTATCTCAGCGATATCCAGCAAAAGGTTTTTTCCGCCCTGAGCGACGGGGAGATCCAAACCTCTGACGCTATTTCCCAGAAGTGCGGGCTGCCGGTCCAGGCGGTTCTGGCGGCTTTGACGCAGCTAGAGATTTTCGGCCTGGTAAAGACCCACCCTGGACGGCGCTTTTCTCTGTAAATACCAAGAAAAACAGGTGGTTAAAGAAGAAATGTCAAAACTGGTTATTGTGGAGTCGCCGGCCAAGGCGACTACCATCCAAAAGTACCTGGGCAGCGGCTATGAGGTGATGGCCTCCATGGGGCATGTCCGGGATCTTCCCAAAAGCAAGCTGGGGGTGGATGTGGAACATAATTTCACTCCCGTCTATGAGAATATCAAGGGAAAAGAAGAGCTGATCAAAAAGCTCAAATCCGCCGCAAAGAAAAGCGACCAGGTCCTTCTGGCCACCGACCCGGATCGCGAGGGGGAAGCCATTTCCTGGCATCTGGCTAATTTGCTGGGGGTGGATGTGAATCAGGACAACCGGATCACCTTCACCGAGATCACCAAAAGCGGCGTGAAAAACGGCATTGAACATCCCAGAAAGATTGATATGCAGCTGGTGGACGCCCAGCAGGCCCGTCGGGTGCTGGACCGGATCGTCGGCTACAAGATCAGCCCCTTCCTCTGGAAAAAGATTCGGAAGGGTCTTTCTGCTGGGCGGGTTCAGTCGGTGGCGGTGCGAATGGTGGTGGACCGGGAGGAAGAGATCCGCGCCTTTAAACCATCAGAATATTGGTCCATCGACGCAATGTTTGGGAAAAAATCCGGAAAGGTTTCAGAGAAGAAGCCCTTCCCGGCGAAATATTATGGTACCGCAGGAAAAAAGGCGGAGATTAAAAACCAGCAGCAGGCGGAAAAGATTATGGCTGAGATCGCCTCTGCGGAATTTGTAGTATCCGGGATCAAAAAAGGGGTCCGCAAAAAGTCCCCCGCGCCGCCTTTCATCACCTCTACCCTCCAGCAGGACGCTTCCAGGCGGCTGGGTTTCCAGGCAAAGCGTACTATGAAGGTGGCCCAGGAACTGTATGAAGGTGTGGAAATCGATGGTTTGGGAGCGGTAGGTCTTATCACCTATATGAGAACGGACTCCCTGCGCATCTCCGATGAGGCCTTGGCCGATGCTGGAAAATTTATTCGTCAAACCTTTGGGGACGAATATGCTCTCTCCAAGCCCCGGGTTTTTAAATCCAAGAAGAACGCCCAGGACGCCCACGAGGCCATTCGTCCCACCATGGTGGAATTGGTGCCCAGCAAGGTGAAGGCGAACCTTACTTCCGACCAGTATAAGCTTTATAAACTGGTGTGGGAGCGCTTTATTGCCAGCCAGATGGCCAATGCCCTTCTCAATACTGTGTCTGTAGAGATTGCCGCAGGAAACCACCTGTTTAAATCCTCCGGGTTCACTGTGAAGTTCGACGGCTTTACAGCGCTTTATGTGGAGGCTACCGACACAGATGAGGAAAATGGCACTAAGCTGCCTCCACTGGAAGAAGGGGAAGTCCTGACGGCGGCAGAGATCAAGCCGAATCAGCACTTCACCCAGCCTCCTCCGCGGTACAC
This sequence comes from Oscillospiraceae bacterium, assembly GCA_019423445.1. GTDB lineage: Bacteria > Bacillota > Clostridia > Oscillospirales > Ruminococcaceae > Angelakisella. The sequence goes on from JAHZBJ010000035.1 coordinate 15,631, forward strand.
TGAGGCTTCCCTCATCAAAGACTTGGAGGAGAACGGAATTGGACGCCCCAGCACCTATGCCCCGACTCTGACCACAAGCCTGCAGCGGGGATATGTGGAGCGGGACCAGAAAGCCCTCAAACCCACCGCCCTGGGGGAAGTTACCACAAAGCTGATGAAAGAGCAGTTTAAGGATATTGTGGATACCGACTTCACCGCCGACATGGAGCGGAAGCTGGACGAAGTGGAGGATGGCAGCGCAGACTGGGAAGGAGTCATCTCCAATTTTTACAAGGACTTTGACGCAAACCTGAAGGTCGCGGAAAAGAACATGGAAGGCACCAGGATGAAGGTCCCGGACGAGGAAACCGATGTGGTCTGTGAGCTGTGCGGCCGGAAAATGGTCATCAAACACGGCCGCTTCGGGAAGTTCCTGGCCTGCCCGGGTTTCCCTGAGTGCAAAAACACCAAGAAACTGGTTCAGGAGACACCGGGACTTTGCCCGGTGTGCGGGAAAAAGATTGTGGCCAAGCGCACTAAGACAGGCCGTACCTTCTATGGCTGTTCCGGTTATCCGGATTGCACCTTTATGACCTGGGACACCCCTCTGGAGGAGACTTGCCCCAAATGCGGTTCCACCCTTTTCCGCCAGAACGGGAAGATGAAGAAGATCCACTGCCTGAAAGAAGGCTGTGGATTTGAAAAGGCAGTTCCCGCAAGGAAGGAGCAGGAGAACGATGGCTGATGCCGTTGTAATCGGGGCGGGGCTGGCCGGCTGCGAAGCGGCCTGGGCCCTGGCCAACGCCGGCCACAAGGTGACGCTCTATGAGATGAAACCGGCGAAATACTCACCGGCCCATCACAGTCCGGGTTTTGCTGAGCTGGTGTGTTCCAACTCCTTCAAAGCCACCCGCCATACTTCTGCTGCCGGCCTCCTTAAGGAGGAGATGGCCCTGTTGGGGTCCCTGGTGCTGGAAGCTGCCGGGGAAGCCGCAGTGTCTGCGGGAGGCGCCCTGGCGGTGGATCGGGATCTTTTCTCCCAGGCAGTCACCCGGCGGATCGCTGGGCATCCCGGAATCACGGTGGTCACCGGGGAGGAAGTCACCCAGATCCCGGTGGGGAACGCGGTGATCGCCACCGGTCCCCTTACCTCCCAAGGACTCTCTGACGCCATTGGGGAGCTGTGCGGAGAGAAATACCTTAGCTTTTACGACGCCTCCGCCCCTATCGTCACCCTGGAATCGGTGGATCGGGAAAAGACCTTTTTCGCTACCCGCTATGGGCGGGGGGATGCGGACTACATCAACTGCCCCTTTACTCAGCCGGAATACGACGCCTTCTACGACGCCCTGGTGTCGGCGGAGGCGGTGGAGTTGAAACCCTTTGAGCGGGAGTATTTCAAAGTGTACGAAGGGTGCATGCCCATCGAGGTGATGGCAAAGCGGGGAAGAGATACTCTCCGCTTTGGTCCCATGCGCCCGGTAGGCATCAAGGTCCCCTGGACTGGGCACCGTCCCTGGGCCAACATCCAGCTCCGGAAGGACAATGCCGACGGCAGCCTGTATAACATCGTGGGGTTCCAGACAAACCTTACCTTTCCAGAGCAGCAGCGGGTGTTTCGGATGATCCCGGGGTTGGAGAATGCCCAGTTTATGCGGTATGGTGTGATGCACCGCAATACTTTCCTGGATTCTCCCCGGTTGCTGGACAGCCAGTTCCGGCTCCGGAAAATGGATAATCTTTACTTTGCCGGGCAGATTACCGGGGTGGAAGGCTATATCGAATCCGCTGCCAGCGGCATTGTGGCGGGGCGGAGCCTTGCCCGGTGTCTTTCCGGGAAGGAGGCGCGGCCCCTGCCACGGGATACCATGCTGGGGTCCCTTTGCGCCTATATCAGCGACCCGGAGGTTGCGGATTTCCAGCCTATGGGCAGCAATATGGGAATTCTTCCGCCTTTGGAGGTCCATGAACGGAATAAGGAGCTTCGGTATACCAAAATGGCGGATCGGGCCGTGGCCTCGCTGCGGCGGTATTTGCAGGAGGAGGACTGAGGGTTTATGAAAATCATCATCGACGCCTTTGGCGGGGATAATGCCCCCGGGGCGGTACTGGAAGGCTGCGCCCAGGCGGTGAAGGAGCTTGGGGCTCAGGTAGTCCTCACCGGGGATGAGGAGCAGATCCGCTCTGCCGCTCAGGAGAAAGGAATCTCTCTGGAGGGAATGGAGATCGCCCATGCCCCATCGGTGATCCCGGTGTGTGAGGAGCCCACCCAGATCCTGCGGAAATATGCCGATTCCTCTATGGCCAAGGGCTTCCAGATGCTGGCAGCTGGGGAAGGCGACGCTTTTATCACTGCTGGGAGCACCGGTGCTATGGTGGTGGGCGCTACCATGATCGTCAAACGGATCCGGGGGGTGAAACGTGCCGCTATCGGCACCATTATCCCCAACGCCAAGGGGCATTATATGCTTCTGGACTCCGGCGCCAACCAGGAGTGCCGCCCTGAAATGCTTCGGCAGTTTGGGGTAATGGGTTCGGTGTACATGGAGCGGATCATGGGGGTAAAAAATCCCCGGGTGGGCCTTGTGAACATCGGCACCGAGGATTCCAAGGGAACAGATCTCCAGGTGGAGGCCAACAAGCTTCTCCGGGACGCCGGGGTCAACTATGTGGGAAATGTAGAGGCCCGGGAGATCCCTCTGGGGGGCTGCGACGTAGCGGTGTGCGACGGTTTTACCGGAAACGTGGTGCTGAAGCTTACCGAAGGCCTTGCAAAAATGTTTGCCGGAGAGCTGAAATCCATGTTCCTGGCCTCTCTGGGAACCAAGATTGGCGCGTTGCTCCTGGCAAAGCAAGTCCAGGGCTTCAAAAAGAAGCTGGATGCCAGCGAGGTGGGAGGCGCCCTGCTTTTGGGAATCCGGCGTCCTGTGATCAAGGCCCACGGCAATTCTGACGGAAAGGCCTTTAAAAATGCCATCCGTCAAGCCATGCTCTGCTGCCAGAACGGTGTGGTGGAGGAG
>JAHZBJ010000036.1:0-1293 GCA_019423445.1 Oscillospiraceae bacterium
AGTTCTTCTCCTTCGGCACCAACGACCTGACCCAGATGACCTTCGGCTTCAGCCGCGACGACGCCGGCAAGTTCCTGGGCGCCTACTACGACAAGAAGATCTACGAGCAGGATCCCTTCGCCCGTCTGGACCAGAAGGGCGTGGGCAAGCTGGTGGATATGGCTGCCAAGCTGGGCCGTCAGACCCGCCCCGACATCCATCTGGGCGTCTGCGGCGAAGTGGGCGGCGATCCCTCCTCTGTGGAGTTCTTCCACAAGGTGGGCCTCACCTACGTCTCCTGCTCTCCCTACCGTGTGCCTATCGCCCGTCTGGCCGCCGCTCAGGCTGCTATCAAGAACCCCAAGGCGTAAGGTTCACTCACAAAAGCTCCGGTTTTGGGGGCGGCACAGCTTCAGCTGTGCCGCCCCTTTTCCTTGGGAATAAAAAAGCCCCCGCCGAAGCGGAGGCTTTTTCTGTTTTGAAACGCTCTTTATTCTGTAACAAAATCGATGGACTGGACGCAGGCTTCAAAGGCATCCTGCCAATTGGCATCCCCCTGCTGGGTGAAGGTAATGGTGTACACGCCATCGGCAGAAAGAGTATAGACGATCTGGTTAACAGGCGTCCCCATCAGGTCATAGCTGAGAGCCATCCGCATCCCGGGCATACCGTCAACAATGGCCTGAGAGCAGTCATCCACTGTGACATCCACTTCTTCCCCAAGCACCTGGTAGAACTGCTCCTCCGCCTGCTCCTTCAGAAATGCGGTCATCTCCTCCGGGTCAAAGGCGGTGGATAGCCCAGCAGTGGCTATCTCCTGGTACTGGACCTGGATGTTGGAGCCGTCCTCAGCAGTATAAACCATGGAACCGTCCTCCGCCTGGGTGAAGCCCTCCGGCGGGGTAATGAGGAAGTCGGTCACCGTCACATCAGGCACGGTTGCGGGGTACTCTCCCTCTGCATCTGCCTGAGACTCAGAGGCAGACTCGGAAGTGGGCTCGGAAGCAGTCTCAGAAGACGCCGTGCTCTGAGAAGCGGCGCTGTCCGCCTGGGAACTGGCCGGGGTCTCTCCCCCACCGCAGCCCGCCAGAGCCAGCACCAGAACTACCGCCATGATCCACGCGAAAAACTGTTTCATTCCATACGTTCCTCCCATTTCTGGATTTTCTCTGTCCAAAAGCCCAAAATGGCTCTCGGTCTCATAAACTGACCGGAGGGATTGCGAGAAACTTGCCGGCGTACATTTCCGGCGCTTTCTGTGTCCAACTGGTGTTCTTTTCCATTATAAACCTGACATTCAAAAAAAGCAACGGG
>JAHZBJ010000036.1:1303-2423 GCA_019423445.1 Oscillospiraceae bacterium
TCTCAAAGGCCTCCGGGACGCCTCGGGACTGACCCAGCGCCAGGTGGCCCAGCGCCTGGGCCTTGTACCCAGCGCTGTCTGCGCCTACGAAAACGGCAGCCGCCTTCCCTCTTACAGCGTTCTAATCCGCCTGGCAGGACTGTTCCACGTATCCACCGACTATCTCCTGGGTCTGGAAAACACCCCTAAAATGGACCTTTCCGGACTCACCCAAGAAGAGGCTGAGGCCATCTTCCGGCTGGCGGAACTGCTGCGGCAGAAGGGCCGGTCTTCCCACATGTAAAAAACCGTCCAGGCACAAAAACCTCCGGCAGGAACCGGAGGTTTTTGTGCCTGGACGTCAAAGAGAAGAGCGCAAACCAACGCTCTGTGCAACGCTTTCTGTGGGTCTGAAACTACCGGGAGCGGTAGCCGGTTTTCCGGTCCACCAGGTTCCGCAGGGGCCTGCCCTCCCGGAAAGCCGCCAGGTTTTCCGCCGAGATGCGGACGATGCGCTCGAAGGTCTCCGGGAGATTGAACTTCCCTGCGGCATGGGGGGTAATCACCGCCCTGGGGCAGCCCCAGAGGGGATGGTCCGAGGGCAGGGGCTCCGGGTCCACCACGTCCAGGGCGGCCCCGGCCAGGCGCCCGCCCTCCAAAGCCTGGAGAAGAGCGTCGGTATCCACAGCATTTCCCCGGCCCACGTTGATGAGGTAGGCGGAGGGCTTCATCAGTCCCAGCCGGCGCCGGTCCATCAGGTTGTTGGTCTGGGGGGTGCCAGGGAGGCTCATGGCCACCACATCCGCCTGGGGAAGAAGCTCATCCAGTTTATCCATGGTGTAAAGGCCGTCCAGCCAGTCGGGGCATTCGCTGGGGGTGCGGCGCACGCCAATGGCCTTTCCTCCCAGGGCCCGGACCCGCCGGGCGTACTCCCCGCCGATATCCCCCAGCCCCAGGATCAGGAACGTGGAGCCCCAAATGGAATCCACCCGGCCTTCGTCCTGCCAGAGGGCCTCCTGTTGGTGGTCCCGGTAGATATGGAGGTTTTTCATCATCTCCAGGGTGACCCCCAGCATATGCTCCGACAAAGCCAGGCCGTAGGCGCCGGTGGAATTGGTAAGAAGAACATGGGGATCCAGGG
>JAHZBJ010000036.1:2433-18214 GCA_019423445.1 Oscillospiraceae bacterium
GACGGGCTTGCAGTAAGCTTCCGCCCCGGCGGTGTTCAGGTGGATCCACTCCAGGTCGGGACACTGGGGCAGACGGTACACCGGCAGGTTGCCGATGATAACGTTGGCCCGGGCCAGCTGTCCCCCGGCCACCTCCTTGGCGGGAACATAAAGGAATTCCCACCCGGGGGCTGCGGCTTCCAGCAGCTCCCGGTGCCGCTGCTCCACCGGCAGCAGGACCAGAACGGTTTTCATAGTGACACACACGCCCTTTCTGTCATTCGGTAAACATGTTTTTGCGGTTGCTGCCATGGACCAGCATCACCAGCCCCAAACTCAGATACACCGACACCACCGAGGTCCCCCCGGCGGAAAGCAGGGGCAGGGTGATGCCGATTACCGGCAGCACCATAAGGCACATTCCGATATTGATCACCACCTGGCAAGCCAGCATGGCGAATACGCCCACACAGATATATTTTCCCACATAGCTTTTGCAGGAGGCGCCGGTCCAGAGGATCCGGCCGCAGATCACCGCCAGGGCCACCACCACCGCCGCGCACCCCAAAAAGCCAAGGGATTCCCCGATGAAGGTGAAGATAAAATCGTTGTACATCTCCGGGACATAGTTGTGATTTTCGGCAAAAAGTCCGATCCCGAAGATCTGCCCCGAACCCAGGGAGTCCAGCCCCTCCAGCTGCTGCATGGCCTCGGTCTCGGCGTACTGCTGGGGATCGAAAAGGCTTAGGATACGGCTCTTCTGGAAATCTGAAAGGATGTAGAGCCACACCACCGGCGCCGAGAGGGCTGCCAGCCCCACCGCCCCCAGGATCAGCTTTCGGGAAAGTCCCGCCACAAACAGCATGGCCGCCGCAATGGCCAGCAGGACCAGGGCCACGCCTGTGTCCTTCTGAAGGATCACCAGCCCCGGCCCCATGGCGGCATGGAGGAGCACCGGGATCAGCACCCGGGGCTGGTTCAGGTCCTCCCGCACCTGGGACAGGTGCCAGGCAAAGGCCAGAATAAAGGCAAACTTCCAGATTTCACTGGGCTGGATGGTGGTGAACCCCAGGTTCAGCCAGCTGCGGTTGTCGGAACCGGGGCGGGTTTCTCCGAAAAAGGCAGTAAACACCATCACCAGGGCGGTGAGGGGTTCATAGAACTTCCAGAGCCCCGCCAGGCTCTCGTAGTCGAACACCGCCACCATCACCACTACGGCGCCAAGGCCCAGACCGGTGGCCAGGGCCTGGACCTGCCAGGACCGCTCGCCGCAGTACCCGGCCAGATAGATGGCGTAGATGCAAAGGGTGCTCAGGGCGGAAAGCCCCAGAGCCAGAAAAAGGTTCACCTTATCCGCCCGCTGCCAGAAACGGGCGAAAAAGGCGGAGATCCATTTTGTCATCAAAGGTTTCCCCCTTCCCGGGATCCTGCTTCCCATCTTACCACAAATCGCCATTTTTTCCTAGAGCGCCGGGCACCTGGGGCTGTGTGTATTTTGTAAACTTTTTTCCCTTTCCTCCCGGAAAACTCTCCAACCCGTCGTCGAAATGTGATATAGTATAGATAGTATGGCCCGTTCCCTTCCCCCCAAAGCAGGGAACGGACAGCGAAAACTCCGAAAAAAGAGGGAGGATCACCACATGCTCACCGATATCGAAATCGCAAAGGCCGCCCATCCCCGTCCCATCCGCCAGGTGGCGGAGGATCTGGGCATCCCCGAAGAGGCCCTGGAGTACTATGGCAAATACAAGGCAAAGATCGACGAAGGCTTCATCCGCTCGGTATCAGACCGGCCCGATGGCCGCCTGGTGCTGGTCACCGCCATCTCCCCCACTCCCATGGGAGAGGGAAAGACCACCACTACTGTGGGCCTGGGACAAGCTATGCCCCTGATCGGGGAAAAAGCGGTGATCGCCCTCCGGGAGCCCAGCCTGGGCCCGGTATTCGGCATCAAGGGTGGCGCCGCCGGGGGCGGCTACGCCCAGGTGCTCCCCATGGAGGACATTAACCTCCACTTCACCGGAGATTTTCACGCCATCACCTCCGCCAACAACCTCCTCTGCGCGGTGCTGGACAACTCCCTTCAGCAGGGGAACCCCCTCCAGATCGACGTCCGGAGGATCCTCCTGAAGCGGTGCATGGACATGAACGACCGGGCCCTGCGGAACATCATCGTGGGGCTGGGAGGCCGGGTCAACGGCGTCCCCCGGGAGGACGGATTCCAGATCACCGTGGCTACCGAGATCATGGCCATCTTCTGCCTGGCCACCGACATGGCGGACCTGAAACGCCGCCTGGGGAACATCCTGGTTGCCTACAACACCAGCGGCGGCCCCGTCTACGCCAAAGACCTCCAGTGCGTGGGGGCCATGGCGGCCCTCCTCCGGGACGCCTTCAAGCCCAACCTGGTCCAGACCCTGGCCGGCACCCCCTGCCTCATGCACGGCGGCCCCTTCGCCAACATCGCCCACGGCTGCAACTCCATCCGGGCCACCCGTCTGGCCCTGAAGCTGGGGGATATCGTCATCACCGAGGCGGGCTTCGGCTCCGACCTGGGAGCCGAAAAGTTCCTGGACATCAAGTGTCCCACCGCCGGCATCACCCCCTCCTGCATCGTCCTGGTGGCTACCGTCCGCGCCCTGAAGTACAACGGCGGCGTCCCCAAGGACCAGGTGGCCCAGCCTGACCTTGCCGCCCTGGCCAAAGGGGTGGTGAACCTGGAAGCCCACCTCTCCAACATGCAGAAGTACGGCGTCCCGGTGGTGGTGGCCATCAACCGCTTCCCCCAGGACACCCAGGAGGAACTGGACTACCTGGCCGCCTTCTGCCGGGAGCGGGGCGCGGAGTTCGCCCTCTCCGAAGTCTACGCCAAAGGGGCCGAAGGCGGCGTTGAGCTGGCCCGGAAAGTGGCCGCCGCCTGCCGCCAGGAGAGCCACTTCGCCTCCATTGTGGCGGGGTGCAGTTCGGTCCGGGAGCGGATCGAAACCATCGCAAAGACCATCTACGGCGCCGCTGAGGTCATCTACACCCCTGCTGCCCAAAAGGCCCTCCGGGACATTCTGGCTCTGGATCCCGAAAAGGACCGGATGCCCGTCTGCATCGCCAAGACCCAATACTCCCTCTCCGACGACCCCGGGAAGCTGGGGCGCCCCTCCGGATTTGCCATCACCGTCCGGGACATCCGCCTCTCCAACGGCGCCGGATTCATTGTGGCTTACACCGGAGACATTATGACCATGCCCGGCCTCCCCAAAGTCCCTGCCGCCCAGAGCATTGACGTGGACGAAAACGGGGATATCTGGGGACTGTTCTAAGGGGGATTCCCCGCCGGGGAAAGGAGGCTGTCCCATGAGCAAACACATCTGCGCCCTGCTGGGGGCGCTCCTCCTGCTGCTGGCCCTGGGCGCCTGCGCCGGGCCCGAGACCTGGATTGCCCGTCCCTACCTGGAAGTCAATGGAGAGGTGGTGGAGTCCCCCGCCTTGGAGGACCTCCGGACCGGGCTGGAAAACCTGGACGGCAGAGAAGAGAGCTACGTCTACCTGGAACTGGCCCAGCCTCTGGAAGGGGTATGGTACCTCTCCGCCGCCCTGCCTCTGACGGGGTACGAGGACGGGCTGGGCTATATCCTGGAGGCCTGCGCCGACGACGGCATGGGGGGATACAGCTACCTCCAATACCGAACCCAGGACCAGGAACAGGTGCTGGCGTGGTTTGAGGATTTCTTCCGGGGAAAAGCCGTTCCCGATCTCTCCGACTGGGAGGATATCACCGACTGGTACTTTGACGACTACTATTCCTACGATTACGGCTACGATTATGACTACGGTTACGGCTATGAGGAGAACCCCATAGCCCCGGTTTGAGGCGCCTCTTTGGAAGGTTGCTCCCAAACAGTGCCGGGGGTTCCCCATACCAAGGGATGTCCCTGGCATCCGGAAAGGATGACTCGCCTATGATCTTTCACACCTGCGGCCCCGAGGAGACCAAGGCCGCCGCCCGGCAGGTGGCGGCCCTGCTGCGCCCCGGGGACCTCATTGCCTACCGGGGCGGGATGGGGGCCGGGAAAACCACCTTCACCGCCGGACTGGCCCAGGGCTTGGGAAGCACCGCCTGGGTCTCCAGCCCCACCTTCGCCCTGGTCCATCAGTACGACGGCCCCATCCCCCTCTGCCACTTTGATATGTTCCGCATCACCACCCTGGAGGACCTCTACTCCACCGGTTTCTTTGACTACCTGGATCAGGGGGCGGTGCTGGCGGTGGAGTGGAGCGAAAACATCCAGGAGGCCCTGCCGGATCCCCACATCACCGTGGATATCGCCATTGAGGAAGGGGACCGGCGCACCATTACCGTAACGGGAGATGATCGCTTTTGAAATATCTGGTTCTGGAGTCCTCGGCAGTGGCAGCTTCCTGCGCCCTGCTGGAGGACGAAAAGGTGTTGGGGGAGTTGTTCGTCAACATCCCCCAGACCCACAGCCAGACTCTGCTGCCCATGGCTCAGCGCCTTCTGGAGACCTGCGGCGCCGCCCCCGGGGAACTGGACTTCCTGGCGGTGACCCGGGGCCCCGGCTCTTTCACCGGCCTGCGCATCGCCATGGCCGCCGTCAAGGGGATGGCCATGGCCGCCGGAAAGCCCTGCGTCGGGGTCTCCACCCTGGAGGCCCTGGCCCGAAATCTCACAGGCTTTGAAGGAGTTGCCGCCGCTGTCATGGACGCCCGGTGCGGCCAGGTCTACACCGCACTGTTTACCCTCTCCGAGGGCCGGGTGGAGCGCATCTCCCCCGACGAAGCTCTGGCCATCACCGAACTGGCATCCCGGCTGGCAGCTTTGGGAAAAACTGTATTTTTGGTTGGCGACGGGGCCCAGCTGTGCTATAATAAAATTTTGGAAGCAGGCGAGGCCCCATGGCTCCGCCTGGCTCCTCCCCACCTGCGGTATCAGCGGGCTTCTGCCGCTGGGGCCGCCGCCCTGGATGCCTGGAACCGGGGAGAGGGGGTGGACTGCGGGGATCTGGTCCCCGCCTACCTGCGGCTTCCCCAGGCCCAGCGGGAGCTGCTGAAGAAAACCGCCGCCCAAAAGGACGGTCCCGGCCGCCAGGATGCGCCGGAGAAAGGAGCCAGTCTATGAAAGTTGCCATCGCCTGCGACCACGCCGCCTTCCATCTGAAGGAGGCAATCCGGGCTCACCTGGAGGAACGAGGCATCCCCTACCACGACTTCGGGATCTTCGCCCCCGACGAAAAGCGGGACTACCCCTACGCCTCCCTCTACGCCTGCAAGGCTATCCTCTCGGGAGAGTGTGACCGGGGTATCGTCATGTGCGGTACCGGTATCGGAGTCAGCATGGCCGCCAACAAGATCCCCGGCATTCGAGCTGCCTGCTGTTCCGATTATTTCAGTGCCAAATACACCCGGGCCCACAATGACGCCAACGTCCTCTGCATGGGGGAACGGGTCATCGGGCAGGGCCTGGCCTGCGAACTGGCAGACGTCTTTTTGGACACTCCCTTTGAGGGAGGCCGCCATGCACGCCGGGTAGCGCAGCTCTCCGCCATCGAGCGGGGCGAGCTGGAATAACCATACTTTCCGAGCAAGGGCCCTTTTCCTGGCCGGCCCCGCATGGGACGAAAGCCCCGGTGGGGCTTTTGAGGCCACCTTCCCGGCCAACGGGAGGGATGCAATTTGCTCCGGTCTTGGGCCTGGGCAAATTGTCCCATCCGCAAAAGCGCCTTCTGAATCCCAGGTTGGAAACAGAATGCCCTTCTCAGCCCAAGTGGTATGTTCAGAGAGCGTGGCACAACCTTCCGCTTCGTAGAATCTTTTCTCACGGACTTAAAAAAGGAGGTAGAAATATGTCTGAACCCTTTATCATGGACCATCCCCTGATTCAGCACAAACTTACCTGGCTGCGGGACAAGAACACCGGTTCCAAAGAATTCCGGGAGCTGGTGAGCGAAATCGCCACCCTCATCTGCTACGAAGCCACCCGGGACCTTCCCCTGGAGGAAGTGCAGATTGAGACTCCCATGGGTCCCGCTGTCACCAAGGTCATCAGCGGCCGGAAGCTGGCCTTCGTTCCCATTCTCCGGGCCGGCATGGGGATGCTGGACGGGGTTCTGGCCCTGATCCCCGCCGCCAAGGTGGGACATATCGGCCTTTACCGGGATGAGGAAACCGCCATCCCGGTGGAGTATTACTGCAAGCTCCCCTCTGATATCGCCGAGCGGGATGTCATCGTCCTGGATCCCATGCTGGCCACCGGCGGCAGCGCCATCGACGCCATCACCCAGATCAAGACCCGGGGAGTCAAACACATCAAGTTCATGTGCATCATCGCCGCCCCCGAAGGGCTGGAAGCCCTGGCCAAGGCCCATCCTGACGTGCAGATCTACTGCGCCAGCCTGGACCGCTGCCTCAATGACAAGAAGTACATTCTTCCCGGTCTGGGAGACGCCGGTGACCGGATCTACGGCACCAAATAACATAGGTGATTCAAAAACAGGGAGAAGCCCCGGGGGCTTCTCCCTGTTTTTTGTTTCCAGATATAAAAAATACCGGAGCAAAGTTTCCTCTGCTCCGATATGGTGACCCGTACGAGATTCGAACTCGTGTAGCCGCCGTGAAAGGGCGGTGTCTTAGACCACTTGACCAACGGGCCGGAAAAACAAAGGGGAAAAAGGAGTCCTTTTTCCTCTTTGCTTCTTGGTAGCGGTAACTGGATTCGAACCAGTGACACTTCGGGTATGAACCGAATGCTCTAGCCAACTGAGCTATACCGCCATTTTTGTCCGCCGGTGAACACCGGCGAGATATATTATACTGTATGCGCTCCTGCTTGTCAACATATTTTTGCAGACAAAACCCCGCAGGAGGAGATATCTTCCTGCGGGTGCGGGATTAACCGATTAGAATGTCGCTCCACTGGAACATATACCCCACCCGGCGCACCGTTACCAGGCATCGGGCGTACTCTCCCAGCTTCTGCCGGAGGCACTTGATATGGGTATCCACCGTGCGGACGTCGCCGCTGTAGTCCACCTCCCACACCGCTGCCAGAAGCTGGCTCCGGGTGAGGACCAGATTTTTGTGGTAAGCCAGATATGCCAAAAGCTCAAACTCCTTAATGGTCAGGGGAAGCTCCCGCCCCTCTATGGTAACCGTTCGGGCCCGGTAGGAGATCACCAGCCGTCCGAATTCCACCCGGTCCATGTCCAATCCCCCAGTGTACCGAAGCACTTCCTCCGGCCGGGCGGTCATTGTGACGGTTTGGACCGGGGCAGTGCTGCCGCTGCCAGCCAGAAATACTTGAAAGGTAAGGATCACGGTACCTTCCGCCAGAGAGTCTTCCCCACCGGTCCAGAGGATGGAAAAGCCTTCCCGCATCAGTGTTGCCTGTATCAGGCGGCGAATGGCATCCTCCTGCTGAGCTGCCAGGATTTTGTTTTTCATGTGCTTTTCATCCCCTGCTTCTCTGTGGATATTTCTTCCATTTTCGCAAGGAATCGCCCTTAGTTCAAGAGCTTCAAAGAGCAAAACACCGAATTGTAGCCTTCCGGTTACATTTAAATTTGTTATACAAATGTTGAAATAATGACACACAAGAATTGCGATTAGCTGTCCTGCATATCCGGGATATATTTTCCTTTATTGTTGATATTTTTCTAAAAATTATTACATTATGTAACTATTATAACATATTTAGTTTTGCTTCTAATTATTTTTACTTGTAGATTTCACTAGTTTATCAAATAAAATTCGCAAAATCAGCCTACTTTTCTCTTTGCCATTTCAAAAATGACCAGAAAAGGTTCGTTTTTCATTCACCAACAAAGTTACAAGTTGTAATAAAATGTTCTTGGACGGGGGGAGAGTGGAGAGCCCTCCCGGCCGAAGATTGAAATTTTGAATGGAGGAAAACGAACATGAAAAAGGTACTCGCTCTTGTGCTGGCTGTCATGATGCTGGCCACCGTGGCGTTTGCCGCTGTTACTCCCGGTAATGGCACCACTGCTGGTTCTGCCCTTCCCGGCGACACCATCACCCTGGATGCTACTATGTTCTATCTGAACGGCGATGGCACCAGCACTCAACTGGACAACACTGTTACTTTCACCTCTGAGTATTTCAGCATCTCCCGCAAGGTCTTTGAAAGCGGTTCTAGCCTGGTGGAGTCCGTTGCTTTCAATGATGATGACGCCGTCATCGAGATCAAGCTGAAGCAGGATTATGATTTGAAGGCTCCCACCAAGGCCAACCTGGTTCTGGATGAGCTTGACATCAAGTGCAAGAAGGATACAGGCGTCGCCGATAAGGGCAAAACCTACAAGCTGAACAGCTATGCTGAGGGCAGCACCTGGGTTTCCTGGGTCGTTGGTTACGCTGAGAACACCATCGGCACTGGTCTGAGCGCTGGCGACGAAATCCTCAACGCTAACTTCACCGACATTAACAAGGTCGATAAGGATCTGGCCTATGGTGTCCTGACCTTTGATGCCATGGACACCGATGTCAATGTTTCTGTTCGCGTTTTCGCTAAGGAGACCTACAACCTGGCTCAGTCCACCAAGGTTGACAGCGCCATCCTGGTTGCCAACGCTGATGCCGATGCTGACATCACCGGCCTGAACTTCAAGGCTGCTCCCACCTTCAACAGCACCGCTACCGTCTATTTCTACAAACCCGAAGATTCCTTCATCTATGAGGTGAAGAACGGCAAACTGGTTGACTGCAACGCCAAGTGGAGTGAGGATGACGGCGCCTTCGTTCTGAAGACCCGCACCCTGGGCAGCTATGTCTTCTCCGATGTTGAGCTGGACGCTGCTTCTGAGGACGAGAGTGTCGAGAACCCCGACACCGGCGCTAACGACGTTGTTGGCATCGCCGCTGCTCTGGGCGCTGTTGCCCTGGTCTCCGCCGCCGCTGTTTCTCTGAAGAAATAAGCAAGGCTGACCCCTGAACTTACGAGAATCCGCTTTCATGTGTGTGCGGTTTCTCCATAACAAAAGACCGCTGGGTATTCTCCAAACCCGGCGGTCTTTTTATGTCCGTGAGGCCGGGCAGGCCCGGCGGCCGCGTCCGTGAGAATACCTTCTGCAATCCGAAATGTAGTGCCCCGCTCTCTGAACAAATCACTTAGGCTGATAAAGACGCTGAATACACCCACAAAAGCGCCTTCTGAATCCCAGGTGATATGCTCAGGGAGCGGGGCACAAACTTACGATGCTGCGTCCCTTTTCTCACGGACTTGAGTGCAGCCTCCAGGCCGCCAGGGAGCGGGGCACAATTTAACGATTCGCAGAATCTTCTCTCACGGACATGACAGCCCGGTCTGCCGGGCTTATTCCACGCTGATGATGAGGTAGTACACCGGCTGTCCGCCGTTGACCAGGGCCATATCCACTCCGTCGGGGAGTTTCTCCCGGATAGCGGCCTCTACTTCCTGGGCCTGCTCCTGGGTAATATCCTGGCCATAGATAACGGTGACAAAGGAAGAATCACGGTTCAGCAGGGCCTTGGTGAGCTTGACAGCGGCCTTCCGGAGATCTCTTTCGGTGAAGCTGACCTTGCCGTTCTCCAGGGCCAGGAGCTCCCCTTCCTTGATCTTGTGGCCGTCGTACTCGCTGTCCCGGGCAGCGAAGGTGATCTGTCCCGTGCCTACCCGGTCAGCAGCCTTGGTCATCTCCAGGAGGTTCTCTCCCGGCTCTCTGCTCTCGTCAAAAGCAAGCATGGCGGAGAGACCCTGGGGAATGGTCCTGGTGGGGATAACCTGGATGGTCCGGCTCTTGCAGAGCTTGGCGGCCTGCTCCGCCGCCATGATGATGTTCTTGTTATTGGGCAGCACGAACACCGTCTGGCTGGGAGTAGCCTCAGCGGCCCGGAGGATATCGTCGGTAGAGGGGTTCATGGTCTGGCCCCCGCTTACCACCTGGTTGACACCCAGGTCCAGGAAAAGCTGCTTCACGCCGTCTCCGGCGGCCACGGCCACAAAACCGTTGGGCTGATCCGGATCCACCGCCACCTTGTTCTGGGCTTTGGCTACGGCAGCCTTTTTCTTGATATCGTGCTGGATCCACATGTTGTCAATTTTGATCTTGTTGAGCATGCCGAACTCCAGGGCCTTCTGAATGGCCTTGCCGGGATTGTCGGTATGGACGTGGCACTTGATGATCTCCTCGTCGTCCACCACCACGGCGCTGTCGCCGATGGATTCCAGGTAGGCCCGAAGCTTCAGGCTGTCGGCATTTTTGTCCTCCTTGAGGACAATAAACTCGGTGCAGTAGGGATAGGTCAGGTCTTCCAGCTCCAGCTCGCCGGCGGCGTCGGTGTCCGGATGGATGGAATCCTCGGTGCCGGGGCGGACCTCCTGGCTGGGAATAATCTCCCCGCCGTCAAAGACCGCCTTCATTCCCTCATAGATGCACAGCAGCCCCTGGCCGCCAGCATCCACCACACCGGCCTTTTTGAGGACCGGAAGCATCTCCGGGGTCTGAGCCAGGGCCTGGGCGGCTTCCTTCACCACCACGTCCCACAGCTCCGGGACGGTCATGCCGGGGACATACCGCTCCTTGGCGGCCTCAGCGGAGAGACGGGCCACGGTGAGCATGGTGCCCTCGGTGGGCTTCATCACCGCTTTGTAAGCGGCTTCCACTCCGATGGCCAGAGCGTCCACAATGTCCTTGGCGTCGGCGGTGGTCTTTCCCTTGAGGCCCTTGGAGAAACCCCGGAACAACAGGGAGGTAATTACGCCGGAATTGCCCCGGGCCCCCCGCAGGAGGGCTGAGGCAGCGGTGTGGGCCACATCATAGACCCCGGCGGAACCGGCGTCCATAGCCTCCAGCTCCTGGGAAGCAGCTCCCATGGTCATGCTCATATTGGTTCCGGTATCCCCGTCGGGGACCGGGAAGACGTTGAGAGAATCCACCTTCTGGCGCTGATTGGCCAGGTTATTGGAGGCGGAAACCATGGCGTCCCGCAGAATTTGTCCTGTGATCACAGCTTTACGCTCCTTTCGGAGATAGGCTCCGGCCTTCTCCAAACAATAATGAATTTTTTGTCCTGGAGAGAGGCCCTTACTGGGCGTTCATGGAATCCACGTAGACGTTGACTTTGGCCACGTCAAAGCCGGTGCTCTCCTCCACGGTGTAGCGCACCTTATGGACGATGCTGCGGACAATGGCAGCGATATTCACCCCGTAGGTGACGGCAATGTGGATATCTACCACCAGTTTGCCGCTTTCGTTACGGACCCGTACCCCCTTATCCGGAGCATCTCTCCGGAGGACCCGGGAGCGCAGGTCCTGATAGGGGGAATTGATCATGCCGGCGACGCCGTAGCACTCGGAAGCCGCCCGGCCGATAAGGTTGGCGAAATATTCCTGGGAGATCTCCACCGTGCCCAGGCTGGTCTCAAAACCGATCATAAAAAAGTCCTCCTTCACGCAGCCCCCCAAAGGGGAGGTCACCAATCTCCTATATTATAAAAAATATCCTGCTCGGTTGCAACTATATTCGGGGAAAAATCTTGGGAATAACACACGATACCCCTGCGGTACACCAGCGGGATCACAGGCATCACCTTTCCCAGGGCGGTGTCCAGGGCTTCCACATCGGACTGCCCGGACTTCACTTCATAGTAGGTCTTGATCAGCTCCTCATCCTGAACACAGCCGGGACCTACCTGAGGGTCGGGAGAGATGAGGGAGAGGAGGTCCAGATTCCAGGGGATCTTCATCTCCCCCAGATACAGGTCGTAATCCCCTGCGGCGATGCGCTGGCTGTAAGTCTCAAAAGGGACCTCCTCCAGCTGGACGCGGATCCCCGCCGCCTGAACGTCCTGCACCACCAGCTTGGCCGCCGCAACCCGGTCGGCGTTGTCGGAATTCACCAGCAGCCGCAGGGTAAACTCCCGGCCGCCTCTGGTGCGCCAGCCCTCCTGGTCACGCTGGTCATAGCCCAGGGAGTCCAACACAGCGTTCTGTTCCTCCAGGTTCACCTCCGTCCCGGAGACGGTACCGGAGCCGGAACTGTAGGAGGCCTTGATGGGGGAATAGGCCGCCGCGCCGAAGCCCAGGTACGCCTTCCGGATCAGGGCGTCCCGGTCCAGAATGCCGGAAAAAGCGCAGCGCTCCTGGCTGGAAAAGCCCCATCGCTGGCTATTGATCCCCAAAAACACCAGGTTGCTCAGCACCACCTGGCGCCTGGGCAGCCCCAGGGAAAGGTCCACCTCTCCCTGTAAATCGGTATACATCAGGTCCAGTTCCCCGGAGGCCACCGCCTCCCCCTGGTCCCGAAGGTTCCCTGCGTCCACCAGCTCCACCGTCTGTACCGTAGCCACCGGATCATAATACCCTTCATTGCGCTCCAGAAGGGTACTCCCTTCCGCGGCCACAAAGCGGCCGCCCCCGGTGGGAAGCGCCTCCTCCCCGGTGCCCTCCTTCACAATAGGGAAGGCTAAGCTCCGGTCAAAGAACTGGTCCGGGGCGGCAAGAAGGAACACCACGGTGTAGTTATCTGGGGAACTGGTCTCCAGCACCCCGGAGAGCTGGGCTGCAAAGCGGGTACTCTGCCGCGCCATCTCCATGGAGTACACAACATCCCCGGCGGTGACGGGGCTGCCGTCAGAAAACCGGGCGTCGGTGCGGAGCTTCACAATACAGCTGGCCCCTTCAATGGTGATCTCCTGGGCCAGACGGTTCTGAGGATCCCCCATGGTGTTCAGTGACACCAGAGTATCATACAGCAGCCCCGCGGCGTAGTAGTTCTGGAGGGTAGTACAGGTGTAGGGGTTGAGGGTGTCCTCCCCATGGTAAGGGATCCGGAGGCGGGTCAGCTCCCCGGAAGCCTGATTCTGTGAGCCGAGGGGCGCCTCCCCCTGGACCAGGCTGGAACCTTCCGTTCCGCCGGAGCAGGAACAGAGAAGCATGGCGGCGCATAGGGCCGCCGACAAAATACGGATACGAAGGGACAGGGGAAAAACCTCCAATCTTTCCAGGCCACGGGAAGGCCTGCCGCCGGCAGACGCCGGGGCGCTTCCTTCCCCAACATGCCGTCTGCCGCCCCGGCAGACCAGAGGCGGCGGTTTACTCCACGTTCACCCGCTGGATAGCCTGGGTCCTGCCGGTGGCGGGGTCGATGTCCAGCACCACCCCGGAAAGGCGGCAGGGGCCGGGGTCGCTCTCAAAACGGGTGGGAAGATTGGTGCGGAACCGCCGCACCGCCTGCTGGGGCTTCACCCCCAGGCTGGAATTAAAGGAACCGCACATTCCTGCGTCGGTGAGATAGCCGGTGCCGCCGGGAAGGATTCGCTCATCTGCGGTCTGGATGTGGGTGTGGGTACCCACAACAGCGGAGACCCGCCCGTCAAAATCCCAGGCAAAGGAGAACTTTTCGCTGGTGGCCTCGGCGTGGAAATCCACCAGAATGATTTTTGCCTCCAGCCGGGGAAGTATACGGTCCATGGCGGCGAAGGGGTTCTCCCAGGCGCAGTCCATATAGACAGTGCCGCAGAGATTCACCACCGCCACCCTGGGCAGCCCCGGCTTGTCAAAGATGGTCCAGCCCCGGCCCGGGGCCTCCGGGGAGAAATTCAGGGGGCGGACGATACTCTCCTCCCGGTCCAGGTAATCATAGATCTCCCGGCGCCGCAGGGCGTGGTTCCCCAAGGTGATCACCTGGGCGCCGCAGCCGAAGATATCCTCCGCCGACGCGGGAAGGATGCCGTTTCCCTCGGCGGCGTTCTCCCCGTTCACCACCGTCAGATCCGGCATCCAGAGGCGCCGCAGGGCCGGCAGCCTCTCCCGGAGGAACCGGGTTCCTCCCTGACCCACCACATCCCCTACAAACAGGATGCGCATGTCGGGTCCTCCTTTCCTTCGGGAAGGAGCTGACGCTTCTCCCCCATTTTTATGTTCCCAGTATACACTAATTTTATGAACAAATAAAGCTTACATGTCCGTGAGAAGCGTTGTGCGAACCGAACCGTTGTACCCCGCTCCCTGAGCATATCACCTGGGATTCAGAAGGCGGTTTTGTGGGTATATCCTGGACTCTTCCCAGCCCAAGCGGTTTGTTCAGGGAGCGGGGTACCGCCTGACGCCTCTGCGTCCCTCTTCTCACGGATATAAAAAATTGCATCCCTCCCGTTGGTCGGGAACGTGGCCTCGAAAGCCCCACCGGGGCTTTCGTCCCATGCGTGACCGGCCAGGAACCGGGCCCTTGCCCAGGTTTTGTGGATTCGTCCAGCGCCCTCCCCAGTCCAAGTGCTTTGTTCAGGGAGCGGCGCAGAAACCAGCGATTCGGTGTCCGTATTCTCACGGACCTGAAAGCGGGGCCCCAAAAAGCGACAGCTTTTCCCCATTGCTTTTCCCGGGGGCGGCAGAGTATAATATCCCTGTAGAAAATTTTCTCTGTTTCAACCTACTCTCCTCCCCTTGCGGAGTTTGGAAGGGGGACTTTTTTTGTCAAAACCTTTCAGGGCCATGGGGGCCGCCCTGCTTGTGGCCCTGCTTCTGGCGGGCTGCGCTCCGGCAGATCCCGAGGGAACTTCCGGCTCTTTGGCAGCGGATCCCTCGCAGCCCTCTTCGGCGTCCCTGCCCTCTCCGTCTTCCTCTTCGTCTTCTTCCCAGCAATCTTCCCAGTCCGCGGCCCCTTCCTCCCAACCCGAACTTCAGCCGGGACCGGAGGCCCCTGAGGGATGCAGCTGGCTTACCATCACGGAAGCTGAAATCCTCACCCACATCAACAAGGAGCGGAAATCTCAGGGGCTCCAGCCCCTGACCTATGACAGCGATCTGGCGGCAGCGGCCCGGATCCGGTGCCGGGAGCTCTATCAGGAGAACTACGTGGCCCACACCCGGCCCAACGGCGATCCCTGGGAGACGGTACTTCAGACGGATGTGCCGGTGGAATATGCCCTGGCGGCGGAAAACCTGGCCTGGAGCAACCATGCCCCTGGGGAGTCCCTTACCGCTTTCCAGTGGTTTTCCATGTGGAAGGAAAGCGACGACCATTATGCTGCCATGATCAATCCCAAGTACACCTACTGTGGAATAGCGGTGCTCACTGGCCCATATTTTCAGGGGGAGGACCAAAGTTACGCGGTGTGTCTGTTTTGCAGCTACTGATCCTCGACGTTGGAAGAATTATGACAAGAATGTGAAAAAATAGACAATTTTCCTGTTTTTCTCTTGTGTTTCTCTTCTATCTAAGATAGAATGAAATTGCCCTTTCCTTTACGGAGATGGGTGACAGCGCGCCGGCATCTGCCCCGGCTTTGTATGGAAAGGAGAAATGAACACCATGAACCAAATCATTGACTGCTATGTGGACGCATGGAGAAACTGGAACAACTTCTCCGGCAGGACCCGCCGTTCCGGTTACTGGTATACCGTGCTGGCCAACATCATTATTGCCGTCGTTTTTGGCATCCTCACCTCCATTGCAGGCATCTTCGGCATCCTCAGCACCCTGTATTCCCTGGCCTTCCTGGTGCCGGGCCTGGCCCTCACCATCCGCCGGCTCCACGACGCCGGCAAAAGCGGCTGGTGGATGCTGATCTACCTGGTCCCCCTGGTGGGCTGGATCCTGCTGCTGGTCTGGCTCTGCACCGACTCCGGCCCCGACAACCGGTGGGGTCCTAATCCCAAGGGCTACGGCCAGCCCTATGGTGCTCAGAACTATGGCGCTCAAAACTACGGCCCCCAGAACTACGGCCCCCAGACTGGGTATCAGTACTCCCAGAGCGACGACAACCGCAAGGGCCCCGAGCTTTGATCCTTTTGCCTCTTCGGGCAGCCGGCAC
>JAHZBJ010000037.1:0-15526 GCA_019423445.1 Oscillospiraceae bacterium
CACCCACCAAACCGCCTTCTGAATCCCAGGTTAGAAAACAAAGCGCCCTATGAATTTTAAGTGATATGCTCAGGGAGCGGGGCACAAACTGGCGCTTCGCAAAATCTTCTCTCACGGACATAAGAAAGGAGGGACACAGATGTCCTTGCCATTGATCGCGGTGGTGGGCCGCCCCAACGTGGGAAAATCCACCCTGTTCAACAAGCTTATCGGTCAGCGCCTCTCCATTGTGGAGGACACTCCCGGCGTCACCCGGGACCGGATCTACGCCCAGGGGGAGTGGCTCAATCGTCCCTTTATGCTGGTGGACACCGGAGGCATCGAGCCTAAGACCGATGACCTGATCCTTTCCAAGATGCGGACCCAGGCCCAAATCGCCATCGATTCCGCCGACGTCATCATCATGGTCACCGACCTGCGGGGAGGGGTCACCGCCAACGACAGCGAGATCGCTGCCATGCTCCGGAAAAGCGGAAAGCCGGTGGTCCTCTGCGTCAACAAATGCGACCAGCTGGGGGCTCCGCCCCCGGAGCTCTATGAGTTCTACAACCTGGGGCTGGGGGATCCCGTCCCCGTTTCCTCGGTCCACGGCCACGGCACCGGGGAGCTTTTGGACGCCTGCTTTGACCTCATCGACTGGGAAGCCGTCTCCCACGAGGAGGAAGACGCCATCCGGGTGGCGGTAATCGGCAAGCCCAATGTAGGCAAGTCCAGCCTGGTAAACTACATGGCCGGGGAGGAACGGGTCATCGTCTCCGGGGTAGCCGGCACCACCCGGGACTCCACCGACACCCGGGTGGAGAACCAGCACGGCCGGTACATCCTTATCGACACCGCCGGCATCCGCCGGAAGGCCCGGGTGGAGGACGCCATTGAGCGGTACAGCGTCCTGCGCTCCTACATGGCGGTGGACCGCTGCGACGTGGCGGTGATCCTCATTGACGCCACCCGGGGCTTCACCGAGCAGGACAGCAAAATCGCCGGGTACGCCCACGAACAGGGGAAGGGCTGCATTGTGGCGGTAAATAAGTGGGACGCGGTGGAGGACAAAACCGGCCGCACCATGGACGAGATGCGGCGGAAGCTGGAACAGGATTTCTCCTTTATGTCCTATGTTCCTTTCCTCTTTATCTCCGCCAAGACGGGGCAACGGGTGGACAAGCTCTACGACCTGATCAACACCGTGGCGGAGAAAAACGCCATGCGGATCCCCACCGGCCGCCTCAACGACCTTCTCAGCGTGGCCACCGCCCGGGTCCAGCCCCCTTCGGACAAGGGCAAGCGCCTGAAGATCTACTACATGACCCAGGCTTCCACCAAGCCCCCGACGTTTGTCTGCTTCTGCAACCGTGCGGAGCTGTTCCACTTCTCCTACCTGCGGTACCTGGAAAACCAGATCCGGGAGCAGTTCCAGCTTACCGGCACCCCTGTCCGGATGGTGGTCCGGGAGCGGGGCGGCGGCACCAACTGAACCGGTTTTCCACCGGGAAAAGTTTTCCCGGGGAATATTTCCTCCCAGCGAAAAAGCAGCGGGTCCCGGAGCCTCCAACGGCTCCGGGACCCGCTTTATCTGCTGTTTTTTTCAGAGGTCACTTTCCGATGCGCTCCAGGGTCCCCCGGTAGACCTCCTCCGGGGTGATGTCGGTGCGCTGGGCCACGCCGGTCTCCAGAGCGGCCCTGGCCACATACTCCGCCACCCGGGCGGCCAGACGGGGATCAAAGGGGGAGGGGATGATATGGTCAGGGGCCAGCTCATCCTCCCCCACCAGGGAGGCGATGGCGTTGGCGGCGGCCACCTTCATGGCCTCGTTGACCCGCCGGGCCCGGACGTCCAGGGCGCCCCGGAAGATGCCGGGGAAGGCCAGGACGTTGTTGATCTGGTTGGGGAAATCGCTGCGGCCAGTGCCCACCACGGCGGCCCCCGCCGCCAGGGCCTCATCGGGCATAATCTCGGGGACAGGGTTTGCCATAGCGAAAATAATGGGGTCGGGAGCCATGGCCTTCACCAGCTCCCCGGTGAGGACCCCGGGTCCGGAGACCCCGATAAAGACGTGGGCATCTGCCAGGGCGGCGGCCAGGCTCCCCCGGAGCTTCCGGGGGTTGGTGATCCCGGCCATTTCCTTCTGGGCCGGGTTCATCCACTCCTCCCCAGGGCAGAGGATCCCCTGGCGGTCCACCATCACAAGATCGGTGACCCCGGCCCCTAAAAGGAGCCTGCCGATGGCGATCCCCGCCGAACCGGCGCCGTTGATCACCACCCGGGTGTCCGAGATCTCCCGTTTCAGCAGCCGCAGGGCGCTGAGAAGGGCGGCCAGCACCACCACGGCGGTGCCGTGCTGGTCGTCATGGAAAACAGGGATATCCAGAAGCTCCTGGAGCCGGGATTCGATTTCGAAGCACCGGGGGGCGGAGATGTCCTCCAGGTTGATGCCCCCCAGCACCGGCGCCAGAAGCTGTATGGTACGCACCAGCTCGTCGGGATCCTTGGTATCCAGGCAGAGGGGGATGGCGTCCACCCCGGCAAAGGCCTTGAAGAGCAGGGACTTCCCCTCCATCACGGGAATGGCGGCCTTGGGGCCGATGTCCCCCAGCCCCAGCACCGCAGTGCCGTCGCTGATAACCCCCACCAGGTTCCCCTTGCAGGTGTACTCATAGACCGCCTGAGGGTCCTCCTTGATCTTGAGGCAGGGAGCGGCCACCCCCGGGGTATACGCGACGCTGAGATCTTCCATGGTGGCAGCAGGGAGCTTCCCCCGCACCTCCAGCTTTCCATGGTTTTTGCTGTGGAGCTCCAGAGCCTTCTGGCTGTAATCCATACTTGTTCCCTCTTTCTTCTGTCATATCCCCTGCTTTGGCGGCGTTGGAAGGAGGCCCGTCCAAAGGGATTCCCTCCTGGGGCGGTCTGTAAGACGGCTGCCGGTTCCGCCCCAATTATCTTTTATTATAGCATTCCCTGCCGCCCTTGGCAAAAATTGTTTTGCCTTTTCCCCTTGGAGGCGAAGTCCCCAGAGCAAAAACGGCCCCGGCGCCAGGCGCCGGGGCCGTTTCATTTTCTCCTGGTTCCTCACTGTCCCTGGACGGGGGTTTCCTCCTGAGAAACGGAGGGGCCCTCCTGGGCGGGTTCTTTCTTCCCCATGCCGCTTACCAGGCCGCTCACCTTGTCGATGACGTCCGGCACCATTCCCACCACCCGGTCGGCGGTGTTCTGGTAGGCCTGGACCTGGAGGACCTTGACGCTGCCGTTCTGGATTACCAGAAAGGCGATGGGGGTGATGGAGACCCCGCCTCCGGCGCCGCCGCCAAACAGTTCCTTCTGGGTGGCGGGGAGATCGCTGCCGCCGCTGGCGTAACCGAAGGTCACCTTGGAAACCGGCAGGATGGTGGTCCCGTCGGGGGTGGTGATGGCCTTGCCGATCACCGCGTTGGAATCGATAAGAGCCTGAAGGTTCTTCATGGAGCTGTCAGTCAGCTCGCTGATGGGTTTGGTCGCCATAAATTACACCGCCTTTGTTGGATTGGTTTGCTTCTTCTGAGATGTCCCGGGCTTCCTCCCGCCTTTGGGAGGCGGGGAGCCCTGCCGCTGGGCCAGGAGGGTGCCTCCGGCCCGCCACAGAAACAGGATCCCGCCGGCCAGCAGGGAGGAGGGCCGCACCCGGAGGGCCGCCTCCACATCCGCCGCGTCCTGGCCGGAGATGTAGTCGGGGAGGACGTTGAAGACGAACTCCCGGACCCGGATCAGCCCCCGGAGCCCCGCCTGGAGGCTGTATCCCAGGGCGTAGGCCCTGCCGCAGGCGATCCCCACATCCGCCGCCTCCTCCCCGGAGAGGACCAGGGCGATGCGGCAGCGGGAAAGGGTGATCCGCTTCATCAAGTACCCGGCGCTCTCCGCCAGGTGAGGCAGCAGGTCGTTCACCAGCTGCAGGGTATCCAAAGGGGTCCTGGGGGGCCCCTTCTTTTCCTTTTGGGCGGGGGGTGCCGCCTTTTTCTTTCTTCGCTTCCCAGCTGGGCGGGAGGGCTTGTCCTCCTTGGCCTTCCGGGGCAGGATGGGAATGCAAAAAATCCCCAGCAGCCGGACACGGACCCCAAGGACCTGACGGCGCCAGACCGCCTCCACCTCCACCGGGGCAAACAGCAGGACCAGCAGCAGCCCAAGGAGCCCCAGCGCCACATATCTGCCCAACCGGCCTCACCTCCCCCAGGAATCCCGGGCTGCCGCCCGGAGCATCAGGATTTTTCCGAAGCCTGCTCCGCCAGCTCCCCGAAGGAAAGCTGATCATCCTCCTCCTGAGGGGGAGCTTCCTCCTCCCCGTTGACGTCGGGGAGGCCGTCCAGGCTCTCCAGGCCGAAGCACCGAAGGAACGCCGGAGTCGTACGGTAAGAAATGGGACGTCCCGGCAGCTCCAGCCGCCCGGCTTCCTCCACCAGGCCCTTTTCCACCAGGGAGGTCACCACCGAGGAGCTGTCCACCCCCCGGACCTGTTCCACAAACCCCCTGGTCACCGGCTGGTTGTAGGCGATAATGGCCAGCACCTCCAGGGCGGCGGCGGAAAGGGGGGTGTTCCGGCGCAGCTCCAGGGCCCGCCGGATCTCCCCGGCGTAAACCGGCCGGGTGCAGAGCTGGTAGGCCCCCTCCAGGCGCCGGAGCTCCAAGGGGAACTCCGCCTCCTCCAGCCACGCGGAGATGCCGGCGGCGTAGGTGTGGACCTCCCCCTCGGTGAGTTCCAGGGCTTCGGCGGCCCGGGAAGCTTCCAGGGGTTCCCCGGCGGCAAAGAATATGGCAAACAATTTGTTTTGGGTCTCACTCAGCTGCACTGCTGCGACTTCCTTTCTTTTCCTTTCCCTCCCGGCCCAGGAAGAGGATGGTGCTGTCGTCCTGGGTCAGGCGGATCCGCCCGGCTTTCATCAGCTCCAGCACCGCCATAAAGGTGGCCACCGCCTCGCTCCGGGAGCGGGACTGGAGAAACAGCCCGGAAAAACTCATGGTGGCCTTTTTGTAGAGCCGGCGAAGGATGTAGAGGATCCGGGAGGAAACGCTCACCACCGGAGCCGCCACCAGAGGGGTAAACACCTGGGGCTGGGGGGGGAGCCTGCGGCGGCCCCTTCCCATGGCCTCCCGATAGCTCCTGGCCAGGAGAGAGGGGGAATGGTGCAGGGCGTAGGTATGGTCCATGGGGATATCCTCCGGGGGATGTACAAAGGCAGAGAAACCCTCTCCCCGGTCCCCCAGAAGGGCGGCGGCAGCCTTGCAGGCCTGGTATTCCAGCAGCTGGCCCACCAGTTCCGCCTTGGCCTTTTCCTCCTCCTCCTGGTACTTGGGCAGGAGGCTCACCGTCTTGATGTAAACCAGCCGGGAGGCCATCTCCAGAAATTCGCTGGCCACCTCCAGGTTCCGCTCCTGGCGGCTGCGGATATAGGCCATATACTGCTCCAGCAGGCTGGAGATCTCGATGTCCCAAATATTCAGCTGGTGTTTTGCAATGAGGGCCAGGATCAGATCCAGGGGCCCCTCGTATTCGTCCCCCACCCGGAAGGACAGCTTCTTCTCCTCCGTCTGGAGCACCTCCCTTGTCATCACTCACCGGCCCCGGTCCGGGGCTTGTCCCGGCTCCTCAGCCCAAAAAGCTGGTGAGCAGGTCCAAAAACCGGAGGATGGCCCCGGAGGCCGCCCCCAGAGGAAAACTCAGAATCCCGGTGAAAAGGGCGATCATCAGCACCCCCATAATCACCCGCTCATACCGCATCAGGCCGTAGTAGGCCCGGTAGGGCAGCAGGGCGGTGAGAAGGCGGGAGCCGTCCAGCGGCGGGATTGGGATGAGGTTAAACACCGCCAGATAGACTGTATTCTCGATGATGACGTAGAACAGGAAAACAGCCGCGGCGGGAAGCCAGGGGGCGGAGATCTTAAAGATCACCATCACCACCAGCGCCAAAAGGATATTGGCCACCGGGCCGGCCAGGGCGGTAAGGGCCATCCCCCACTTGGGGTTTTTGAAGTTCCGGGTATCCACCGGCACCGGTTTCGCCCAGCCCAGCCCGGTGAGGAGCAGCAGAAGGGAACCCACCGGGTCCAGGTGAGCCAGGGGGTTCAGGGTGTTGCGGCCCAGGTCCTGGGCGGTGTGGTCCCCCAGGCGGGCGGCCACAAAGCCGTGGGCACATTCGTGGATGGGGATCACCGCCACCAGGATAATGGCCCGGACCAGCACCTCCAGGACATACGTGTTGTTGAACAAGGCAAAAACTCCTTCAGGGGCACAGCGCCCCAGATTACTCTGATTTTAAGAAAACTACTCTTTATTATAGTGGCGGCAGGGGCAAAATACAAGGGGAAACCCGCTGCCCCGGGGGAACAAAGCATAAAATATTGCTTTCCGGCAAAAGTATTTTCAAAAAGCTCTTGCTTTTCCCCAAAAGATTTGCTAGAATACTACTGTTACTTTACCGGCTGGCTTCAAGACCGGCGCGGTCCAAAAGGAGGTGCAGACACATGGCAAAATGCGACATCTGCGGAAAAGGCGTGACTTTCGGTATCAAGGTTTCCCATTCCCACAGAAGATCCAATCGGACTTGGAAGCCCAACGTAAGGCGTGTCAAGGCAATTGTTGACGGTTCTCCTCGCCACATCTACGCCTGCACCCGCTGCTTGCGTTCTGGCAAGGTCCAGCGCGCCCTGTGATCTTAAAAAAGATCCCTAAGCACCCCTGTCTATGGACCGGGGTGCTTTTTCATTGCTTCCGGGCGGGATGCCACTGGGAGGCGTCCCCTTTTGGGCAAAAAAATCCCCCGCCCGGAAACCAGGCGGGGGATAAAGGAAAAGCAGGAACGCTTATTTGGCGATGGTGAATACCCCTTTGATGCCCTCGCCGTTGGAGAGGATCCGGAACATTTCCTCCCAATCCTCCAGAGGGGCCACATGGGTCACCAGGGGGGAGAGGTCCAGAGGATAGTTGGCGAAGATCTCAATGGCCTTGTCCATATACTGGTAGTCGCTCATCATATGTCCCTGGATGGTGATCATCTTCTTGGGGATGGCGTCCCAGTTGATGGCGATGGAGGGCTTCTTGGAGGCGCCCATGGAGTTGATGCGGCCACCTACCCGGATGGCATCGAAACCGGCATTGATGGCGGCTTCGGAACCGCTGGCCTCCACCACCAGGTCCACGCCCCGTCCGCCGGTCAGCTCTTTGGCCTTGGCGGCGATGTCCACTTCCTGGCTGTTGAAGACATAGTCCGCCCCCAGGGCCTTGGCGGCGGGGAGGCGCTTCTCCACGTCACGGCTGGTGCCGGAGACGATGACGAGACCGGCGCCGGCAGCCTTGGCAGCCACCACGCTCAGCAGGGCCACCTGACCGGCTCCCAGAATCAGAACCGTCTCTCCGGGCTGGAGGTTGGAGTAGACGATGGTGTCGCTGACCTGGATGGTGAAGGGCTCCAGGAGGCAGGCGATGTTGTCGGGGATGGAATCGGGAATCTTATGGAGATAGCGGTCGGGAAGGACCACATATTCCGCCATGGCGCCGTCCCGGTTGATGCCCAGGGACTTCTTGTTCTTGCAGTACTGGGGGAAGCCGTCCTTGCAGGTCTGGCACTCGCCGCAGGCGTAGAGGTGGGGCTGGGCTACCACCCGGTCTCCGGGAGCCACGCTGGTGACGCCGGGCATCACCGATTCCACGATACCCACAAACTCATGGCCCATAATAAAGGGCGGGTCGCAGGGGAACTTGCCGTGGAAGATGTGGACGTCCATGCCGCAGACGGCGCAGGCCTGGACCTTGACCCGGACGTTGTCCAGGGCGGTGAGCTCGGGGATGGGGCGGTCCTCCAGACGGGAGGCGTCCGGACCGGGGGCGTACTTGTACAGTGTTCTCATGATCTCCTTGCCTCCAAATATAAATTTCTGAGCGGCCGGCGGGGAAAGGGGCTTCCCCTGGCCGCAGCGATACCCATTGCGCCTGTTTTCAGGCAGCTTCAGTATACCACAAATTTGTTGCGTAGGCAACTATTTTATGGTATAGTAATAGACATATCTCCGCCGTCCTGGGGCGGCGGGAAGGAGGATCCCGCATGGAAAACAAAAGACCTGTCAACCGTTTGATCTCACTGCTGTACCGGTACGGCCAGCGCTTTTTTATGGAGCGGCTGGAAGAACACGGATGCAGGCTGAAGATGGGGCAGATGCCCTCCCTCCTCCTGGTGTGGAGATCCCCCGGGATCACCCAGGACGGCATCTGCCGCAGCACCGGCATGGACAAGGGCACCACCGCCCGGGCGGTAAAGAGCCTGGAAGAAGCGGGGCTTATTCTCCGCACTGCCGACCCCCGGGATCACCGTGCCAACCGTCTCACCCTCACCCCCGAGGGGGAAGCCCTGATCCCGGTGCTTTTGGGGGTCACCCAGGAATACCACCAGTGGCTGTTCCGGGGGTTCACCCCCCGGGAACAGGAACAGGCCGCCATCCTGCTCCAGCGCCTGGCGGAAAACGCCTTCGGGCAGCCCCTTCCCGAGGAAGCCGGAAGGGAAAATCCCGGCAGCACCCTCTGAGGTCCTCTGCTGTCTCAAAAAGAAAAAAGGCCGCGCCCCACCGAAACCGGGGCGCGGCCTTTTCGCTTTTTCAGGATCCCGCCATAGGGGAACGTCCAGCGTCAGCCGGAGATCCCCAGAAGCACCGCCGTCAGGGTCATGGTGAAGAAGCTCACCAGAATGGAAAGGGAGGAGACAAACCCCGCCAGGCCGGGGTCGGTGCCGGTCTTTTCGCTGAAGGCGGTGGCCATTACCGAGATGGGGGCAAAGAGGATGATGGCCGCCACCTGGCGCACCTCCAGGGAGAAAGGGGCGAAGAAATAGAAGAGCAGGGCCCCCGCCGCAGCCACCAGATTTCTCACCACAATCACCCAAAGGGCCTGGCGGAGATATCCGGGCTTCAGCTCCCACTCCATCATCAGGCCGATCATCAGCATGGCGATACAGGGGTTGGCGGCGCTGGCGGGGGAGAGAAAGTCCACCACCACCTGGGGGATCCCGATGCCCAGAACCGAGAGAAGGAACATAATCAGGTAGACGTCAAAGGTAGTGGAAGAGAAAAGCTTCCCCACCGCTTTCCGCAGCGGGAGCTTCTCCCCGCCGGCGGGAACCATGGCGGAGGTCATGGCGTAGACGCCGCCGGTGCACATCACCGAGTTGCCCACATCGAAGATACAGGCTACCCCTACCCCCGAGGCCCCCAGGAAGCTCTGGAGATAGGGCAGGGCAAAGGCCCCCACGTTATAGCCTGAGAGGTTGAGCATGGCGAAGGAACGCTGGGTGTTATCCTTCCCCCGGGTGGCCGCCCAGCCCAGCAGGGCCATAAAAAGGTCCAGAAGAAGCCCCATCCCCGCCAGAAAGAGCAGGCCGGGTGAGAAGGAGAAGGTGCTGAAGCTGACCACCACCGCAGCGGGGATGGTGAGGTTCATCAGCAGTTTGGTGAGGAGGCGGTAATCCTTGGCGCCGCAGAATCCCAGTTTCTTCATCAGGTATCC
Organism: Oscillospiraceae bacterium; assembly: GCA_019423445.1. GTDB lineage: Bacteria > Bacillota > Clostridia > Oscillospirales > Ruminococcaceae > Angelakisella. Next base: position 9,513 of record JAHZBJ010000037.1, read on the forward strand.
AAAGAGGATCAGCGCCACAAAGGAAGCGGCGTGTACCAGTACCGAAAACATTTCCAAAGCACCTTCTGTCTAAAAAGTTTTACCGGAGAAACCGTGGGCCATTGGGGATTTCGCTTTTCAAATTCTTACTTTTGTGATAAAATATGATCAAAACGCCGGAGGTAAATCTGAATCCTCTTACTTTTTAATGATAATACACATTTTCCCCCTGTGTAAAGCTTTCTGTGAAAAAATTCCCAGAACCACATAATACAATGAGAAAAGAGGGATGGCATTGGAACCCCGCCCCATCGCCAGCACCATCCGGGATCAGGTGTATCAGATCCTAAAGGATGAAATCTGCAACGGATACTATGAACCCGGCCACTGGCTTCAGGAAAACGAACTGGCCCAGCGCCTCCAGGTGAGCCGTTCCCCGGTACGGGAGGCCCTGCGCCAACTGACCCGGGACGGCCTGGTCCGGGACGTTCCCAACAAAGGGGTCTTTGTCAAGGAGTTCTCCATTCAGGATATCGAGGAGGTCTTTGACCTGCGGATCATGATGGAGTCCTACGCCCTGCTCCGGGCCAGGGAGGATCTGATCCGGGAAAACGAAGGCCGCCTTCGGGAGCTTTTGGAGGAGATGGACCGCACCCACTCCGCCGGAGACCAGAAGGCCTATATCAATACCGACATCCCCTTTCACCACCTTCTCATTGAGCTATGCGGCAACAGCTTTCTGCGGAAGTCCTATAACGATGTCTATTCCATGATCAAACAGTTCTGTATCTACTCCCTGATCGATACCGAACGGTTCGACAATTCCATGTCGGAACACCGCCAGATCGTCTCCTTCCTTCTGGCGGGGCAGCTGGAGGAGGCGGAGAAGCTGAACCGCCTCCACCTGGAGCTGACCAAGACCAAGGTTTCCCAGATGCTGGCCAGTCAGGCCCACCGTCCGGGCTAGGTCCGCGTCCGTGAGAGAAGGTTCCCTGAATCGCAAATAACTGCCCCGCTCCCTGAGCATATCACTTGGGATTCAGAAGGCGCTCTTGTGGGCAGGACAATTTGCCCAGGGCAAGTCCCAAAGCAAATTGCATCCTCCCCTTGGTCGGGAACGCGGCCCCGTCCACAGCGCCCCCTGCAGACAAAAAAATCCTCCGGTCAATGACCGGAGGATTTTTTGTGCTTGTTAACGTCCCTTCCGAAGCTTCTCCCATCTCAGCTGATATCTCAGGGAGCGGGGCAGGAACCAGCGCCTCTGCGTCCGTCTGCTCACGGACTCGGCAGCGGGCCCCGGCCCGCCAGGGAGCGGGGCAGGAACCAGCGCCTCTGCGGCCGTCTGCTCACGGACCTGAATGCGGACTCAGATCACAGGGCCCAGGCAGTGGACGTCGATGGAGGTAAAGTACTTGATGGCCTCGTTCTTGGTCATCTCGCCGCCCAGGACTCGGAGCATCTTCTGGAAGGCCTCCTCGCCCACCTCTTCAATGGTCTTTTCCCCGGTGATGATACGGCCGGCGTTAAGATCCATGTCGTTCTTCATCCGCTCGAAGGTGTTGGGGTTGCCGCAGATCTTGATCACCGGCATGGAGGGGAAGCCCTGAGGGGCGCCCCGGCCGGTGGAGAACATCATAAACTGGGCGCCGGTGGCGGCCATGCCGGTGAGGATCTCCGGCTCACGGCCGGGGGTATCCTTGATCCACAGGCCCTTCTGGGTGGTGACCATCTGGGGATACTCCAGGACCCCCTGGATGGGACGGGTACCGGATTTGACGATGGCGCCCAGGCTCTTCTCCTCGATGGAGGAGAGACCGCCGGCGATGTTGCCGGGGGTGGGCTGGCCCTTACGCATATCGCAGCCCAGGGACTTGGCCCGGGTCTCCATGGCGTTGACGATGTCGTAGATCTTCTGACCTACCTCAGGGGTGACGGCCCGGCGGGCCAGGAGGTGCTCGCCGCCCAGGAATTCGGTGGTCTCGCCAAAGACCACGGTGGCGCCCAGGTCCACCATCTTATCCGCCACATAGCCGATGACACAGTTGGAGGCCATACCGCTGGTGGTGTCGGAAGCGCCGCACTTGATGGACATCACCGCATGGGAGATATCCACAGGCTCCCGCTGGTAGCCGGAGACCTGGAGCACCAGTTCCCGGGCCAGGTCGATACCCTTCTGGATGGCGTTGGAAACGCCGCCCAGCTCCTGAATGCCGATCATCCGCACCGGCTTGCCGGTGGCCTCGATGACACTGTACATCTTTTCATAATCGGTGCCCTCGCAGCCCAGGCTGACGATCAGCACCGCCGCCAGGTTGGGGGAGCAGCCCAGGGAGGTGAGAGTTTCAGTGACCCGATCCAGGTCGGGGGGGAGCTGGCAGCAGCCCTGATGGTGGAAGAACCCCACGGTGCCCTGAACCTCGGTGACAATGGCCTGAGCCACGTCGTTGGCGCAGGTGACGCTGGGGAGGATCCCCACCAGGTTTCTGGAGCCGACCCTTCCGTCGGGCCGGACATATCCCATAAATTCCATGTTATTTCTCCTCCTTCTGCCAGTCGCCCCGGCCCCGGATGCTGTCCAGATTGTGGACGTGTACGTAATCGCCGGGCTGGATCTCCTTGGTGGCTACGCCGATCTCCTCGCCGTACTTGGTGATCTGTTCCCCCACATGGATCTGGGTGAGGGCGATTTTATGGCCATAGGGGACATCCCCGTGGACGGTAAGGACCTGGGAGTTGCCCCGTTTGTCCCGGACCTCCACCTGGGTGCCGTCAGTGATGCCGTTGGCGAAGATGGTGGCCACATTGTCTTTGTCGTTGACCTTCAGTGCCAGGTTCAAAGCCATGGTATGCGATTCCTCCTTTTAGGGTCGTGTAAATTGTGTTTGCCTGAGCGCGCCCCAGGCGGGCGAACCGGATGGTTCCGGCTGGTTTCGGGATGCCTCCGCTGCGCCGCGGAATTTTGGGTTTATGACCGCTGGGGCAGCGGAAGATCCCACCCCCCCAGAGGATTCCGTTACTGGGCCGCCACCGCCAGGACAGCCACCCCATCGGGGATGACCACCACTTTGGCGTCCTTGCCCTTCATGGCGTAGGCCATCTCCAGGGCTTCGTCGGGGGTAGAAGCGGGGATCATGTTGGCGGAGCGCACCTGCTCCGGGGTCAGGTAAGTGGTAACCAGGATCACCGGGTGCTTCCGGAGGATCCGGGAATAGATCTGGGCGCACCACTGCTCGGGAATGGTCTCCTTGGGCGGGATCTTGGAAAGGTTGGCGTCGATCTCCTCGGGGGTGCCCATGGCGATGAGCTTTTCAAAATGGGTGCCTCCCATGCCATCGGCGCAGGAGCAGCACATAATGATGACCCCGTCCTCCCCGGCACAGGCCTCAGCGGTAGCCACCGCCTTGGGGGACTGGTAGAGGTTCTGGTCCAGGGGATAACCGCCGTTGGAGGTGACCACAATGTCCCCGGTGATGCTGGGGCACTGGGAAAGGCTGCGGATAAACTCCACCCCTTTGGCGTGGGACTCCTCCAGGTCGCCGCAGAAGGCGGCGATGATCTTTTTCTCTCCATCCAGGGCCACATTGAAGGTGAACTGGACATTCACCGCCCGGGCTGCCGCCACCATGTCCTCATGGATGGGGTTCTTCTCCAAAACCCCGGCCATGGCGTAAGGGCTGGCAATGGCCTTATAGGAGTGGTTCTCGTTCACTGTCACCTGAGAGCAGATCCCGGGGAGGATGCTCTTGCGGCCGCCGGAGAAACCGGCGAAGAAGTGGGGTTCAATGAACCCCTCAGTTACCAGAAGGTCGCACTCCGCCGCCAGGCGGTTCACCTCGAAGTCCGCTCCCGAGGGAAGGGTGCAGATATGTACAAACTGGCTGGGGTCGAAGGCGTCGTTGACGGCGATTTTCTCATTGTCCACAATGGCGTCGCCGAACATCCGCCGCTGCTCTTCCGGGGTGGTCGCCCGGTGGAGGCCGGTGGCGATGAGGATGGTGATGTCCGCCTTGGGGTTCCCCTTGCGGATCTCGGCCAGAAGCAGGGGCAGGGTGATCTTGCTGGGCACCGCCCGGGTGTGGTCGCTGGTGACCAGGACGATCTTCTCCTTCCCCGCTGCCAGCTCCCGGAGCTTGGGGGAGCCGATGGGGTTTTCCAGAGCGTCCAGCACCAGCTGGGTCTCGCTCTTCTCGGCCTTGTACTGGTGCATCTTGGCGGTAACCACCGCCAGAAGGTTTTCTTCCTCCACATGGAGGTCCAATGTGCCGGTGTAGTAGGGGATGGCAATTGTTTTCACGTAGATTCCTCCATTCCTTGGTCGAAATTGAATTCTGTATGGTGTATACATTTTAATCTATAGTTACAGGATAATACAAAATCATCCTGCTGTCAATAAAAATCCCATCCTTTTCCCCTCAAAGAGACGGAGAGGGTTTTCCGGCTCCCGGCGGGCCCTAAAATTCTCTTCTTTTCCCTTGGGGACATAACCGGGAAAAGGGAAACTGCTTTTGGGATGGACCTTCCAGGGCAGGGCATTCGCCCCGGAAAACCGGACTGTCAAAGCGCCATAACCCGTTCCTCAATCCCCGCCGGGGATCCCGCCGGACAGCAAAAAAGGAGGGGCCTGGGAGCCCCCGGATCACAGGTTCCTTTTCCGCTCCTCCATGGCCAGGAGCCATTTCTCCGGCACTCTGAGGTTCCCCAGACCGGTACCCAGGTCGTTTTTCTTCCGGGCGCCGTGGAAGTCGCTGCCTCCGGAGGGGAGAAGCCCCTTTTCCTGACAGAGGGCCTCCGCCCGGGCTTCCCAGTCCGGGGTGTAGGTGGAATAGCGGACCTCCAGGCCATCCATGCCGGACTCCACCACCCGTCTGGCCAGGGAAATGGCCAGCTGGGGATCTTTCCGGCTGATGCGGTTGAGATGGGCCAGCACCGCCAGCCCCCCGGCGCGGCGGATAGCGGTCACGCACTGGGCGGGGTCGGGCCCCCGCTTTTCCACCCAGGCAGGACGGCCGGGAAGGAGATATTCCTCCATGGCCTCACCAATGGAACCGGCGTATCCCCGGCGCACCATGGCCTCCGCCACATGGGTCCTGGTAAGGAGACCTCCGGGGGCGGCAGCCAGCACCTCCTCCTGAGGGATATGGATCCCCAGCTCCTCCAGCTTTTCCAAAAGGAGGCGGTTCCGGTGGAAGCGCTCTTGGCGCAGTTCCTCCAGCAGCTTCAAAAGCCCCGGCTCCCGGGGGTCCACAAAGAGACCCACCACGTGGATCTCCCGGCCCTCCATCCGGGAGGAAAGTTCCACCCCCGGCACTACCCGGACCCCCAGCTCCTTTCCCGCGGCTATCGCCTCCTCCAGCCCTGTCACAGCGTCGTGATCGGTGACCGCCACTGCCTCAAGGCCCTTTTGGGCTGCATATTCCACCAGCTGGCTGGGGGTGAAGGTGCCGTCGGAAGCGGTGGTATGGGTGTGAAGGTCCACCAACCCGGAACACGCTTTTGCCGCTGACGCCATGTGACCATCCTTTCCGAAGCACAGAAAAGGCCCCGGCAACCGGCCTTTCGGCAAGACCGCCGGGGGCTTTTCCCTGGAATGAGAGAAAATAAGAAATTGGAGGATTGCTCCCCCAAGGGGAGGCAGAAGCCGCCGGTCCTGCCCGTCCTTCCGCCGGGGGACCCCCGGAAAGGGAGGCGGGGAAAAGGCCATTGTCTTCTGTTGGTATCATTGTACCTCTTTTCGTGCATCCTGTCAATAAATTTCTTTCTTGTGTCCAAATATTTTAAGCATATTGTTCTAATTGATAAAAATTTATTCAGAACTTTGGGTATTTTTTTGTCCGTAAGAAGCGTTGTGCGAACCGTAAGCAACTGCCCCGCTCTCTGAGCAGGTCACCTGGGATTCAGCAGACGGTTTTGTGGGTGTATCCTGGCCCTTCCCAGACCAAGTGATTTGTTCAGGGAGCGGGGTACTTCCTGGCGCCTCTGGGTCCCTTTTCTCACGGACCCGGAAGCGGCCCCCAGGCCGCCAGGGAGCGGGGCAC
>JAHZBJ010000037.1:15626-17715 GCA_019423445.1 Oscillospiraceae bacterium
GTCCCTTTTCTCACGGACCCGGAAGCGGCCCCCAGGCCGCCAGGGAGCGGGGCACTGCCTGGCGCCTCTGGGTCCCTTTTCTCACGGACCCGGAAGCGGCCCCCAGGCCGCCAGGGAGCGGGGCACAAACTTACGCCTCTGTATCCGTATTCTCACGGACGCGGGTGCCCGGCCTGCCGGGCGGGGCCTTGCGGAAGGGAGATGAGAACACTATAATAGAAACGTCGACTTTTCGGGAAAAGAGGAATCCATCCATGAATCAAAAAACCAAAGGGATCCTGTGCATCGTGATCTCCGCCTTCTTTTTCGCCCTGATGAGCACTTTCGTCCGCCTTGCCGGGGACCTGCCCAGCGTCCAGAAAAGCTTTTTCCGGAACCTGGTGGCGATATTCTTTGCCGCGGGGATCCTCCTGCGCAGCCATCAGCCGGTATCCCTGAACCGGGAGCGCTGGACCGCCCTCCTTCTCCGGTCCTTCTTCGGCACTGTGGGAGTCCTTTGCAACTACTACGCCGTGGACCACCTGGTCCTCTCCGACGCCACCATGCTCAGCAAGCTGAGCCCCTTTTTCGCCATTCTTCTCAGCTACTTCCTCCTGAAAGAAAAGGTCTCCCTGTTTCAGGGGGTAGCGGTGGTGGTAGCCTTCTGCGGAGCCCTTCTGATTATCCGCCCCACCGGTCTTAACATGGACGTGTTTCCTGCCTTAATCGGCCTTTGCGGGGGCATGACCGCCGGTTTTGCCTACACCATGGTCCGGGTTCTGGGGAAACAGGGGGTGCCGGGGCCCTTTATCGTCTTCTTCTTCTCCGCCTTCTCCTGTCTCTTTACGCTGCCCTTTATCCTCCTGGATTTCCACCCCATGTCCTGGAATCAGCTGTCCATGCTCCTCCTGGCAGGCTGTTCCGCCGCCGCCGCCCAGTTCGCCGTTACCACAGCCTACCGCTGCGCCCCCGCCCGGGAACTGTCGGTTTTCGACTACTCTCAGGTGGGGTTCTCCGCCGTCCTGGGCTTCTTCATCTTCCATCAGGTCCCCGACGCCCTCAGCTGGCTGGGCTACCTGGTAATCCTGTCCACCGCCCTGGCGGTGTTCTTCCGGGAGCGCCGGACCCCTTCCGCCGCTTCCTGAGGAACCGGGCCTATCCCTCAACACAAAGGCGCCCCGGACACCATTGGGTGGTGTCCGGGGCGCTTCTGCCTTTTTTATGGAGGGTCATTCTTCCCCATTCTTCTCCTCCAGAAGGCGGACCCTCTCCTCCAGCTGGCTGATCCTTCGGGACTGCTCCATCAGCAGCCGGGTAAGGACCGCCAGGAACACCGCCGCCGCCACAGCGGCAATGTAGGGATTGCTGAGGACAAAACCCCCGAAAAAGAAGGTAAAGGCCAGCATCAAAATGATCCAGCCCGCCAGGGTAGCAAAAAAGCTTTCCATTTTGGATTCCCTTTCCGCAAAAAAGGCTCTGCGAACCGCCAGTTGCCCCGCTCTTTTCGGGTCCGTGAGAAGTGTTGTGCGAACCGTAAGTGACTGCCCCGCTCCCTGAGCATATCACTTGGGATTCAGAAGGCGGTTTTGTAGGTGTGTCCAGCACCCTTCCCAGCCCAAGCTGCTTGTTCAGGGAGCGAGGCACAATTTTACGCCTCTGCGTCCGTATTCTCACGGACTTGGGTGCGGCCCCCAGGCCGCCAGAGAGCGGGGCAGAAACCAGCGCTTCTGCGTCCCTCCTCTCACGGACATCCCTCCCGTTGGTCAGGAACGCGGCCTCGAAAGCCTCACCGGGGCTTTCCTCCCATGGGGGACCGGCCAGCCAGCGGGGGCCACCCCGCCGCCCTTCCCAGCCCAAGCTGCTTGTTCAGGGAGCGAGGCACCGTCTGGCGCTTCTGCGTCCCTCCTCTCACGGACATCCCTCCCGTTGGTCAGGAACGCGGCCTCGAAAGCCTCACCGGGGCTTTCCTCCCATGGGGGACCGGCCAGCCAGCGGGGGCCACCCCGCCGCCCTTCCCAGCCCAAGCTGCTTGTTCAGGGAGCGAGGCACCGTCTGGCGCTTCTGCGTCCCTCCTCTCACGGACATCCCTCCCGTTGGTCAGGAACGCGGC
>JAHZBJ010000038.1 GCA_019423445.1 Oscillospiraceae bacterium
ACGGACATCCCTCCCGTTGGTCGGGAACGTGGCCTCGAAAGCCCCACCGGGGCTTCTGTCCCCTCCGGGGACCGGCCAGCCAGCGGGGGCCACCCCGCCGCCCTTCTCAGTCTAAGTGATTTGTTCAGGGAGCGGGGCACAAACTTACGCCTCTGCGTCCGTTTTCTCACGGACCCAAATTTTCCACCGTTTTCCACCGATTTTTCCCCAATTTGAAAAAAAGATGGGTTTTTCGACATACAGCGCCCATGGTCGACACAGCCTTTGTGGTAAGATGTAGCCGTGCTTGAAAGAGAGGGTAACAAAAAACAGGAGGAAATCGAAATGACAGATTATGAAAAGCTTTATGCCCTGCTGTTCGGAAAAGTGGAGGATGCGCTGAATATCCTTTCCCAGGCCATAGCCGGAGAACAAGGAGAAGAGAGGGGAGCCGTGGTCCGGGCTTTTAACTGCCTGGTGGGAGCCCAGGAAGCCTGTGAAGAGCTGTACATAGCCCAGGATGCGTAACAGGTTTTCCACCAAAAAAAGGAAAACCGTGGAAAAAAGGCCTCCGGCAGATGCCGGAGGCCTTTTGCTTACAGGATTGGGATGAATCTGCCGGTGGGTCAGAGATAACGCTCCCGGTTGGGATTATAGCGGGAGAATTTCCCCTGGCGGCGTTTCCGCTTCTGGATCTGCACCAGGAGGGCAGAGTAGAGGACGATGAAGCTGACCACAAAGAGCACCACAAACTTGAACCAGAAGGTGTGCACCGACGCCTGGACCCAGCCCAGAGCGGTGAGGATCTTGGAGGCTTCGGCGTCCCGGGTGGTGATAAGGGGCACCGATCCGATCTCCTGGTCCGCCAGAATCAGGTGGAGGCGCCCCACCTGGACCCCCTTGTCCACCGGGGCGGCGATGGCCTCCGGGAGGTCGTAGCGGTACTGGATGCTGGTGAGATCCACCTCGTTGGGCATGAGGGTCATAAAGGTTTCGCTGGTGGCAAGGGGCATGTAGTCGGTCTCAAAGGAATACCGCACCGGGATCTCCTGCATGATCTCCCCTTTTTCCATAACGGTGCGCACCGAGAAGCTGTCAAAGGCCCACTGGTAGAGGCTTTTGGTCTCCTGGTAAAGGGTGTCCCGGGCGGTATCCCCGGAGGGAATCCCCAGCAGCACCAAAAGGTAGCTGTAACCCTGGGAGGAGGCCATGGAAACCACTGCCGCATCCTGCCCCGAGTCGGCGCTGATGAAGCCTCCCTCCAGCGGGGCGTAGTAGTACTCGCTGGAGGAGGACATGAGGGCGTTGGTGTAACTGAACTGGTTGAGGCTGTCGTGAACGTTGGTGGGGCCGATGTCCTTGCTCCGGGTTTGGAGCATTTCCCGGAGAATGTCATTTTCCATCACTGCCTGGAAGATAATGGCCATATCCCGGGGAGTGGTCCAGCTGCACTCATTGGGGTCGTCGTCGTGGAACCCCGCGGGATCGGCAAAGGTGGTGTTGGTGCAGCCAAGCTCCGCCGCCTTTTGGTTCATCAGGTCGGCAAAGTGGCCCAGGCTGCCGTCCCCCACGTAGTTCCCCAGCATCAGGGTAGCCTCATTGGCGGACTGGAGGAGCATGGAGTAAAGAAGTCCCCGGACGCTTACTTCCTCCCCCAGGAGGATCCCCCCCAGGTTGGCGCTGCCGTAAACCAGGTTCTGGATATAAAGCTCCAGGGCCACCTTTTCGTCATCCAGGCTCAGGCCGTTTTCTTCCATATAGTCCACCGTCACCAGGGCGGTCATAAGCTTGGCCAGATACCCCGGTTCATACTGCTGGTCCGGGTTCTTTTCGTAGATGGTTTCGCCGGTGTCCACATTGATGAGAAGCGCACCCTGGGCAGTGGGCTCAGCAGAGGGGGTGTAGGCAGCCCAGGCGGCGGAAGGGGCCAGCATCGCCGCTGCCAGAAGCAGGGCCAGGATTTTTTTCCACGGATGGCGTTTGGGTTCCATGGACAATTCCTCCTTTTTCCGGTAAAATAGGAAAAGCGGTTTTATGGCCGCGGGATTTCTTTTCATGGGAACTCATTATAGCATAATTTTCCTCCCGATCCTACCATGAAATTATGAACAAGACGGGAGGAATCCATACACCCGTGTCCGTGATCAAAAGGACGCAGAGGCGCTGGGTTCTGCCCCGCTCCCTGGCGGCCCAGAGGCCGCTTTCGCGTCCGTGAGCAAAAGGACGCAGAGGCGCTGGGTTCTGCCTCGCTCCCTGGCGGCCCAGAGGCCGCTTTCGCGTCCGTGAGTAAAAGGACGCAGAGGTGCGGGGTTCTGCCTCGCTCCCTGGCGGCCCAGAGGCCGCTTTCGCGTCCGTGAGTAAAAGGACGCAGAGGCGCTGGGTTCTGCCTCGCTCCCTGAACAAATAACTTACCCTGAGAAGAGCGCCGGACACACCCACCAAACCGCCTTCTGAATCCCAGGTTAGAAAACAAAGCGCCCTATGAATCTTAAGTGATATGCTCAGAGAGCGGGGCGGCAGGCCGGGTGGCCTCGCAATTTACTCCGGCCTTCGGCCTGCGTAAATTGTCCTACCCACCAAACCGCCTTCTGAATCCTATGTGGTATGCTCAGGGAGCGGGGCACAAACTGGCGGTTCGCAAAATCTTTTCTCACGGACGCAAAAAAGCGGGGCAGAACGGTTCGGTTCACACAATGTTTCTCACGGACAGGAGGCTTTGGGATGATCTACTTTACCGGGGATATGCACGGGGACAAAAAACGCTTTGAGGCGTGGAAGCTCCGGTGGCTGGGGAAGAAGGACACCCTGGTGGTTTGCGGGGATTTCGGCTTCCTGTGGGACGGTTCCCAGGAGGAGAAAGAGCTTTTGGACTGGATCGGCAAAAGAAAATACCAGGTGCTCTTTCTGGAGGGGACCCACGACAACCTGGACCTTCTGGAGCAGTACCCGGTGGAGGAGTGGAATGGGGGATTGACCCATCACATCTCCGGGAACCTCCGTCACCTGATCCGGGGGCAGGTTTTTTCCATCCAGGGGAAAACCCTCCTGGCCCTGGGAGGGGGAGAGAGCCGGGACGTCTCCTTCCGGGAGCGGGGGGTCAACTGGTGGCCCCGGGAGCTGCCGGAATACGGGGAACTGGAGGAGTGGTGCCGCCGGCTGGACAAGCTGGACTGCCGGGTGGACTATGTGGCTTCCCACCAGGCCCCCACCACGGTGGATTCCTGCATCACCGGCACGGTTTGCGAGGTCAACGCCCTTACCGCATTTATGGACCGGTTCCAGCAGGAGTGCGATTTTGACCGGTGGTTTTTCGGCTCCTACCACCTGAACCGCTTCATCCCCCCCAAGTACCAGGCCCTCTTCGACCAGGTGGAAGCGGCGGAGAAGAAGTAAAACGCCGGCGGGGCGGAAGAAAAGAAAAAAGGCCCCCGCCGCCAGCCGGAGCAGGCTGGGACGGAGACTTTTTCAGGGGACGGCGGGAGAGCCGCCTGGTCTGTCAAAGGGCAAACCCCTGGATGACCTGGAGGAAGCGTTCTTCCTCTTCTGCCGGGGGCTCCGCCTTGACGGTGATGGCCTGGCTCAGGTCCAGACTGAAGATGCCCATAATGCTTTTGCCGTTGACGGTATACCGGCCGCAGGTGAGATCCACAGGAAAGGAAAATTCCCCCATGGCGGCGGTAAACTCCTTGGCACGCTCCACCGTTGGCAGGTGGATCAGCTTTGTTACCATTGGCTTGGTGCCTCCTTTTGGTATTTTGATCACTTAACTATAACAGCAAAAATCTTTTCCGTCAACCCGGGGCGGGGGAGGGAAGCCTCCCCGGCCCTGAAGTTTCCGTAGGGAGTGTTGCAGATGAAAATTGCTTTTTACACCCTGGGCTGCAAGGTAAACCAGTACGAGACCCAGGTTTTGAGCCAGCTTTTCGCCGCCCGGGGATGGGAGGTGCTGGATTTCTCCTTTGACGGGGGGTGGGACGCCTGTGTGGTGAATTCCTGCACCGTCACCGCCGAGGGGGACCGGAAGACCCGGCAGCTGCTGCGCCGCCTCCGCCGGGAGCACCCGGAGGCGGCTTTGGCCCTTACCGGCTGCTTCCCCCAGGCCTTCCCGGAGGAGGCGGCAGCCCTTCCCGCCGACGTGATCACCGGCAGCCGGGACCGCCTCCGGCTGGCGGACGCCCTGGAGCGGTTCCTGGCCACCCGGGAACGGGTGGTGGAAATCCGCCCCCATCAGCGGGGGGAGGCCTTCGAGGAGATGGAGACCGGGGACTTCGGCCGCCGCACCCGGGCCTTTGTAAAAATCGAGGATGGCTGCGAGAACTGGTGCGCCTACTGCATCATCCCGGCGGCCAGGGGGCCGGTGCGGTCCAAGGCCCCGGAAGCTCTCCGGGCAGAGCTGGAGGCTTTGGCCAAATCGGGGCATCGGGAGGTGGTCCTTTCGGGGATCAACCTCTCCGCCTATGGCCGGGAGTTCGGCCTGCGCCTCATTGACGCGGTGGAGCTGGCCTGCGCCGTCCCCGGCATCCAGCGGGTGCGGCTGGGGAGTCTGGAGCCCGACGTCATCGGCCCCGAGGACTTCTCCCGGATGGCCGCCTCCGGGAAGGTCTGTCCCCAGTTCCATCTTTCCCTCCAGGCGGGGTGCGACGCCACTCTCCGCCGGATGGGCCGCCGGTACGACACCGCTCATTACCTCCGGGCGGTGGAGGAGATCCGCCGGCGGTTCCCCCTGGCGGCCATCACCACCGACCTGATGGTGGGCTTCCCCGGGGAGACCCCTGAGGACTTTGAGGAGAGCCTTGCCTTTGCCAAAAAGGTGGGTTTCGCCAAGATCCACGTCTTTCCCTACAGCCGCCGCCCCGGCACCCGGGCCGCCGCTATGGCGGACCAGGTCCCCCAGGAGGAGAAGCACCGCCGGGCCGCCCGGCTTATGGCCGCCGGGGAGGAGCTCCGGGGGGCCTTCCTGGACTCCATGGTGGGCACCGTCCAGGAGGTGCTTTTCGAGGAGCGTGGTGAAAACGGCCAGACCGGCTACACCCCCAACTACACCCCGGTGACGGTGCCGGAGCCGGGCTCCCTCAAAGGCCGGATCCTCCCGGTGCGGATCACCGGCCGCCTTGGCGACGGCTGTCAGGGTTTTTTGTGTCCGTGAGGCCGGCTGGAGCCGGCATTCAAGTCCGTGAGAAAACGGACGCAGAGGCGTAAGTGACTGCCTCGCTCCCTGGCGGGCCAGGGCCCGCAGCCGGGTCCGTGAGAAAATGGACGCAGAGGCGCAGGTTTCTGCCTCGCTCCCTGAGCAGGTCACCGGAGCTGAGAAGAGTGCGGTTTTCAAGTCCGTGAGAAAACGGACACAGAAGCGTGAGTGACTGCCTCGCTCTCTGAGCAGGTCACCAGGGCTGAGAAGAGTGCGGTTTTCAAGTCCGCGAGAAAACGGACGCAGAGGCGCAGGTTTCTACCTCGCTCCCTGGCGGGCCAGGGCCCGCAGCCTGGCCGGTCCCCGGAGGGGACAGAAGCCCCGGTGGGGCTTCTGAGGCCACGTTCCCGACCAACGGGAGGGATGTCCGTGAACAAAGGGACACAGAAGCGTGAGTGACTGCCCCGCACCCGGGTCCGTGAGAAGGGTTGTGCGAACCGAACCGTTGTGCGCCGCTCTCTGAGCAAATCACATGGGATTCAGAAGGCGGTTTTGTGGGTGTGTCCAGCGCCCTTCCCCGCCCAAGCTGCTTGTTCAGGGAGCGGGGCAGTCACTTACGCTTCGCACATCGCTTCTCACGGACGCGAAAAGAGGGGAACGATTTTTTAGAATGTTTAAGAATTGTTCACAAGAAACCTTGAAAAGAACACGGGCATCGTGTAGAATAAATACAAAAGAAGCCTGTCAATGCAGGCTGTGAGGAGTTGAGGACCTATGGCCATGAAACTGAAGGAGACCTACCTTTCTCCCTTCGTCTCCCCATGGGAGCTCACGGGGATGGCCCCCATGGTGGCCGCCGCCGCCCGTCAGGTGGAGGAGGGCACCGGCCTGGGGAACGATTTCCTGGGATGGCTCCATCTTCCCTCCCGCCACGACCGGGAGGAGGTCCGGCGGATCAAGGCCGCCGCGGAAAAGATCCGGAAGGACAGCCAGGTGCTGGTGGTAATCGGCATCGGCGGCTCTTACCTGGGGGCCCGCTCCGCCATTGAGCTGATGAAGAGCCCCTTCTACAACAGCCTCCCCAAGGAAGGCCCGGACATCCTGTTTGTAGGGTGCAACCTTTCCAGCGCCTATATGACCGAGATGCTGGAGCTCTGCCGGGGGAAGGATTTTTCTGTCAACGTCATCTCCAAGTCCGGCACCACCACCGAGCCGGCTCTGGCTTTCCGGGTGTTCCGGAAGCTCCTGGAGGAGAAATACGGACCGGAAGGCGCCGCAAAGCGGATCTACTGCACCACTGACCGTGCCCGGGGCACCCTCAAGGGCCTGGCGGACCGGGAGGGGTATGAAACCTTCGTTATCCCCGACGATGTGGGGGGCCGCTATTCGGTGCTCACCGCCGTGGGCCTGCTGCCCATCGCCGTGGCGGGGTGCGACATCGACAAGATCCTGGAGGGGGCGGCAGCCGCCGAACAGGACCTGGCGGAGCCGGACCTTATGAAGAACCACTGCTACCGTTACGCCGCCCTGCGGAACATCCTGTACCGCAAGGGCAAGACCACTGAAATTTTCGTCACCTACGAGCCGGCCTTCGCCATGATGAACGAATGGCTTAAGCAGCTGTTCGGGGAGAGCGAAGGGAAGGACCACAAAGGGATCTATCCTGCTTCGGTGGTGTTTTCCACCGACCTGCACTCCATGGGGCAGTTTATCCAGGACGGCAACCGCACCCTCTTTGAGACGGTGGTGGAGATCGGCCGCCCGTCGGCGGACTTCTTCCTGGAGAAGGACCCTGAGAACCTGGACGGCCTCAACTTCCTGGCGGGACAGGAGATGTCCCAGGTGAACCGCCGTGCCATGGAAGGGACCATCCTGGCCCACACCCAGGGCGGGGTGCCCAACATGGTGCTGGAGCTGCCGGACACCGGGGAGTACGAATACGGCTATATGGTCTACTTTTTCGAGAAGGCCTGCGCCATCTCCGGTTACCTTTCGGGGGTGAACCCCTTCGACCAGCCCGGGGTGGAAGCCTATAAGAAAAACATGTTTGCCCTGCTGGGAAAGCCCGGCTACGAGGAGCTCCGGAAGGAGCTGCTGGAAAAACTCCAGTAAAAAGAGGGAAAGCAATCCGGGGGCGGCCCCGGGTGTACCAAAAATAAGGAGGACACAGAGATGATTCGTTTAATCGTGGGTAACAAAGGCTCCGGCAAAACCAAGACCCTTATCACCCTGACCAATGAGGCGGTAGGCACCTCCAGCGGCAACGTGGTTTGCCTGGAGAAAGGCCTCAAACTCACCTATGACATTTCCCACAAGGCCCGCCTGGTGGACACCGACGAGTACGGAGTGGAGGGCTTCGATTCCCTCTACGGTTTCATCGCCGGCCTGATGGCGGGGAACTACGATATCACCCACATCTTTGTGGACGCCACCCTGAAGATCGGCGGCCGGGACTACGAGGCCTTCGCCGTCATGGTGGACCGTCTGGTGAAGCTGGTCAGCGCCCATCAGGTGGAACTGACCTTCACCGTTTCCTGTGATCCCTCCGAACTGCCTGAGCGCCTGACCCAGTATATTCTCCGCTAAAATCAGAAACAGGACCCTTCCAGTGGAAAAGCCCCTGCCTTGGCAGGGGCTTTTGGTGAAAAAGGGGATGTGAAAGAAAAGACAGAATTCCGTCGAAATGCTGTATGCCGGGAGGGCCGCCGTCTATGAATCTGGAAAAGCAGAAAAACTTTTTGATTCACTTCGCTTTCTGGGGGGTGATCGGAGCTGGGATATTCCTCCTCCTCAAGTTCACCCTGGCCTTCCTGTTCCCCTTTTTCATGGCCTTCCTCATTGCCAGCATCCTGGACCGGCCCATCCGGGCCTTGGCCCGGTTTATGGGGGGATGCCACAGGGCTCCCGCCGCCATCCTGACGGTGATCCTCTTTTACCTGGTGACCTTTTCCCTCCTGGCCCTGGCGGGGATCCGGGCGGGTATCTTCCTCCGGGACCTGTTTTTGGACCTGCCCCGCCTTTATTACGGCACCGTGGAGCCTGCCGTGTCGGTGATCCTTCAGCGGGTGGAGGAGCAGCTCCAGCAGATGAGCCCTGAAGTGGTGGCTACCCTGGGGGACCTTTCCGAAAGCCTCCTGGGGGCCCTGGGGGACTTCGTCTCCGGGGTGTCTGTGGCGGTGATCGGCGGTGTTTCCGCCTTTGCCGCCACCCTTCCCGGTTTTTTTGTCAACTTCCTCATCACCATTATTGTCACCTTTTTTCTGGCGGTGGATTATCCCGGCGTCACCGCATTCCTCACCCGGCAGCTGCCGGACCGGGCCCTTCACCTTTGGCAGGACGCCAGAAACTATGTGGGGGGGACCCTCTTAAAGTGCATTGCTTCCTATGCCGTTATCTGCAGCATCACCTTTTGTGAGCTGTGGCTTGGGCTCAGCCTCCTGGGGATCCCCAACGCCCCTCTCATCGCACTGGGCATCGCGATTTTTGATATCCTGCCGGTGCTGGGCACCGGGGGGATTATGATCCCCTGGGCTATCATTGCCGCCATTATCGGCAACGGACCCCTGGCCCTGGGGCTTTTGGCGGTGTACCTGGTGATCACCGTGGTGCGCCAGACCATCGAGCCCAGGATCGTAGGGAAACAGGTGGGGCTCCATCCGGTGGTGACCCTGGCCAGCATGGTGCTGGGGCTCCAGCTCTTCGGCGGGGTGGGGCTCTTCGCCCTGCCCATCTTCCTTTCCCTGGTAAAAAACCTCAACGACAAGGGAATCATCCACATCCTGAAATAAACTCTGAAAAAACCTCCCTCCAGGGAGGTTTTTTGCGTCCGTGAGAGGGGGGACGCAGAGGCGCTGGTTTGTGCGCCGCTCCCTGAGCATATCACTTAAGATTCATGGGGCGCTTTGTTTTCTAACCTGGGATTCAGAAGGCGGTTTGGTGGGTGTGTCCGGCGCTCTTCTCAGGGTAAGTTATTTGTTCAGGGAGCGGGGCAGAACCCAGCGCCTCTGCGTCCTTTTACTCACGGACATCCCTCCCGTTGGTCGGGAACGTGGCCTCAGAAGCCCCACCGGGGCTTCTGTCCCCTCCGGGGACCGGCCAGGCAGCGGGCCTCTGGGCCGCCAGGGAGCGGGGCAGTCACTTACGCTTCTGCGTCCGGCTGCTCACGGACCCGGCTTCTCACGGATCGGGAAATATGGTATAATATTATGATAGGCTGGGGAATTCCGGCCGGAGGACCATTGGAAGGGAAGGGAAGAAGATGTCCCTGCTGCGTCAACAGGATACCATCGCCGCCATCTCCACCGGGAGCGGCGGCGGCGTGGGAATGGTGCGCCTTTCGGGGCCGGAAAGTCTCCGGGTGGCGGCGGGGGTGTTCTTTCCCCAGAACGCCGCCCGGCAGGTGGAGGAGATGAAGGGCTACACCGGGGCCTACGGCCAGATCCGGGAGGGCCGGGACGGCCCGGTGGTGGACGACGGGGTGCTCTTTGTCTACCGGGCTCCCCACAGCTACACCGGGGAGGAGATGGCGGAGCTCTGCTGTCACGGCGGAGCCTTTGTCATGGAGCGGGTCCTCTCCCTCTGCCTGGCAGGGGGCGCCCGGCTGGCAGGCCCGGGGGAGTTCACCAAGCGGGCCCTGCTGGCGGGGAAGCTGGACCTGACCCAGGCGGAGAGCGTGGCGGATATTATTTCCGCCCAGAGCCGCCAGGCTTTGGGGGCAGCCCAGGAGGCCCGTCGGGGGGCTCTCCACCGGGCGGTGATGGAGGTGGCGGAGGCGCTGACAAAAAGCTGCGCCCACATCTCCGCCTGGATCGACTACCCCGAGGAGGACGTGGAGGAGGTGCTCTCCGGGGAGCTTCGGGAAACCCTCCTCCGGTGCCGCCGGGAGCTGGAGCGCCTGGCCGGGACCTACCAGGCGGGGCGCCTGATGCGGGAGGGGATCTCCACCGCCATTGTGGGGAGCGCCAACGTGGGGAAGTCCACCCTGATGAACTTTCTGGCTGGGGAAGAAAAGAGCATCGTCACCGAGATCCCCGGCACCACCCGGGACGTGGTCCGGGACACGGTGCGGCTGGGGGACGTGGTGCTGGACCTTTCGGACACCGCAGGGATCCGGGACACCCAGGACCGGGTGGAGGCCCTGGGGGTAGCCCGGAGCCTGGAGCTGCTGGACCGCTGCGACCTGATCCTGGCAGTGTTTGATTCCTCCCGGCCCCTGGACGCCGGGGACCTGGAACTGCTGGACAAGCTGGACGGCCGCCTGGCGGTGGGGATCATCAACAAAACCGACCTCCCCGGCGGCGGCAGCCACCGGGAGACGGTGGCCCGGCATACCCGCCGGGTGGTGGAGCTTTCCGCCCGGGACGGCACCGGGGTGGCGGAGCTGGCTCAGGCGGTGGCGGAGCTTACCGGCCTGGCCCGGCTGGACCCAGCTGCCGGCCTGGTGGCCAACCGCCGCCAGCTGGACTGCGTCCTGGCGGCTTCCCGGAGCCTGGAGGAGGCGGAGTCCGCCCTGGAGGCGGGGCAGACCCTGGACGCCGTTTCCGTCTCCATGGAGGAGGCCCTGGATTCCCTTTTGGAGCTTACCGGGCGGCGGGCCTCCCCGGAGATCATCGACCGGGTGTTCCAGGATTTCTGCGTGGGGAAGTAGTTCCCCCAGGGCAAAAAACCGGGTATTTTGTAATACTGTAATTTCAATATACAAACAGTATATTAAATAAGGGGCTTTTTCCTCTCTTTCAGGGCTTTGGGAGCATCCTGGGGCCCCGGGACGCCATACTAACCCGGGGGCGCTGCCCCTGAAAGGAGATGGGAAAAATGGGCCGCAGGTTTGAATATGACGGGATTCTCCATGAGATCCCCGGCAAGGGCGGGGCCTATGTGGAATTCCCCTGGGACATCCGGGAGATCTTTGGAAAGGGCCGGGTCCGGGTGCTGGCGGAGTTTGACGGGGTTCCCTACCGGGGGAGCATTGTCAACATGGGCCTTCGGGATTCGGAGGGAAGGACGGTCTACCTGATTGGGGTCCTAAAGTCCATCCGGCAGCAGCTGGGAAAGAAGGACGGGGACGCCATCCATGTGGTGATCCGGGAGGAGCCGGAAGAGCCGGGGGACCGGCGGGAAAGGACGGAAGAAACAGGACAGGATGAGAGAGTACAACGCGGGAAAGTTTGATATCGCCGTCATTGGGGCGGGGCACGCCGGGGTGGAGGCCGCTCTGGCCGCCGCCCGGCTGGGGTGCAGGGTGGTGCTGTTCACCATCAGTCTGGACTCCATCGCCAACATGCCCTGCAACCCCTCCATCGGGGGCACCGCCAAGGGCCACCTGGTCCGGGAGCTGGACGCCCTGGGCGGGGAGATGGGCCGGGCCGCCGACGCCACCATGCTTCAGAGCCGGATGCTGAACCGTGGGAAGGGCCCTGCGGTCCACAGCCTCCGGGTCCAGTCGGACCGGGCGGCCTACCACCGGTATATGAAGGAGAAGGTGGAATCCACCCCCGGCCTCCTGGTGCGCCAGGGGGAGGTGGTGTCGGTGGAGACCGGCCCGGAGGGGAGGGTTTCCGCCGTGGTCACCGCCATGGGGGGGCGCTACGAGGTCCGGGCCGCCATTGTGGCCACCGGCACCTACCTGGGGGGAAAGGTCTTTGTGGGGGAGTTCTCCCAGGAAAGCGGCCCCGACGGCAGCCACCCGGCCAAGGCTCTTTCGGACAGCCTCCGGGGGCTGGGGCTGCGGCTCCGGCGGTTCAAGACCGGCACCCCCGCCCGGGTCTGGCGGGATTCCATCGACTTCTCCCAGATGGAGGAGCAGCGGGGGGACGAGCCGGTGGTGCCCTTCTCCTTCGGCAACTGGGGGAAGCGGGAGTACCAGAACATCCTTCCCTGCCACGTGGCCTACACCAACGAGGAGACCCACCGGATTATCCGGGAGAACCTGGACCGATCCCCCCTCTACGGCGGGGAGATCCAGGGCATCGGCCCCCGGTACTGCCCCAGCATTGAGGACAAGGTGGTGCGCTTTGCCGACAAGGAGCGGCACCAGCTCTTTGTGGAGCCCATGGGGCTGGACACCCGAGAGATGTATCTCCAGGGCCTCAGCAGCAGTCTCCCCGAGGAGGTGCAGCTGCGGATGTACCGCAGCATCCGGGGGCTGGAGAAGGTGGAGCTGATGCGCACCGCTTACGCCATTGAGTACGACTGCATCGATCCCACCCAGCTCCGGGCCACCCTGGAAGTCCGGGACGTTCCGGGGCTCTATGGCGCCGGGCAGTTTAACGGCACCTCCGGTTATGAGGAAGCCGCCGTCCAGGGGTTTGTGGCGGGGGTCAACGCCGCCCTGGCCATCCAGGGGAAGGAGCCTTTGGTGCTGGAGCGGTCGGGCTCCTACATCGGCACCCTTATTGACGACCTGGTGACCAAGGGCTGCATGGACCCTTACCGGATGATGACCAGCCGGAGCGAGTACCGGCTCCTTCTCCGGCAGGATAATGCAGATCTTCGGCTTATGCCAATTGGACATAAGCTTGGACTTATATCAGAGGAACAATATCAGGAATTCCTGGAACAGCAGCGCCAGAAGGAGGCGGAGAAAGCCCGGCTGGAAGCCCTGGTGATCCACCCCAGCCCGGAGGTAAACGCCTGGCTGGAGGAAGCGGGCACCGCCCCGTTGGAGCGGGGGGTCCGGGCGGGGGAGCTTCTCCGCCGCCCCCAGGTGACCTACCAGGGCCTGGCCCCCTTTGACCCGGAGCGGCCGGATCTCCACCCCCATGTGGCGGAACAGGTGGAGATCGAGGTGAAGTACCAGGGTTATCTGAAGAAGCAGCAGGCCCAGGTGGAGCGGATGCGCCGCCTGGAGACCATGCCCCTGGGGGACGGCATCGATTATGACGCCGTCCGGGGACTCCGCCTGGAGGCGGCGGAAAAGCTCCGGAAGCTCCGCCCCGCCACCCTGGGACAAGCCAGCCGCATCAGCGGGGTCAGCCCCGCGGATATCGCGGTGCTGATGATCTATCTGGAAACGAAAGGAGGGGAGGGCCGTGATCCCAAAGGAGAAGTTTGAGGCCCTGTTCCAGTCCCTGGGGATGCCGGGGGACTATGAGAAGTTTTCGGTTTACTGCGGGATGCTCCAGGACTGGAACCAGCGGATGAACCTTACCGCCATCACCGACGACGAGGGCATCGCGGTAAAGCACTTTGCCGACAGCGTCCTTCCCCTGACCATGGCGGAGCTGCCCCAGGGCGCCCGGCTCATTGATGTGGGCACTGGGGCGGGGTTCCCGTCGGTGCCCATGAAGCTGGTGCGGCCGGATCTGGAGCTGACCCTTCTGGACAGCCTCCAGAAGCGCCTTACCTTCCTTTCGGCCCTTTGCGGCGAACTGGGGATGCAGGCGGAACTGGTCCATGCCAGAGCTGAGGAAGCAGGGCGGAATCCCAAGTACCGGGAGAAGTTCGACGCTGCCACCAGCCGCGCCGTGGCGGGAATGGGGCTTTTGGCGGAGTACTGCCTTCCCCTGCTGAAAGTGGGGGGAGTTCTCCTGGCCATGAAGGGGAGCGCCGGCAGGGAAGAGGCCGCCGCCGGGGAGAAGGCCCTGGCCCTCTGCGGGGGACGGATCCGGGAGATCCGGGATTACACCCTCCCAAATGGGGACCCCAGGACCCTGATCCTGGTGGAGAAAGTCGCCCCCACCCCGCCCAAATACCCCCGCCCATCCCAGAAGATCGCCAAATCTCCTCTTTGAGTCCGTGAGAAAAGATTCTGCAAAGCGCAGGTTTGTGCCCCGCTCTTTTCGGGTCCGTGAGAAGCGTTGTGCGAACCGAAACGTTGTGCGCCGCTCTCTGAGCAAATAACATAGGATTCAGAAGGCGGTTTTGTGGGTGGACTTTGCGCCCTTCTCAGTCCAGGTTATATGTTCAGGGAGCGAGGTACCGCCTTACGTCTCTGCGTCCTTCTTCTCACGGACATGGGTGCGGGCCCTGGCCCGCCAGGGAGCGGGGCAGAACCCAGCGCCTCTGCGTCCCTTCTCTCACGGACCCGGGTGCGGGCCCCAGCCGGCCCCCACGGATGAAAAAATCGCAGGATGTGACGGGATTCCCGGGGATTCGTGGGAAAGACCCTGTGCCCTGTGGAAGGGCGGAGGGAAGAAAGGGGAAACCGGGGGAAACCTGCGATGAAAAAAACTGGAATAATCCCAGGGGGGATGGTAGTATACTATTAGGTTGCTGCCATCC
Organism: Oscillospiraceae bacterium; assembly: GCA_019423445.1. Lineage (GTDB taxonomy): Bacteria > Bacillota > Clostridia > Oscillospirales > Ruminococcaceae > Angelakisella. Next base: position 14,330 of record JAHZBJ010000038.1, read on the forward strand.
CCTTTGTGTTTGGAATTCCCTGAGGACAGGCTGGGGGAGGGGCGGCATCCCGGGAGAAAACAGAACGGGAAGAGGAGGAAGCCGTTATGAAGCTGCTGGGACGCCCCAAAACTCTGAATCAAGTGATATCCCTTCCGGTGGAGCGGATCCTTCCCAGCCCTCACCAGCCCCGGCGGGACTTCGACCTGGAGGAACTGGATGTTTTGGCGAAAAGCATTGCCCAGAACGGGCTTCTTACCCCGGTGACGGTGCGCCGGGATCCCCAGGGCGGGGACCGCTATTACCTGGTGGCAGGGGAGCGGCGGCTTTTGGCCTGCCGCCGCCTGGGATATACGGAAATCCCGGCCATCCTTTGGGACGGGGAAGAGAGCAGCGCCGCCGTCCTGACCCTGATTGAAAATCTTCACCGCCAGGATCTCAATTGTTTTGAGGAGGCGGAGGGGATTTACGCCCTGATGAAGGAGAGCGGTCTGAGCCAGCAAAAGGTCTGCGCCATGCTGGCCAAGCCTCAGCCCACAGTGGCCAACAAGCTCCGCCTGCTGAAGCTGGATCCAGCGGTGCGGCAGTATCTGGTGGATCAGGGGCTGGGGGAGCGCACCGCCCGGACCCTTCTGGCCCTGGACGGCGCCCAGCGGCAGATGAGGGCTGCCCGGCACATTGCGGAAAACGCTCTCAACGCCCGCCAGGCGGAAAGCTATGTGGCCTCTCTGGCGGCTCCCCGCCGGAACCCTTCCCGGTCCATGGGCTATCTCCGGGACCTGCGGATCCTCTTTTCCCCGGTGGACAAGGCGGTGGAGGAAATCAAACGCTGCGGCATCTCGGTCCAGGCTCAGACCACCGAGGAGGACGGTTTTGTCTGCTATACCATCAGGGTCCCCAAGACCTCCGCTTCCCGGGCCCGGGAAAAGAGCCGGGAGCGGGAAACGGTCTCCGCCTGACCCGCTGTTTTTTGGCTGACCTGGGACGCCGACCCCCGGCGCCCAGTTGGCATAGATGAGCTTCCCATACTGAACCCCAAGGGCCCCGCCATTCCGGCGGGGCCCTTGGGGTTTTGGGTCCGTGAGAAGAGGGGCGCAGAGGCGTAAGTTTCTGCCCCGCTCCTTGGCGGGCCCTGGCCCGCATCCGGATCCGTGAGAGAAGAGACACAGTATCGAAAATGACTGCCTCGCTCCCTGAACAAAGCACTTGGACTGGGAAGGGCGCAGAATACACTCGCAAAACCCGGGCAAGGGCCCGGTTCCAAGTCCGTGAGCAAAGGGGAACAGAAACGCTAGGCGGTACCCCGCTCCCTGGCGGACCAGGGCCCGCACCCATGTCCGTGAGCAAAGGACGTAGAAGCGCCAGGCGGTACCTCGCTCCCTGAACAAACAACCTGGGCGCTGAGAAGAGCAGCGGGGTGGCCCCCGTTGGCTGGCCGGTCCCCCATGGGACGAAAGCCCCAGTGGGGCTTTCGAGGCCACGTTCCCGACCAACGGGAGGGATGTCCGTGAGAAGAGGGACGCAGAGGCGTAAGTTTCTGCCTCGCTCTCTGAACAAATAACCTGGGCTGGGAAGAAACCCAAAATTGCCCCTGCCAGCGCCTTCTGAATCTTAAGTGGTATGCTCAGGGAGCGAGGCAGCATCCTGCGATTCGCAGAATTTTCTCTCACGGACAGAAATGTTTCACGTGGAACATTTTCCTTTCGGGAGGGCCTTCGCTCTTTCCAACGGCGGCGGGTTGTGGTATACTAGGGTACAGATCGAAAAAGGAGGAGAACCCATGGGAAAGATCATCGCCGTGGCCAACCAGAAGGGAGGCGTGGGCAAGACCACCACCGCCGTCAATCTGGCAGGGGGCCTTGGGGAGCAGGGGAAAAAGGTGCTTCTCTGCGACCTGGACCCTCAGGGAAATGCCACCAGCGGCCTTGGGATCAACAAGCGGGAGGTGGAAACCTCCTGCTATGATGTGTTGATCAACCGGGTGGAGGTGCAGAAAGCCACCGTCAAAACCGCCTTTAAAAATGTGTGGGTGGTTCCCAGCCACATTTCCCTGGCCGGGGCGGAGCTGGAACTGGTGGAGTCGGAGAACCGCGCCATGGCCCTCCGGGCCTCGCTGCTCCGGGAAAAGGAGAAGTACGATTACATCATCATCGACTGCCCGCCGTCTCTGGGGCTTATCACCGTCAATGCCCTGGCGGCATCGGACAGCATCCTCATCCCCATCCAGTGCGAGTACTACGCCCTGGAGGGCCTGAGCCAACTGATCTCCACGGTGCGCACCGTCAAGCGGATGTACAACGACCGGCTGGAGATTGAGGGGGTGCTCCTTACCATGTACGACAGCCGCCTGAACCTGACTGTCCAGGTGGTGGACGAGGTAAAGAAGTACTTTGCCGGGAAGATCTTCCGGACGGTAATCCCCCGGGCGGTGCGGATCTCCGAGGCTCCCAGCTTCGGACAGCCCATTATGTACTATGACCGCTCCTCCAAAGGCACCGAAGCATACCTCTCCCTGGCCCGGGAGCTGATCCAGAACAACAAAAAACGCTCATAACCGGATGTTTCACGTGGAACAATATTCCTGAAAGGGGCGGGAAAGACCGCTCTCCCGGGGAACCGGCCCGGGAATGCCCCTGGCAGGGGCGGAAAAAAGGGGAGCATGGAAAGGAGAGAAGGCAGCATGGCCAAAAAAGGCGGTCTGGGCAAGGGCCTGGACGCATTGTTTTTGGATAACGACGCCCAGGTGGGGGGAGGACTGATGAACCTCCGCCTCTCATCGGTGGAACCCAATAAGGACCAGCCCCGGGAGAAGTTCGACCAGGAAGCTCTTGCCGAACTGGCGGATTCCATCCGGGAGCATGGAGTGCTCCAGCCCATTGTGGTGCGGCCCATGCCCGGCGGGGTGTACCAGATCGTGGCGGGGGAGCGCCGGTGGCGGGCTTCCCGGATGGCGGGGCTCAGCGAGATCCCCGCAGTGGTGGTGGAGGCCCAGGATGACAAGGTGATGGAACTGGCCCTCATTGAGAACCTCCAGCGGGAGGATCTCACCATCATCGAGGAGGCCCTGGGGTACCGGGCCCTGATGGAGACCTACGGCCTCACCCAGGATCAGGTGGCCAAGCGGATGGGAAAATCCCGGCCGGTGATTGCCAATGCCCTGCGGATTCTGAACCTCCCCAAAAAGGCGCTGGAACGGTTGGAAAAAGGGGAGCTGACCCCGGGCCATGCCAGGGTGCTGGCAGGTCTTGCTGACCCGGGGCTGATGGAAGAGCTGGCGGAAGAGTCGGTGCGGTCCGGGCTGACGGTGCGGCAGCTGGAGAAGCTGGCGGCCCAGCGGAAGGCGGCCCCCAAGGAG
>JAHZBJ010000039.1 GCA_019423445.1 Oscillospiraceae bacterium
CCGGAAGAAGGGAGGGGAGTAAGAGGCTCTTCCTGGGAGTAGAGGACGTCCAGATGAAGAATTCCGCGTTTTTTCAGTTCTCTGCGCATCACCCTGGCCAGAGGGCAGACAGAGGTCTCCGCCAGGTCCGCCAGCTGAAGGCGGGAAGGGTCCAGTTTGTTGCCGGTGCCCATAGAGGAGATAAGAGGAACGCCAAGCTCCCGGCATTTTACGGCGAGGGCGATTTTGGTGGAGACAGTGTCGATGGCGTCCACCACATAATCGCAACTGGCCAGAGGAATCTCGTTTAGATTATCCGGAGTCACAAAAAGAGGGTAGACCTCCCCCCGGAGAGAGGGATTGATGTCCATGGACCGTTCAAAGGAAACTTCCGCTTTGAGACGTCCCAAAGTGCTGTGAAGGGCAATGAGCTGGCGGTTTAGGTTGGTAAGGCTGACCCGGTCTCCGTCCACGAAAAGGATTCGCCCCACGCCGCTGCGGACCAAGGCCTCGCAGGCATAGGAACCCACTCCCCCCAAGCCAAATACGGCTACCGAAGCCTCAGCCAATTTTTTTGTGGCGTTTTCCCCAAGCAGAAGCTGCTGCCGGGCCCACTGGTTCTCCTCCATGATGTTCCTCCTTTTGCTTTTTCCGACACTATGATACCATTCCCCAGAGGGGAATGCAAATCCTGGGGGCCCAGATGGAAAGAGCTGTCTGATGCCTGTCAGGGGAAGTTGGAACCGGGGGGAATGGAAAGCCGTTGTAGCCGGAAAATGAGAAAGAAAGCGGGAAAACCGGGCAGGCGTCTAAGGGACCGTTGCTTTTCTTTCGGCGGGAAGCTATAATGAGGCTTGTTATCAAAGCACGGCCGGAATCCCGGCCCGGAAGGAGAAAAGCCGTTGACGAAAGAACAGGCCGTCCCGGAGAGGCGCCCGCCCCTCACCCCTTGCCAGCGCATCGAGCGCAGTATTATCACCAAGTACCGGAAAACCATCTGGAATCGCTTTATTGGCGGAATCAAGGACTACCAGCTGATCCAGGAAGGGGACCGTATTGCAGTCTGCATTTCAGGGGGCAAGGATTCCATGCTCCTTGCCAAATGCATGCAGCAGCTCCACCGCCACAGCGAGGTGCCTTTTCAGCTGGAATTTCTGGTGATGGATCCCGGATACCGTCCCGCCAATCGGGAGCTGATTCTGAAGAACGCGGCGCTGATGGAGATTCCGGTGCGGGTGTTCGATTCCCCTATCTTTGGCGTGGTCGCGGATATCCCCAAGTCCCCCTGTTATCTTTGCGCCCGGATGCGCCGGGGATATCTCTACAGCAGGGCTAGGGATCTGGGGTGCAACAAAATCGCTCTTGGGCATCACTTCGATGACGTGATTGAAACGGTTCTGATGAGCACCCTTTATGGTGCGGATTACCGCACCATGATGCCCAAGCTCCACAGCAGCAATTTCCCCGGGATGGAACTGATCCGTCCCCTCTACCAGGTGCGGGAGAAGGACATCCTTTCCTGGAAAAATTACAACGGCCTTTCCTTCCTTCAATGCGCCTGCCGTTTTACCGAGGATATCGCAGGGGGGCAGGAACCAGGCAAATCCAAGCGCCAGGAGGTAAAGCACTTGATAGCAGCCTTGAAGAAGGACAATCCCCAGGTGGATGTAAATATTTTCCGCAGTATCCACAGCGTCAATTTGGATACCGTCATCGGATGGCGCAGCGCTGCAGGAGGTTATCATAGCTTCCTGGAAGGGTATGACGATGCTCCGGAAGGGAAAATAGAGGAAGATATTTGATATTCAAATTATATTCTATTTACATTCTAATTGAAGTTATTTATAATCATATTAAACATATTTCGGATTCTTATAAAATGCCGCCGCAGAGGGTATGATAATGATATCATTTTATATCCCATTTGATGCGGGGAGGAAACGGCATGGCAGGGAATTATTACACCCCCTTTTCGGTTCGGGTACCGGAAGAGCTTCTGGAAAAGGTGAAAAGGATCGCCGCCCTCAACAAAAGATCCGCCAACAAAGAAGTGGAGTTCATCCTGGAAAAATATGTGGCGGGGTGGGAAGCGGAAAACGGCCCCATTGGAGTGGGGGAGGAATCAGTATAGCAGGAAAGGAGCTGGGACTATGAAGCGCCCGCTCCTTTTTGCTTCTGTGATATTTCTGTTTTCCACGGCGCTGCTGCTGTGGGAAGGGGGACTGTCCGGCCTTTCAGGGGTTGGAGTGGTTCTCCTTTTTTGCGTTCTGGCAAAAAGCCGCCGGGAAGCAACAGGGATCCTCCTCGCAGGAGGGTTGGCAGCTGCTTTGGCTCTTGGGGCGGTATGGGGGCTGGAGTGCCGTTTGGAATCCTTGCGGCCATTGGAGGGAACATCGGTTTCCTACGTGGGCTGGGTAGAGGAGAAAAACCCATATAGCCCCGGAAGAGTCCGGATTCGGGGAAATCTGGGAGAAGCGGGGGATGGCCCTGGGGTCCTTCTTGACGTTTTAAATGCCGGCCGGGAACTGAACCCCGGAGAATGGGTGGCGGGGAAAGCCCAGGTCCTGGAGGTCCGGGCGGATGGCGATGCCCTTTTTACCGGAGGTGTGTCTCTTCTCACGGCGGCAGAGGGGGAGGCGGAGCCGGTCCCCACCCCGGAAGGCTTCCATGTTTTGGCGGAGCTGACAGCTCTGCGCTGGGAGCTTTCTCAGGAGGTTTACGCCGAGGCTCCGGGGGACGCTTCGGGGGTAGCGGCAGCTATGGTCTTTTCCCGGGGAGATCTGCTGGAGCAGGAGCTTTTGGACCGGATAGGCCAGGCGGGGATACGGCATCTGCTGGTGGTTTCAGGGCTGCATCTTTCCATCCTGGTGGGGTGGATAGGCGGTGCTTGCCGGGTCCTGAAACTGGGGCGTTTCCCCCAGGCGGTTTTCTGCCTGATGGGGGTATGGTTCATGGCTGCCATGGCGGGCTTTTCAGTGTCGGTGCTCCGTTCCGGGGTGATGACCAGCATGTGGCTTTTGGGCAGCCTTCTGGGACGCCGTTCCGACGGCCTGACCTCCCTTGGCCTGGCGGGTCTGCTGCTGGGCTGTATCTGCCCGCCGGTGGTGTGGGAGACAGGAGCCCAGCTGACTTTTGCCGCCACCCTGGGCCTGCTTCTGGGGAGCGGCCCGGTGTCCCGCTGGCTGCTGGCGGGGTGGGAGAGCCGCTTTGGGGCCCCTGGAAAATTGACCCGGTGGATTCTGGAAGGGGTGTCTGCTTCCTTCTGCGCCCAGCTGGGCACGCTGCCGGTGCTGGCTGCGTCCTTCGGCTATCTCACCACCTGGGGACTCCTTACCAACCTGCTGGTGATGCCCTTTGTCACCGGCGTGGTGCTTCTGGGCGGGTTGGGTGCGGCCCTGCTTCCCTTTTCCTGGGGAGAAACCGCCGGCGGCTTCCTCCTGGGAGGCGCCCGTCTGTTAGCCAGGCTGATCCTGGAGGCGGTGGACCTGGTTTGCCTTCTCCCCTTTGGGACGGTGCCCGTGCTTCTGCCCTATCAGCTGGCCCTTTGCTGCATGGGGACAGTGGGAATCTTTGGATACCTTATCCTCCGGCCCCGGATGTCCCCGGGGACAGCTCGTACCATTCGCCGGTGCGGCGCCGGCTTTTTGGCGGCAGCCCTTATGTACAGCGGGTTTTACTACCGTGACGCCACCCTGGTTTCCGCTGACGGGGATACTGGCGCAGTGGTGATCAGCGCCCCCGGCGGGACGCTGGTGCTGGACGGCGGCCAGGAGGACTACCAGCGCCGGATGCTGTCTCAGCAGCTGCTGCGGTGCAGCGCAGGGACCCCGGAAGCGGTGGTTCGCCCCGAGGACAGCGGCGTCAACGCCACCCTTTGGATGGCTCAGGAATTTTCTCCCAGTGTGGTGCTGGTACCGGAGGAGCAGCTGCCCCTGCTGGAGGGGCAGCTCCCGACGGAATTCCGCGCTTTGGAGGAGGGACCGGTGGAGGTGCTGCCCGGGGTGGTGGTGAGTCACCCTGCCCCGGAGATCACCTGTGTGGAGACAGCGGGAAGAAAAGTGCTGAAATGTTGGGCGGGGTATGGTATAATAAAAGAATCGTATCTGCCCCCGGATGCCGATATCATCATTGATATGGACGGAAGGATGTACGCCCCCGGCCTTGAACCGGGGCGCATGCCGGGGGAGATCACCAATTTGCTCCTCACCGGGCCAGAGTCCCGGAGGGGATGAAAACGGGGAGGAATGGAGCGTGATCCTGGCTGGAAGCCGGCAGCTGGACCAGATGATCCGGGAGGACCGGGTCCCGGGGATGCTGCTTTTGTATGGCGAGGACGGGCTTTCCATTACCCGTTACCAGGAAAAGCTGAAAAAGCTGGCGGTGACCGCCCTGGAGGATTTCAATTTCTACCGCTGCGACGGCAGGGCCCCCCTGGACCTGGACGCTTTGGCGGATTCGGCGTTGTCCCTTCCGGTGATGGCACCCCGGCGGTTCGCCCTGGTGGACGACCTGAACCCGGAACTCCTCTCCGCCCAGGACCTGGGAAAACTGCAGGAGTTGGGGGAAGCCCTTCCGGAGGAGAGTTTTCTTCTCATCACTGTGCGCAGCGCCGAGTTGGATCTGAAGAAGAAAGGGAGCAAGGGGGCCAAGCTCTGCGACCTCTGCGACAAATGGGGTGCTGTCTGCCGCTTTGCCAAACCCACCGTTCAGGAAGCGGCCCGGGTGGCCATGACCGAGGCGGCAAAGGCGGGAAGCGCCATGGACCAGGAAACAGCCCTGCTGCTGGCGGAGTACTGCGGCAGGGACAGCCAGCGGATGCTGGAGGAGACCCGGAAGCTGGCGGCCCATTCCCCGGAAAAAATCACGGCGGAGGATGTCCGGCTGCTGGTGGCCCCGGTCACCGAGGCCAGGGTGTTCGATCTTTCAGATAAGATTGTGGCCCGGGATATCTCCGCTGCCATGGGGACTATCGACGACCTGATTTTTCTCCGGGAAAGCCCGGTGACCATCCTTTCCATCCTGTCCATGGCTTTTGTGGACATGTACCGGGCAGCTGCTGCCAGGAAGGCGGGAATCCCCGCCGCCGAGGCCAAGAAAGCCTATGGTTACGGAGGCGGCGGATACCGGTATGACAAGGGGATCCAGAACCAGAGACGGTTCTCGGTGCCCCAGTTGGAGGATATCCTGGAACTTTTGGCCAGGGCCGACGGGGAGATGAAACTGAGCGGGGTGGACCCCCGGACGGTGCTGGAAACTGCTGTGGTTCAGATCTTCCGGCGGATGGGAGAGGACTGATGGAAAAGCTGCGGGTGAAATATCCGGTGGTTGTGGAAGGCCGGTACGATAAGGCCAAACTCAGCTCCATTATGGAGGGGGACATTATCCAGACCGACGGCTTCCGGGTCTTCGCCGATAAGAAGAAGCTGGATCTCATCCGGCGCCTGGCAGGGGAGGGGAAGGTGATTCTCCTTACCGACTCTGACCGGGCGGGATTCCGGATCCGGAGCCATATTGCGGGAGCTATCCCCCCGGAGCGGGTAATCCATGTTTACATCCCCCAGGTCCAGGGAAAGGAGCGGCGGAAAGCCCGCCCCTCCGCCGAAGGAACCCTTGGGGTGGAAGGGATGGATCCCGAGATTCTCCGGCGGGCCCTGGAACAGGCCGGAGCCCTGGAGGAAGGGGATGAAACCCCGCCCCGGGATCCCATCACAAAAGGAGATCTGTACGCCCTGGGTCTTTCAGGGGGGCCGGGGAGCGCCAGCCTGCGCCGGGCAGTCCAAAAGCGCCTGGGGCTTCCGGCAGGGGTGGGGCCCAACGCCCTTCCCGGCATTCTCACCCGGATCACCACCCGGGAGGAGCTTTGTGCTTTGGTGGAGGAGCTTCGGAAGGAGAACCATGAGGAAAACCAGGGAAAGTGAGGGCATTTATGGATACAATTCATTATCTGGTTACAAAAATAGAGGGAGATTATGCTATACTGGTCCCGGTGGATGAGCCGGACTGCCCGGGAAACCCCGTGGCCCTGGCCTTCCTTCCTGACGGCGTGGCCGAAGGGACCCATCTCCTGTGGGAGAATCTGGAATATACTGTACTGTGAGGGCGGCCGCGGCCTTGCCGGGCACCCTCCTTACTTTGGCATGAAGGAATGACTGCAGATGAAACTGTTTTGCGGAGAACGGGCCGTCCAGGTAAACGTGGTGGGCTACCAGTTCCCCTATAACCCCGTAGGGAATATTTACGACAACAACTGGTTGATGGTGCGGGTAAAGCTTACCGAGGGGCCTTTGAGCTACTCCTTTGACGACCCCTGCATGACCTCTCAGGAGCTGGCGGATCTGGTACGGGGGCTGGAGAACGTGGCTGCCGGACGCACGATGGAAAGCGAAGCCCAGTTTATTGAACCCTACCTGCGGCTCCACACCCACCGCTGCGTGGGGGGAGTGCTGGTGAACCTGGGGGTTGCCCTCACTGAGGAGGACGACGATCCGGAGTTTGTGGCCCTCCAGGAGCGCTTGGAAGAGGTGGACTGGGAGCGGTTTTGGGTTTCCGCAGTCCTTGGGGATGAGGATTTTGCCCTGATGATCCAGAAGTTCCGGGAGATGGCAGTGCGCTATCCCGCCCGGTAAGGCCCGAAAACTGCAAGGGGAAGGAGGAGAGGAGCTTTGCACATCTACAGCCTGGGGTTTCTGTTGTTTTTTCTGCCTGTTTCGGCGCTGATCTACTACACGGTTTCTCCCCGCTACCGGGTGTTTGTTCTTTTCCTCTGCTCCCTGTATTTTTATGGGTCTATTTCCCCCATAGGGCTTCTGATTATGATGATCTCGGTGGGGGTGGACTACTTTCTGGCAAAGCCCCTGTTCCTGTGGGGGAAGGGGGACCGCCGGGCCTGGTGGCTGCTTTTGTTCGCTTCGGCAAAGAACATCCTTCTGTTTGTGACCCTTTCCTCGGTGAGCCAGCTTTGGGATACCGAGATGCCCATCGGCGTGGTGGTTTACGCCTTCACCAGCCTGGGCTACCTGGTGGACCTTTACAATGGAGAGGCGGCCCTTACAGCCAACCCCTATGAATACGGCCTTTTCTGCTGCTTTTTCGGCAAGATCTATGTGGGACCCATTATCTCTTACAGCGACTTTTCCCGGCAGCTTCGGGGCTTTCGTCCCTCCCTTACCAAGATAGGGACGGGAGTGGTGTTCCTCCTCCACGGCCTCGCCAAGAAGGTGGTGCTGGCCGATTCCCTGGACGTTTTGATGGAGGAGCTGCGGGCCATCCCTTATCTGGACAAGACCGTCCTTTCTGTGTGGATGCTCATCATCTGCTCTATATTCCAGATCTCCTATACCCTTTCCGGCTACAGCGATATGGCCAGAGGCATCGGCGCAATTTTCGGACTGGAGCTGCCGGAGAACTTCCATTACCCCCTCCAGTCGGAATCGGTGACAGATTTCTTTTCCCGGTTCAATATCTCCGCCAACCGGTTTGTCCGGAAATATGTTTACGGCGCCCTGGGGGCGGAGGATAACGGCCGCCTGGCCACTACCCTGAACATCATGCTTATCACCATGCTCATGGGACTGTGGTACGGGATCCGCCTTAACTATTTGATCTGGGGGGCGTCCCTGGGAGTGTTCATCGTTTTGGAGACCCTCTGGGACAGTGTTTTTTCCCGGATCCCCACGGTCATCCGCCGCATTTACACCCTGGTGGTGATTGTGGTCTCATTTGCCTGGTTCACCAGCCTTTCTGTCTCCCAGGGAAGTTTCTATCTCCAAACCATGTTCGGGCTTCGCACAGTCAGTTTTCTGCGCCCGCTGCTTTCCAATGTGCCTTACGCCATGGCCTCCAGTGCGGAGAGCATCTATCTCCTGGCCAGTAATTGGCTGCTCCTGGCGGCCAGCGCACTGTTCTGCACCAGTCTCGTTCATCGAAACGCCCAGCGGCTGCACCGGCGCTTCCCCCGGGTGATGGAGGCGGTGTCCCTGGGAAGCAACGCCGTTCTTCTGGCCGGGGTTTTGGCGTTCCTCATCTGATGGGTTGATTCTGGAATTTTTGTTGAAAGGAGGATCTTCCATGCCTTCCAAAAAGCGGCTGCTGCCCCTGGGCTTCATCGCCCTGGTACTGGCTATTGCGCTGGGTGCTGTGGTCAACGACCCCGCCGGAGCCTGGCAGGTGGTGCGGCAGGGGTGGGATCACCCCACAGTCCTTGCAACGGCCCTGGAGGATTTCTTCCGGGAGAACCTTCCTTTCCGCCAGCAGCTCCGGAACGGAGTGCTGCGGCTGCGGATGGCAGGAGGCAATGTGGAGCAGGAGGGGCTCTTTCTTTTGGAAGACAGCCTGATTCCCAATCTCAAGGTTACCTCCGATACCACTGTCTACCGCGGCAATACCCGTAAGATCCTGGAAGCCATTAAGCAGACCGATACCCCTGCTTACTTTCTCCTGCTGCCCACAGCCTGTGCGATTTATGCTGACGACCTTCCCAGTTACCTGCCCCTCTATAACCAGCGGGACTTCATCGAGAACACCTACCAGCAATTTTACGGGAGCGCCGTGACGGTGGACGCCTACAACGCCCTTCTCTATTCCGACAGCGATTACCTGTTCTACCGTACTGAGGATAATCTGGCCCCTCTGGGGGGATATGAAGTCTACCAGGCACTGGCTTCCAGGCTGGACTTTGCGGAGATCCCCCTTCAGCAGTATGAGGTGAGTTACCTGAATCACCAGTACTACGGGGATCTTTATGAACGGTGGGGTTACGGCGGGGTGCGCCCCGATGTTATCACCGCCTATCGGGATACCACGGGACAGACCCAGAGCCAAGTGATCAGCTGGAACCGCTATGCTCAGAAAACTTATGGGACCCTCTACCCCCGGGAGGCGGCTGTTTCCGGGGAGGCTATGGACGCCATTTTGGGGGGATATGCGCCCCGCATAGAGATCCACACTCTGGGAACCAGGGAGAGCTCCCTCCTGGTGCTGGGGGACCACACAGCCCTGAGCTATCTGCCGTTTTTGGCGGGGCATTACAAAAAGATCACCTTTTTGGATCTTTCCCTCCTTACCGCCGGCGAGATAGGAGAGTTTAACCCCGGAGATTACAGTCAAGTGTTGTTTGCCTATTCCCTGGAGACCTATTTGAATTCGGATTCTCCCGCCAAGGTATCCAATCTGGCCTTCGGTGCAAAAGCGGAGACTGGATGACCAGGAAAACTGGAAAAAAGATCCCGGACGCATAGCGTCCGGGATCTTTAATGGCGGTAAGGCTTTACCGAAGGATTTCCATCTGCATTCCCGCCATCACATCCAGGGCCTTGCCATGGAGGATGGGGTCAAAACTGGCGCAGAGGCGGGAGTCCACCGCTATTTCCGCGTTGGGGAAAGCTGTTTGAAGGATAATGGCGTTGGCGATGACACACATGTTGGTCACCACACCCACCAGGGTGATCCGCTCCGGTTGATACTGCTGGAGAAAGCTGTAGTTCTGGGCGCCGAAAGAGAACTTCGGGGCCAGGTAGACATGGGGATGGCTCTCCTCCATATACCGTTCCAGGCTCCCGTAAAGCCGCCAGCCGGGGGCGCTCTTGAGGCCGTGAGGGTCAGGGAGATGCCGCCCCTCCCGGGTTTCCAGGTAATTGGGGCCGTGGGAGTCCAGGGTGAAGACCACCGGCCAGTCCTTTTTCACATACTCTTCCACCAGGGCCGCAATACCGGGTTCCAGTTTTTCCGCTCCGGCAAAGCCCAGGGCGCCGTCCACAAAGTCCTTTTGGTAGTCCACTACCACCAGCACGTTGCTCATTTATATCACTCCTTTTCGGTGTATTTTTCATTGTAGACCGAAAAGCTGGGTATTGTAAAGAAATTTTTTCCATCACCTGCAATAAATAAAAAAAAGAGGCACACTAATTATTGTGCCGGCCCTGAGGGCCAAACACCCAAAGAAAGGAAAATAGCAATGAAAAAGATTATTTCCATGTTACTGGCGACTGCCATCCTGCTGAGCGCCGCCGCTTGCGGCTCCAAAGAGCCTGCTGCCCCCAGCCTGAAGGAGGGCGTTACCCTTCAGTCTATCGTGGATTCCATCAGCGAGGAATATGAATTCTCCATGCCCGGGGCGGTGGATGATACCATGCTTACTGACCTTCTGGGTATCGACCCCGCGGATGTAGAGGAGTACGCGGGATATGTCACCATGGTGATGGTTTCTGCTGATAACCTTATCGCTGTTAAGGCGAAGGAAGGAAAGCTGGAGACAGTAACCAAGGGCCTGGAAGACCGCTTGGCTTTTGTGAACCAGTCTTTCCAGCAGTATCTGCCGGAGCAGTACTCCAAAGCCCAGGCCGGTAAGGTCTTCACCGTGGGGGATTACGCTTTCCTGGTGATCATGGGCCGGATGGATAAAGATCCCGCCGCCGAGGTGGCAGAGATCGAGGAGAAGATCAAGAGCAACATCGATAACATCGCCTGATCCGGGACGGATGGCCCGGCGCCCTCCGGCGCCGGGCTTTTTGCCGCAAAATGTGAAATTTCTTATAAAACCTTTGGAGTTTCGGGGAGAAGCTGGTATACTAGATAAGATATTATATTCCCCGATCACGGTTATGGAGGGTCCCTAATGGTATTTAGCAGCATCTTGTTCCTGTTCCGGTTTTTCCCGGTAGCAATGCTGGTCTATTATCTCACCCCCAGGCGGTTTAAGAACCTGGTCCTGCTGGTGGAAAGCCTCATTTTCTATTCCTGGGGAGAAGTCCGGTATTTCCCCATTATGGTGGCCTCTATTCTGGTGGACTATATCGCCAGCAACGGCATCCAAAAGCACCGGGGAAGCAAAGCTGCCTGCAGGGCCTTTCTGGTGATGTCGGTGGTGTTCAATCTGGGAATGCTGGGTTTCTTTAAATATACCAACTTTATTCTCCAGAATGTGGGTACCCTTCTGGGGACAAGCTTCCCTTTGCTGGAAATCACCCTTCCCCTGGGTATCAGTTTCTACACCTTTCAAACCATGTCCTATACCATTGACGTCTACCGGGGCAAGGTGACGGCGGAGCGGAACATTATTGACTTTGGAGCCTATGTGGTGCTCTTCCCTCAGCTGATTGCCGGCCCCATTGTCCGGTACACCGATGTCAGCCGGGAGCTGAAGAGCCGGTCCATCACCCTGACCGACGTTCAGGAGGGTATCGACATCTTCATCCGAGGCCTGGGGCGGAAGGTACTGATTGCCAACAACATCGGTGCCCTGTGGACCGAAGTCTCCGCCATGAATTTCGATGTCATCTCCACTCCTCTGGCCTGGCTGGGGATTCTGGCCTACACCTTCCAGATCTATTTCGACTTCTCCGGATACTCCCAGATGGCCATTGGCCTGGGACGGATGCTGGGCTTCCGGTTTCCCCAGAACTTTGATGATCCGTATATTTCCAAAAGCGTCACCGAATTCTGGCGCCGCTGGCATATGACCCTGGGCTCCTGGTTCCGGGAATACCTGTATATCCCCCTGGGGGGGAATCGCTGCTCTTTCCCACGGCAGATCTTTAATCTTTTTGTGGTGTGGGCGGCCACTGGCCTCTGGCACGGCGCCAGCTGGAACTTTGTGCTGTGGGGCCTCTACTTCTTCGTCTTTTTGGTGTTGGAAAAGGCTTTCCTGCGCCCCTACCTGGAGAAGAGCCGGATCTGGGGCCATGTCTACCTTCTCTTTTTGGTAGTGGTGAGCTGGGCCCTCTTCGCAATCACCGACTTCGCGGCCCTGGGGCGGTTCCTCACTGCCATGTTCTCCTTCCGTCCTGGCACCGAATGGGTCTACTACCTGCGCAACTACGGGGTTACTTTCCTCATTGCCGTGTTTATGTCCACCCCCCTTCTGGCGAGGCTGGACGCCCGGTACGGGGAACGGTTCCGATGGGTGAAGTACGCCGGGCTGATGGTGGTGTTGGTGGCCAGTGTGGCCTACCTGGAAGACGCCACTTATAACCCGTTCCTGTATTTCCGTTTCTGATGAAAGGAGAGGAATCGTAATGAAAAAAGCAGCTGAAATTTTGAAAAAATACCCTCTCCTGGTGGTTTTTGCAGTATTTATGCTGGGGCTTTTCGGGCTGGACATGTGCTTTACCAGTAACCCATACAGCGAGCTGGAAAACCGGCAGCTGAAGCAAAAGCCGGTGTTTACCCTGGAGTCCCTGATGAAGAATCAGTATACCAAGGATTACGAGGAGTATATCAACGACCAGTTTGTGGGGCGGGACGGATGGATCACCCTGAAGTCGGTGTTTGAATCGGTCCTGGCCAAGACCGAAAACAACGGGGTGGCCTACGGAAAGGACGGCTATCTTCTCAACAAGATGTATGACCCCATCCTGGCGGAGAGCCGTCCCAACGGTACTGGTTTTGGAGGCGACGGCCAGGTGGATTCCTCCATCCCAGTGGTGGATACCGCCCAGCTGGAGCGGAACGCGGGATTCCTCAACAAATTCCTCGCTTCCTATTCCGGTCATGTGACGGTGGCGATCGCCCCCAACTCCTATCAGGTCCTCCGGGATAAGCTCCCTGTGGGGCTGCCGGATGTGGACCAGGCGAAGGCCATTGGAGAGCTCTACAGCAAGCTGGAGGGGGAGAATTTTACCACCCTGGATCTGTTGACCCCTCTGACCCAAGAAGCCTCAGAGCGGCAGGTATGCTACCGCACCGACCATCACTGGACCACCGACGGAGCGTGGGTGGGATACGTTGCCTACGCCGAGAGCCGTGGCCTGGATTACGTCTCCCTGGAGGAGCTGGCTCCCTATCGCAAGGAGGAGCCGGGCTTCCTGGGGACCTATTACACCAAAACCAAGAATTATAACGTTCAGCCGGATACCCTTGTGTGGTACGATATCCCGGTGGATGATGTCACCATCGATGGGAAGCGGGAGGTGCCTCAGGCGGACGGCTCTGTAGCGGAGGTCACCGGTATTTATCAGACAGAGAAGTTTGATACCCGGGATAAGTACGCCGCCTTTCTTTACGGCAACAACGGGCTTACCATCCTGAAAAGCAGCAACAACAAAAACCATGAGGAGGGGCGGACCAGCCGGGTCCTTGTGATCAAGGACAGTTACGGCAACTGTTTTGCACCATTCCTTACCTATAGCTACGACGAAGTGTGGGTGGCGGATCTGAGAAACATGACCTTCAAGGTCAGCGAAGTGGTAACCGAGAACCAGTTTGACGATGTTCTGGTCCTCTATAACTTCGACACCTTCCAGTCTGACCGCAACGTTTCCCGGATCACCTACTGACCCGGTTGGGGCCCGGCAGGCCGGGCTTCCGTGTCCGTAAGAGAAGGGACACAGAGGTGCAGGTTTGTACCCCGCTCTCTGAACAGGTCACCCGGGCTGGGGAAGCCCCCGATTACCCTTTCCAGCGCCTTCCGGATCCCAGGTGATATACTCAGGGAGCGGGGCAGTGTCTTGCGCTGCGCAGCATCTTCTCTCACGGACGTGGCCGCGGGGGCTGCCCGGCCGGAGATTGATTCCCGGGGAAATTGGTGGTAAACTAAAAGGAAGAATTCGGACAAAAGGAGAGATGAGCCATGATTCCGACCCGTGAAGAAGCCTGGGAATGGGTGAAAGAGTATAACGACAGCGACTCCCTGCGGAAGCATGCCCTTGCGGTAGAAGGGGTGATGCGGCATTTTGCCAAGCTGAAGAGCCCTCAAGAGGAGGAACTCTGGGGCGTGGTGGGGCTGCTCCACGATTTGGACTACGAAAAGTATCCCGACCAGCACTGCACCAAGGTCCGGGAGATCCTGGGAGAAAAGGGTGTGGACCAGGATGTGATCCGGGCGGTAGCCAGCCACGGATGGGGAATGTGCAGCGAGGTGGAGCCCCAGTCGGAGATGGAAAAGACCCTCTACACCATTGACGAGCTTACCGGGCTCATCAATGCGGCGGCTTTGATGCGTCCCTCCCGGAGCGTCATGGACATGGAGCTGAAAAGCGCCAAAAAGAAGTTTAAGGACAAGCGGTTTGCCGCAGGGGTGGACCGCGAGGTCATCATCCAGGGGGCTCAGCGTCTTGGTATGGAGCTGGACGATGTAATCTCCGAGACCATCAAGGGGATGCAGGAGGTTGCAGAGGCCATCGGCCTGGAGATGAAGGAGCCTCAGGAGGGCTGAACCTGGTGTTGCGGGGGTGGGTCACAAGGCATAGGTCCGCCCCCGCCTTTGAACCGGGAAAAATAACGGTTGAGTTTTCCGGGAGAATCGTGTATAATAATTAGGCTGGCCCAAAGGAAAGCGGGCCGGCCGAGACCAAGGGATAGACAAACCAGGGGAACGCCCTGTGTCATGCGGAAGTCCGGTCCTGTGCGACGCGGCGCCGTGAACCATGTCAGGCGGGGAACCGAGCAGCATTAAGCGGCGTTTCGCGGGTGCCGCAGCCAACCGGCTTCCGTATGACAGAAGGCGTTACCTCCGCCCCCGGAAGGGGCGCGGGTGTCTATCCCTTTTTCGCAGGGCGGCGGAAAGGAGGAGGAGAGCCGTGTATCAGGCGCTGTACCGGAAATGGCGTCCCAAGACTTTTGAGGATGTGGTGGGGCAGGAGCATATCACTACCACCCTGAAAAACGAGATCCGGCAGGGCCGGCCCGCTCACGCCTACCTGCTGATGGGGAGCCGGGGTACCGGCAAGACCACCTGTGCCAAGCTCATCGCCAAGGCGGTCAACTGCCTCTCCCCCAGGGACGGCAGCCCCTGCGGTGAGTGCGAGATCTGCCGGGGCATCGACAGCGGCGCTATGGTGGACGTGGTGGAGATCGACGCCGCCAGCAACAACGGCGTGGACAGCATTCGGGACCTCCGGGAAGAGGCCAATTTCCTCCCCAATGTCACAAAGTACCGGGTATATATCATCGACGAGGCCCATATGCTCTCCATCGGGGCGGTAAACGCCCTGCTGAAGATCATGGAGGAACCTCCGGAGCACGTGATTTTTATCCTGGCCACCACTGAGGTGAACAAGATCCCCGCCACCATCCAGTCCCGGTGCCAGCGGTTTGATTTTAAACGCATTGATACCGATACCATCGCCGCCCGGCTCACCTATGTGGCCGGGCAGGAGGGGATCGCCATGGACCAGGAGGCGGCTGCCCTTATCGCCCGGCTGGCCGACGGCGGGATGCGGGATGCCCTCTCCCTGCTGGATCTTTGCCGGGCCCACAGCAATGAGGTGACAGTACACACCGTCAGCGAGGCGGCGGGGCTTATTGGCCAGGACTATCTTTTCGACCTGGCAGAGGCTGTGGCAGCGGGGGACCTCTCCCGCCTCATGGATATCATTGCCCAGGTGGGGGGACAGTCGGTGGAGTATGACCGGCTGTGTGCCCAGATGGTCTCCCATTTCCGCAATCTTTTGATGATCACCGCCTCCAAGACTCCGGAAGAGCTGATTGTCTGCCTCCCGGAGACTCTGGAGCGTTACCGTGCCCAGGCTGGGATTTTCACCCCCGCCCGGCTCATCTATGCCATCCGTACCCTCCAGGAGGTCCAGAACGCCATGACCCGGACCTCCGCCCGGCGTACCGAGCTGGAGATCGGTGCCATCAAGCTCTGTGACCCCCGGCTGAACCAGTCCCCGGAGGCCCTGCTGGACCGGATGGACAAGCTGGAAGCAAAGCTCAATGCGGCGCTGGCCGGCGGCCTGTCTGCTTCTGCCCACCCCCAGGAATCCTCCGGCGGTTCCCGCGCTGCGGCCCGGACCTCTGCCCCGGCTGGGGAAGAGGAGACCCCCGGGAAAGCCCCGGCCCCGCAGCCCGGCGGGACGCCTGCGTCCCAGCCCCCCGGGAGGATCCCTCCGCCGGGGCGGTACCCTTTCCCCAGTGGGAGGAGGTGCTGGAGCGCCTGGGTAAGGTGAACCCCGCCGTCAAGGGGGCCCTGACCGGTTCCCGGGCCTACACTGCCGGGGGCAGGGTTCTGATCGCCAGCGACAACCCGGTATTCCGGGAGATGATGAAAAGCAACGATTACACCCGGGACTCCATCAAAAAGGCCATTGCCCAGGTAACCGGAACCCGATACGGCATCGGGCCCTACAGCGGCCCGGCTCCCCAGGTCCAGGCCCCCAAGGCCAGCCCGGTGGATGAGGTGCTCCGGAAAGCCCGGGAAGCCGGTGTTCCGGTGGAAGAAGGATAAAACTGAAATCGTCGTAAGGAGAGCATGATTATGAGAGCAAGACTTCCCCAGGGAATGGGCGGCGGCGGAGCCGCCAACATGAACCAGATGATCCGCCAGGCCCAGAAGATGCAGGAGGCCATGGAAAAGGCCCAGGCCGAGCTGGACCAGAAGGAATACAGCGCCACCGCCGGAGGCGGCATGGTTGAGGTGACCATGAACGGCAAGAAGGAGGTCACCGCCGTCCATATCAAGCCTGAGGCGGTGGATCCCGAGGACGTGGAGATCCTGGAGGACATGATTTCCGCCGCGGTGAATGAGGCCATCCGTTTGGTGGAGGCCGACTCCCAGAAGGTAATGGGGGCCATCACCGGGGGGATGAAGGCCCCCGGGATGTTCTGATCCCCTAGACTGCTGTGAAAGGAGGTCCCGCATATGGAAGGCGCGCTGCCTCTGGTAAAGCTCATTGAGGAGTTTGCGAAACTCCCCGGAGTGGGGCGGAAGACTGCCCAGCGGTTTGCATTTTATGTGCTGAACCTGCCGGAGGAAAAGGCCCGGGAGTTTGCCGGGGCCATTTTGGATGCCCGGACCAAGATCCGGAAATGTCCCGTTTGCGGAAACCTCACCGACGGGGAGCTGTGTCCCATCTGTTCGGCCAAGGGCCGGGATGCTTCCACCATCTGCGTGGTGGAGGACCCCCGGGACGTCCTGGCCTTTGAGCGGACCAAGGAGTATGACGGGGTCTACCATGTCCTCCACGGCCTGATTAGTCCAATGGATGGGGTGGGGCCGGAGCAGATCAATGTCAAGGGGCTGCTGGAACGGGTGGCCAAGGGAAATGTCGCCGAGGTGATTATGGCCACCAACC